>JAJDGD010000006.1 GCA_030265505.1 Ruminococcaceae bacterium OttesenSCG-928-O06 | reverse complement strand
CATCCCCTGCGACTTTCCCTCCCGCGCGGAACTGGTTGCCTTTTTGGACCGCTTTGACCAGCAGACCCCCTACCTGAAAATTGGCATGGAGCTGTTTTACGGCGAAGGGCCGGACATTGTGCGCGAGGTAAAAGCGCGTGGCCACAATGTTTTTCTGGACCTAAAGCTGCACGACATCCCCAACACCGTACACCGCGCCATGAAAAACATTGCGCGCTTAGGGGTAGACATGGTGAACCTGCACGCCGCCGGGGGCAGCGCCATGATGCGCGCCGCCCTGGAGGGCCTGGAGGAAGGCGCCGCCGGCACACGCCCGCAGCTCATCGCCGTTACCATGCTTACCAGCATTGGCCAGGAGGCGATGAACGGCGAATTGCTGATACCCGGCGTGCTGGACGAAGTGGTGGCAAGTTATGCCACAAACGCGCAGGGCAGTGGGCTGGACGGCGTGGTATGCAGCCCGCTGGAGGTACCCCTGGTGAAAGAGTGGTGCGGGCCGGAGTTCATCACCGTAACGCCCGGCATCCGCTACCCGGCCTCTGCCGGGGACGACCAGGCCCGCGTTACCACCCCGGCCGAAGCCGCCCGCATTGGCAGCGACTATATCGTGGTGGGCCGGCCCATCACCGCCGCTGGGGACCCCGTGGCCGCCTACCAAAAGGTGCTGGCGGAATTTTCCGGCGGCTGACGGCGCGCGGGGCCTCCGTAGCGCATCCGCCCGCAAAAGCCCCAACACCCCACCTGGAAAGGACACCCCCATGCAAGACATAAAACAAACCATCGCACAAGACCTTCTCTCCATCGGCGCCGTGTTTTTGCGGCCAAACCAGCCCTTCGCCTGGGCCTCGGGCATCCAAAGCCCCATTTATTGCGACAACCGCCTCACCCTCTCTTTCCCCGCCGTGCGCCGCCGGGTAGAGGCGGGCCTTGCCAATATCATCTGCGAAAAGTACCCCGGCTGCCAGCTGGTGGCCGGCACCGCCACCGCCGGCATAGCCCACGCCGCCCTGGTGGCCGATATTTTAGACTTGCCCATGTGCTATGTGCGCGCTTCCGCCAAAGACCATGGCCGGGGCAACCAGATAGAGGGCCGCGCCGAGGCGGGCTGGAAAACCGTTGTCGTCGAGGACCTCATCTCCACCGCGGGCAGCGTGGTGGACGTGGTGGACGTGCTGCGCGGTGCCGGGTGCGAGGTGTTGGGCATCGTCTCCATTTTCACCTATGGCCTGGCCGCCGGGCTGCAGCGCCTGGCCGCCGCCGGGGTGGAAAACACCAGCCTGAGCGACTACGACGCCCTGGTGCAGCAGGCCCTGGCCACCGGCGCCATACAGCAGCAGGACGTTGCCAAACTGCAGGCCTTCCGGCAAGACCCACGAAACCCCGCCTGGATGGATGTGTAAGGGCGCAAAACGCAAAAATCGCCCGCCTCACCATCCTGCATATATTTCCACCCGGCACCCCCTGCAAAACTTAGTGAAACCGCCAAACCGCACCAAAAGCAAGCATATTTATTCATAATATGCTTGCTTTTATTCATTTTGGGTGTATACTGAGAGCATGCAGCAAACCACCGCGCCCCGGCGCAAGGGAGGCCCTATATGAAAAAAGATAAACCGAGCGTGAAAAAAGTGGTGCTCGCTTACTCCGGCGGGCTGGATACCTCCATCATCATCCCCTGGCTGAAAGAGAACTATGGCTGCGAGGTGATTGCCATGGCGGCCGATGTGGGCCAAAAGGGAGAGCTGGACGGCCTGGAGGAAAAAGCCCTGGCCACCGGCGCCTCCAAGCTGTACATCGCCGATATTAAAAAAGAACTGGTGGAGGACTTCATCTGGCCCACCCTGAAGGCCGGCGCCAAGTATGAGGGATACCTGCTTGGCACCAGCTTTGCCCGCCCGCCCATTGCCAAGGCCCTGGTGGAGATTGCCCAAAAAGAGGGGGCAGACGCCATTTGCCACGGGGCCACCGGCAAAGGCAACGACCAAGTGCGCTTTGAGCTTACCGTGAAGGCCCTGGCCCCCCACCTCCAGGTCATCGCCCCCTGGCGGGAGTGGGATATCCAAAGCCGCGAGGAAGCCATTGCCTACGCCGAAGCCCATGGCGTGCCTTTGCGCTTCACCCGCAAAACCAGCTACTCGCGCGACCAAAACCTCTGGCATCTCTCTCACGAAGGGCTGGAACTGGAGGACCCTTCGCAAGAGCCCGGCTATGACACCATGCTGCAGCTGGGCGTAACGCCGGAAAAAGCCCCCGACGCCGCCACCTATGTCACCCTGGGCTTTGAGGCGGGCGTGCCTGTTTCCCTGGACGGCAAAGCCATGGACGGCGTGGCGCTGATAGAGGCCCTGAACGAGCTGGGCGGCAAAAATGGCATTGGCATTTACGACGTGGTGGAAAACCGCCTGGTGGGCATGAAAAGCCACGGCGTGTACGAAACGCCCGGCGGCACCATTTTGTACCACGCCCACGAGGTGCTGGAAAGCCTGTGCCTGGACAAGGAGACCGCCCATTTTAAGCAGAACGTGGCGCTGAAAATGGCCGACCTTGTGTACAACGGCCAGTGGTACACCCCGCTGCGCGAGGCCATTGCCGCCTTTGTGGACGAAACCCAGAAAACCGTTACCGGCACCGTGAAGCTAAAGCTGTACAAGGGCAACATCATCAACGCCGGCGTTACCAGCCCCTACAGCCTGTACGACGAAGACGTGGCCAGCTTTACCACCGGGGACAGCTACAACCACGCCGACGCCGAGGGCTTTATCAACCTGTTTGGCCTGCCCATCAAGGTAAAGGCCCTGCTGGACCAAAAGCGTAAGGACGCCGAAAAATAGCCAATAGCCGCCGCACCGCAACCTTGCCCCAACAGCCGCACACGGCCGTGTGCGGCTGTTTTGCGCCGGGGCTTGCACGCGGCGCACCGGCCACCGCGCCAAAGCCCGCAGCCTATCGCGCACGCCACGGCATGTCGGGCTTGTGCCACCAAAACCACCCCGCCACGCAGCCTCTATCCCATCCCGCGATGACACGAAGCTTTGTCTGTTTTCCCCGCCCCTTTGCCCTTGCATTTTTCGCGTATACAAGGTAAGATAGATTGAATACCCTGTGCATAAAAAAGCCCCCGTACGCGCGCCGTTTGCATTACCCGCGCCGGCGCTGCGGGCCGGGCCTGCGGTGGGTGTTCCGCCCCGGCGCCCGGGGAACTTCCGCCTTGAAAAGGCCCAAAGGGGGTGCCCGCCTTGAGACACCGGCTTCGCGCAGCGGCCCTGCTGCTGGGGGCCCTGCTTTTGGCGGGCGGTTTTATGGCCGGCTGCACCCCCGAGGAAGGCTTCACGCCGGAGGGCAGCCCCTCGCTTGCCAACCCGGACTATGTGCGCACCCCGCCCCCGGTGCAAATGCCCCTGCCCGTGGGGGACAACCTGCAGGCCGTAAGCAAAAACGATTTGGACGGCAACCCGGTAAGCTGTTTTATTGACTTTACCTACATTGACCAAGGCTATATACAGGCCCAGTACACCGGGCCACAGCTGGGCCGCCTGTTTGTGTACAAGGGCGACTTTGAAAGCACCGAAAACACCAGTTATATGATGCCCACAGACGGCAGTACCACCTGCATCCCCCTTTCCATGGGCAACGGCGCCTACAGCTTTAAGCTGACGTATTATGCCGGGCTGGACGCCGCGGGCCAGCAAACCTGGGCGTCCCTTTTGCGGGTGGAGTCCATGCAGGTGACGGTGACGGACGAGTTCACCATGTACCTCATCCCAAACCAGCTGGTGCGCTACACCGAGAATTCGAACTGCGTCACCCTCTCGCACGAGATTACGCAGCACTGTGGCGACAATTTGGAAGTGGTGCAGCAAATTTACAGCTGGATTGCCGACAACATCAGCTACGACGTGGAGAAGGCTGAAAACTCGGGCGTGCCCGTGGGCAACTACGAGCCCGACCCCGACCGCACCCTGGCCGAACGCAAGGGCATTTGTTACGACTATTCGTCCCTGGCTGCGGCCATGCTGCGGGCCAACGGCATCCCCACCATCATGGTGAAGGGCCTGGTACTACGCAGCAACGGCACCGAATTATACCACGCCTGGAACCTGGTGTGGCTGAAAGAGGCCGGCTGGATTGCCGTGAAGCTGGCCGTGAACCCGAACGACTGGACGCGCATAGACGTTACCTTTGCCGCCGGGCAAGACAGCAACATCGGCGCCTTTATAGGCAACGGAGAAAACTATACCGACCTTACCTACCACTAAAACCTGTTTTCACACCTGTGCGGCTTTTTGCGGCCCGCCACAGCGCCTTGCACCCCAGCACCAACGCAGAGGAGGATGCCCCATGCCAAAAACCACGAAGGAATTGCCCCCGCAGGACCTGGCCACGTTTTTTGAAAGCCTGACCATGCTGCTGCGCGCCGGCGTGCCCGCCAACGAGTGTCCCGACATCATAGCCGGCGACATGGAGGGCAGCCGCCTGGCCACCGTGGCCACCCAGCTGAACGAGATACTGAACAGCGGCGAGGTGTTTATTTTAAGCCAGGCGCTACAGCAGTGCGGCGCTTTTCCCGCCTATGCGGTGGAGATGACGCGCCTTGGCGAGGACGCCGGGCGCTTAGAGGGCACGGCAGAGTCTTTAGGGCAGTACTACCGCCGGCAAGAGGCCCTGGCCCAGAGCATCCGCAGCGCCATTTCCGGCCCGGTGCTGCTAATGGTGATGATGAGCGTGGTGCTCATCGTGCTTATCCTGTTTGTGCTGCCGGTGTTTGAAAACGTCTTCCTCTCGCTGAACCCCGCCGAAGGCGCCGTGGGCATGTCCAGCGCGTTTTTGGCCGCGCGTGTGGCCATGATCGTCGTGGGGGCACTGCTGCTGGTTATCATTTTGGTGCTGGTGTCTTACCTTTTGCCCGGCGGCAAGGCGCGCCTGGCCCGCATGGCAGAAAATTTCCCCCTCACCCGGCGCATCCACTACGCGCTGAACGCCAGCCGCTTCACCGGCGGGCTTGCCATGCTTTTGGCCTCGGGCATCTCTGTGGGCGAGGCCATAGACAAAGCCGGGGCCCTGGTGGACAACCGCCGCATCAAAGAGAAAATACCCGCCGCCCGGGCCGACGTGGACGGCGGCGAGGACTTGGGCCGCGCCCTGGTAAAGCACGGCGTGCTGGACGGCTTTGAGGCAAAGATATTGCTTTCTGCCGCGCGGGCCGGCCAAACCGAGGCCGCCATGAACAACCTCTCGGCCATTTACTCCGAGGAAGCCAACAGCGGCATAGACCGCCTGCTGGGCCTGGTAGAGCCCGCTTTGGTGGGCGTGCTCAGCATCGCCATCGGCGTCATTTTGCTAAGCGTGATGCTGCCGCTGACCCAAACCCTGGCAGACCTGTAAGCCTGTCTCTTCGCTTTTCGCCCTACACCCTGCGCCGAAAGGAGGCACCACCATGCGCCAAGCTGCAAAACAATCCAAACGCGCCCACTGGCGGGGAACCATCCTCTCCCTACTGGTATTTTTGGTGGTGTTTGTGGCCTTTGTCTTCGCAATAAGCAGTTTTTCTACCGATGCTTCCACCGAGGGCGCCACCGCCACGCAGAACGCCATACAAAACGCGGCGGTGCTGTGCTACGCCACCGAGGGCTTTTACCCGCCCAGCTTAGAGTACATTGAGACCCACTACCGCGTGAAGGTGGACCACACCCGCTACGCCGTGCATTACGACGCTTACGCCCCGGGCCTTTTGCCCTCCATCAAGGTGGTGCCCCGCAGCACCTAGCCACATTCCCACCCCATTTTGCCACACAAACAGCCAACCCAAAGGGGGCCCGGCCTATGCAGCCAAACAAGCAAAAAAGCGGCGCCATCCTGGGCATTTTGCTGCCCATGGGCCTGGTGTGCCTGTTTGCCCTGTGCTCGCTAATGCTGGCGATGATCGGCGGCCGCGCCTACAAACAGGTGCAGGCCACCGTAGACGACGCGCACAATTCCTCGGTGGCGGCGGGCTACCTGCGCACCAAGCTGGCGCAAAACAACCAAAGCGGCGCCATTGCCCTGCGCAACGAGGACGGCGTGCAGGTGCTGGTCATCACCGTGGCCATGCAAGACAGCGCCGCCGTGCTGGAGACCCGCATTCACTACAATAACGGGCGCCTGCTGGAGGAAACCGTGCCCGCCGACGAAGCCTTTGAGCCCGGCTACGGCACACGCATTGCCCTTTTGGAGGACTGCCGCTTCGCCCTTACGCCCGAGGGCCTGTTCACCGCCGATTTGGTGGGCCCGGCGCCCCAGTACACCACCACCCACCTGGCCTTCGCCATTGCGGAAGGAGGCCGCCTGTGAAAACCAAGTACCGCAACATCGCCTTTTTGGCCGAGCTGATTGTCAACATCCTGGTGTTCAGCATCGCCTGCGCCTTTTTGATGCTGGTGTTCGGCAAGGCAAGTGAAATGACGCGCGAGACGCGCGAAAAGTCCTTCGCCAGCACCAACACCCTGGCCCTGGTGGAAACCGTGCGCCTTGCCGCGCCGGATGCGCGGGGCGAAGAGACACTTGTGTACACCTACGACGAAAACTGGCAGGCCACCGAAAGCGCCAGCCCCGCCTTTACCATCCGCCTTACGCTGCACTATCAGGCTTCGGGCGCGGGCACGCTTACCTACATAGACGCCAGCGCGCACAACCGCGCCGGGCAGGAGCTGTATACCCTGTCTACCGCCAGCTACCGCCCCGCGCCCTAGTGCGTTTGGGCACGCCTCCCTGCTGGATATTTGGGGCAAAACCGTCTATACTTGAAAAAGCAAAGCCCCACCCCCGCCGGAAAGGAGAATGGCCATGAACCCCACCCCACAGCAGCAACCCCTGGTAAGCCGCCAAAAGCCCCTGGTGGGCCGGCGCAGCGGCGTGGGCACCGGCACCACCAGCCTGCTTATGATTTTTACCGTGCTGTGCTTTGCCACCCTGGCCATGCTTAGCCTTTCCACCGCGGCCGCCAGCATGCGCACCCAGGGCCGGGGCATTGCCACCGCGCAAAGCGCCGCCGCCGCCCGCGGCATTGCCGCCGCCCAGGTAGCCGCCCTGGACGCCGAGTTGGCCGAGCTGCGCGAAGACGCCGACGACGCAGAGGCCTATGCCGCAAATGCGGGGCTTCTCGCCGCCGCCCACGGCTGGCAACCCGCCGAGGACGACGCGCTCACCTTTTCACTCATCACCCCGGTAAGCGAGACCACCGAGCTTTTGACGGTGCTGCGGCTGCAGCCCCTGCACGAAGACGGGCGCTACACTGTGGTGCAGCAAATTACCCGCCTGGTGGACGGCTGGACCCCCGACGGCGGCCAGCTGTGGGAGGGCCACGGCGACGACTGATGTGCCCGCGCGGTGGCAAACACCCACTGCGCCTTCTCTACCCTTTACAGAACCCCCTTTTTCCATCTATGGAGGTCTTTCTCTTATGATGAACCTGAATGAACTTTTGCACATCGCCACCTCGGCCGACGCCTCGGACATGTTTTTTATTGCGGGCTTTCCCCCGGCCTACCGCAAGGACGGCCAGGTTACCCGCGCGTGCGAGGAACCGCTGAGCGTGCCGGACGTGGAGAGCCTTGTGCGAGAGATTTATGCGCTTACCAACAACCGCCCCATGGAAAAACTGCTGGAGTGCGGCGACGACGACTTCTCCTTCTCGGCGCCGGGGGTGGGGCGTTTTCGGGCAAACACCTTCCGCCAGCGGGGCAGCCTGGCCGCCGTGGTGCGCGTGGTGATGTTCGACTTGCCCGACCCCGCCAGCCTCTCCATCCCCGAGGTGGTGATGGAGCTTGGCGAGTATACCAAGGGCCTGGTGCTGATAACCGGCCCCGCCGGCAGCGGCAAAAGCACCACCCTGGCCTGCTTGGTAGACAAAATCAACTCCCAGCGGGCCAGCCACATCATTACCATGGAGGACCCCATCGAGTTCATCCACCGGCACAAGCAAAGCATTGTCTCCCAGCGGGAGATAAACGGCGACACGATAGACTATGCCAGCGCCCTGCGCGCGGTGCTGCGCCAAAGCCCCGACGTGATACTGGTGGGCGAGATGCGCGACGCCGAGACCATAGAAATTGCCGTTACCGCCGCCGAAACCGGCCAGCTGGTGCTTAGCACCCTGCATACCACCGGCGCCGCCAACACGGTAGACCGTATTTTGGATATCTTCCCCCCCAGCCAGCAGCACCAGATACGCATCCAGCTTAGCATGGTGCTACGCGCGGTGGTAAGCCAGCAGCTTATCCCCAGTGTGGACGGCAGCCTGGTGCCCGCGTTCGAGATTATGCTGCTCACCCCGGCCATCCGCAACATGATACGCGAGAGCAAGGTGCACCAGATCGACTCCGCCATTTACGCTGGCGCCGCCATGGGCATGATTACCATGGACCAAAGCATTTTGAACCTGTATAAGGCCGGCTGCATCACCGCCGACGCCGCCTTGCAGTATTGCACAAACCTGGAGGAGATGCGCAAGCGCCTGCAAAGCTAGGCGCTACCACACAACACAGGAGAGGGGGGACCACCGGTGACAAACACCATCCGCATAGAGATGCTGGGCGGGCTTTCCGTTTGGGCCGACGATGTGCCCGTGCTGGAAAATACCACAAAAATAAACAAACCCTGGCAGGTTTTCTGCTTTTTGGTGTTCAACCGGGCGGCCCCTTCCACGGCGGCGCGGCTGCTTGGCGCCTTGTGGCCCGACGAAGACTTGGCCGACCCCGCCAACGTGCTGAAAAATACCATCTACGCCCTGCGCAAAGAGTTTGGCCCCCCTGGCAAGGCCCCCCGCAACAGCCCCATCCTGTTTGAAAACGGCGGCTATATCTGCAACCCGGCCATCCACTTCGAGGTGGACGTAGAACTGTTCGAAGACAAGGTGAAGCAGGCCGGCGCCGCGCAGGACATGGACGAAAAACTGCGGCTTTGGGGCGAAGGGCTGCAGCTTTATAAGGGCGATTTGTTGCCCCAGCTGGAAAGCGAGATGTGGGTAATGCCCTTGGCGCTGTACTACCGCCAGCTGTACACCGATACTGTAAAGGCCCTGTGCGAGGGTTTTTATGCCACCGAGCAGTACAGCGATTTGTTGGCCGTTGCCACCACCGCTTCCCGGGTGGACCCTCTGGACGAAAACCATTACACCTACATTTTCCGCGCGCTGTACGCCATGGAGATGTACCGCTCCATCATCCCCGCCTACAACAAAACCGTGCGGCTGTTCTCCGAGGAGCTGGGCACCATGCCCAACGCCGAGATACGCGATATCTACGCCGCCGCCAGCGAGCTTGTGGATTCCATCGAGCAGGACATCATGATCATCAAGGAGGATTTGCGCGAGGTGGCGGGGGAGAACGGCCCCGTAAGCGGACCGCTGTACTGCACCTATGACGTGTTCAAATACCTGTACCAGATGGTGGCCCGCTCCTCTGAGCGCGCGGGCGGCAGCGTGGTGATTTTGCTTCTCACCCTTTTGGGGAAAGACGGGGACATCCCGCCCGCAAAGCAGCTTTCCTCCTCCATGAACCAGCTGAAAACCCTGATGTTGGGCGGCCTTTTGCGCAAAAGTGACACCGTGGCCCGTTACTCCAAAAGCCAGTATATCGTAATGCTTACCATAGACAAAGCCGGCAACGCCGAACAGGTGACCGAACGCATACGCCGCCGTTGCGAGGGCTTTTTGGACGCCAACGGCATAGACCTTGTGTTTGCCACCACAGAGCTGGAACCTATGCACTAGGGCCGCTTGCGCCGCCCACGACCACAAGCGCGAGCATAGCGATGCGCGATTGGATGCGGCGGATAAGGGCACCTGCCACAGCACCCACGCTTAAAAAGCCCCCTTTGGCCGCATGGCCAAAGGGGGCTTTGTTATTGCTGGTTGGGCGTTATACCTACCGCTTTATTTGTAGTGGCAGTAGTCAAACAGGAAGTAGCCCAGCGGGGTGTAGTACAGGCCGTCGATGTTGTCGTTCAGCATGTACTTGTTGGTGTAGTAGTAGATGGGGCCAACGATGTAGCCGTCCTGCATGAACTTCTCAGCGTCGTGCAGAATCTCCATGCGCTCGGCGGGGTCGGTGGCGGCGCGGGAGGCGTTGATGTAGCCGTCAAACTCCTGGCTGCGCAGCTGGGCGTTGTTGTTGCCGCTGCCGCTCACATACATATCCAGGAAGGAGATGGGGTCGTTAAAGTCGGAGATCCAGCCGTCGCGGGCAATCTGGAAGTCGCCGTTTTTGCGGGTCTGCAGGAAGGTGTTCCAGTCCTGGTTGTTCAGGGACACGTTCACACCCAGCTCACGCAGCCAGTCGGCCTGCATGGCCTCGCCCACAGCGCGGTGCGCGTCGGAGGTATTGTACATGTACTCCACAGCGGGGAAGCCCTCGCCGTCGGGGTAGCCGGCCTCGGCCAGCAGTTCGCGGGCACGCTCGCAGTTGGCTTCATAGTCGGCCGGGTCAACACTGTACCACTGGCCGCCCACAGTGCGGAAGTCGTCCCCGGCGGGGTCGGCGTCGGCAATGCCGTAGGGCACAAAGCCGTCGGCGGGCACCTGGCCGGTGCGGGTGATGTTCTCTACGATGTGGTTGCGGTCAATGGCCAGGGTGAAGGCCTCGCGCACACGGGCATCGTCAAACGGGGCAGCCTGCACGTTGAAGGACAGGTAGTAAGTGCCGATGTACTCCAGCACATGCAGCTCGTTCGCATCCAGCAGCGCGGGAATCTCGTCGATGGGCACATCTTCGATGAAGTCCAGCTCGCCACTGCGGAAGCCGGCCAGCATGGCGTTCTGGTCGTCCATCAAAACGTAACGGATGGACTCGGGCCCAAGGTTCTCATAGTCATAGTAGTGCTCGTTCTTCACGGTGTGGATGTAGCTGTTGTGCTCCCAGGCTTCCATCTTGTAGGGCCCATTGGTAATGAAAGTGGCGGGGTCATAGGTCCACAAGTCGCCATTGGCCTCGATGGTGTCCTGGCGCATGGGGAACAGGGGCGGGAAGGCAAGCAGCTCGGTAAAGTACGCACACTCGTTCTCCAGAATGATTTCGAGTGTTTTTTCGTCCAGCGCGGTCACGCCCAGGCTGTCGGGGTCGGCCGCATTCTCAAAGGTCCACTCCTCGGGGTCGTCGTCCGGGTTGTCCGGGCTGCGAATGGCCGAGGCATTCTTGATGACGCCTTCGATGATGGAGGCATAGTAGGCGGCGGTGGCGGGGTTTGCCAGGCGCTTGAGTGCATACTCAAAGTCGTAGGCAGTCACGGGCTCGCCGTCGCTCCACAGAATGTCGTCGCGCAGAATAAAGGTGTAAATGACAGAGCCGTCGCTCTCGATGCTCTTGTCATAGCTGGCCGCCTGGCCCAGCTCCAGCTTCGCGTTGCCGGTGCCGTCGGCAAGGCCGCTGCCGTCGTCCACCCATTTAAACAGGCCCTCAAAGAAGTGGTGGGCCATAACGGCGCCGTCCACGGCGCTGTTCAGGGCGGGGTCAATGGTTTCGGGCTCGGACGCCAGGTTTACGCTCATGTGCAGCTCACCACTGGGGGTATCGCCGCCGCTGGTGTCGCCGCCGCTGGTGGTGCCGCTGGAGGTTCCGCCGCCATCGTTTGTGCAGGCAGCAAACGCGCCAACCAACACTACCAGCGCCGCAAGCAACGCAAGCAGTTTTGTCGCTTTCTTCATAACTACTCTCCTCATTCTGATTTTTCCGTCTATTCAAGTGGCGGTTGCCCGCCACGCGGATACACTTGGACGTGAATCATGCACGGGAATAAGCCAAATTATACCACAGGCCCCGGGGGGTGTAAAGGCTTTTGCCCGTAACAAAACGGCTACAAAACCCGGCGCACCGGTTTTTCGGGCATTTTCCGGGGCATTTTCCCCGCATTTTTTCTACAGCAGATGGCAAGCCGCAAAGTGGCCGGGCGCATGCTCCAAAAAGGGTGGGTCCTCGGTTTTGCAACGCTCCATAGCATAGGGACACCTGGTGTGGAAGCGGCAGCCCGTTGGCGGGTTGATGGGGCTGGGGATGTCCCCCTCCAAAATCATGCGGTGCTTCTCCCGGCTTTTCTGCGGGTCGGGTATAGGCACGGCCGAAAGCAGGGTTTGCGTGTACGGGTGCAAGGGGTTGCGGTTCAGCTCATAGCTTTCCGTCAGCTCCACCAGCTTGCCCAGGTACATCACGCCAATGCGGTTGGAGATATGCCGCACCACGCTGATGTCGTGCGCAATGAAGAGGTAGGTCAGCTTCAGCTCGGCCTGCATGTCCTCCAGCATGTTCACAATCTGGCTTTGGATAGACACGTCCAGCGCCGAAATGGGCTCGTCGCACACAATAAACTCCGGCTGTACGGCCAGGGCCCGCGCAATGCCGATGCGCTGCTGCTGCCCGCCGGAAAATTCGTGTGGGTAGCGGTTGGCTTGCTCGCTGTTCAGGCCCACCTGGCTCAGCAGTTCGGCAATGCGGTCCTTGCGGTCCTGCTTTGTGTCCGTCAGCCCGTGGATGTCCAGCGCCTCGCCCACAATCTCCCCCACGGTCATGCGGGGGTCCAGGCTGGCGGCGGGGTCCTGGAAGATGATCTGCATCTTGCGGCGGTAGGGCAGCATTTTGGCCGTGGTAATGTCCTGGCCCCGGTAAAAAATGCGGCCCTCGGTGGGGTCATACAATCGGATGATGGTGCGCCCCAGCGTGGTTTTCCCGCAGCCGCTCTCGCCCACAAGGCCCAGGGTCTCCCCCTCGTGTATCTGGAAGGACACGTCCTCTACGGCCCGCACATAGCGGCCCTCGCCCTTGCCCCCTTTTACGGGGAAGTATTTCTTCAGGTTCTGTATCTCCACCAGCACGTTGCCATCGCCAGGCGCCGTGGTTGTGGGGGAGGCATTCGCTTCGTTCATCCCTCACGCCTCCTTTTCCAGCACTTGGTCTTTTTGCATCAGCCAGCAGTTCACCATATGCCCCTCGCCCAGCTGGGTGGCCGGCGGGTATTGGTTCAGGCATATCTTCATGGCATGCTCGCACCGCGGCGCAAATGGGCAGCCCTCGGGCGGGTTCAGCATGTCCACCGGGGTGCCCTGTATGGGAATCAGGCGCTCGTAGCTCTCAGCATCCACCCGGGGCATGCTGCGCAAAAGCCCCAGGGTATACGGGTGGGTGGGGGTGTAAAAAATTTCGTCCACGGTGCCGGTCTCTACAATGCGGCCGGCGTACATCACGCTCACGCGGTCACATATATCGGCCACCACGCCCAGGTTGTGGGTAATAAAAATGATGGCCATGTGCGTTTTCTTCTGGATATCCTTCATCAGTTCCAGAATTTGCGCCTGGATGGTAACGTCCAGCGCGGTGGTGGGCTCGTCCGCAATCAACAAATCCGGCTCGCATATCAGCGCCAGGGCTATCATAATGCGCTGGCGCATGCCGCCGCTCAGCTCGTGCGGGTACTGCTTCATGCGTTTTTCCGGGTTGTTTATGCCCACCAGCTCCAGCATTTCCAGGCCCCGGCGGCGGGCCTCCTCGCGGGGCACCTTTTTGTGGGTGGTCAGCGCCTCCACAATTTGGTTGCCCACGGTATACACAGGGTTCAGGCTGGTCATCGGGTTCTGGAAGATCATGCTCACCTTGCCGCCGCGCAACTCCCGCATCTGGTGCTTGTCGTAGGCCAGCACGTCCTCGCCGGAAAGCGTGATGGAACCACCCACCACCCGGCCCGGGCTTTGCAGCAGGCCCATGATAGAATAGGCTTCCACGCTTTTGCCGCTGCCGCTCTCGCCCACAATGCCCATTACTTCGCCGTGGTGCAGCTGGTACGAAATGCCCCCCACGGCCTTCACCTCGCCCGCCGGCGTGAAGAAGGACACCTTCAAGTCTTCCACCTGCAACAGCAGGTCTCCGTTTTTCTCACTCATGTTTTTGCCCCCCTCACTTTTTCAGCCGCGGGTCCAGCGCGTCTCGCAGGCCGTCGCCGAACAGGTTGAAGGAAAGCAGCATGATACCCAAAATGATGGCCGGGATGATGAGGCGGTAGGTGTAGGTGTACATGCCGCCCAGCGCGTCGCTACACATGGAGCCCAAGCTGGTAAGCGGCGCCTGCACGCCCACCCCCAAAAAAGAGAGGAAACTCTCCAAAAAGATGGCCGAGGGAATCTGCAGGCAGGTGGCGGCTATCATGGAGCCGATGCAGTTGGGCAGCAGGTGTTTTTTGATGATGCGCCCGCTGGAGGCCCCCAGGGCCCTGGCGGCGGTAACATACTCTTGCTCTTTCAGCTGCAGCACCTGCCCGCGTATAATGCGCGCCATGGTTACCCAGTACAATAGCGCAAACGAAATGAAAATGGCAATGATGGACGAGCCCAACACCCGGATGGGCTGCGCAAAAGCGCTGTTCGTGTTCGTGTTCAAGAAATTCTCCAGCCAGGGGCGCAGGCTGATGGACAAAAGCAGCACCACCAGCACCTCGGGCACAGAGTAGATGACCTCCACGATGCGCATCATGATATTGTCCACCATGCCGCCAAAATAACCGCTGATGGAGCCATATATGCTGCCGATGACCAACACCAGCAGCGCCGCCATCACCCCAATGGACATGGACACCCGCGTGCCCATCATGGTACGGGCCAAAATGTCTCGGCCGTGGGTGTCTGTGCCAAAGATGTGCGGGAACACGCTTTCCCCGGCGGCACGGGCGGTCTGCTCGGCCTCACTATACTGCATGGGCGCCAGGTTCAGGCTGGTGCGTATCTGTTGGTCGTACTTATATGGCAGCACCATGGGCCCCACAAAAGCAAACAGCATAATCAGTATCAAAATGCCCAGCGCCACCATGGACACCCGGTTCTTTTTCAGCCGGCGCCAGGCGTCCTGCCAGTAGCCTATGCTTTTCTGCGGTTGGATGAAGTGCTCTTTTTCCTCCTCGGTAGAGGGGGCAAAGTCGGCAGGGCTCAGCGTTGCAATCTCTATCAGCTGGTCCACCTTGTCGCTGTCCATCTGCAGGCTGCCCATGGGCGGTTTTTTTAGTTCAGCCATTTACTCCACCCCCTTGGAAAGGTCTATCCTCGGGTCTATCACCCGGTACAAAATGTCTACAATCAGGTTCATGGCAATCACAAAGGCCGACAGAAAGATGGTGGTACCCATGATGATGGGGTAGTCGCGGTTGTTGATGCTTTGCACGAAGTAGCGGCCCAGCCCCGGCACGTTGAACACCGTTTCCACCACAAACCCGCCGGAGAGGATGCCCGCGATTAACGGCCCTACATAGGACACCACGGGAATTAGCGCGTTGCGCAAGGCGTGCTTGAAAATGATGAACGGGGTGGCCAGGCCCTTGGCGTAGGCCGTGCGTATGTAGTCTTGCCCCAAAGAGTCCAGCATGGCGCTGCGGGTATAGCGGGCGATGTTGCACATGGGGTTCAGCCCCAGGGTGAAACAGGGCAGGATATACGCCTTCCAGCTGCTGGAGGTGCCCACAATGCTGGGCAGGATGTTCCACACCCCGCCGGCAAACACCACCAGCAATATACTGGCCGTTACAAAGGTAGGCAGCGCCACCCCCGAGGTAGTGACCACCCGTAGGATGCTGTCCGTCAGTTTCCCTCGTTTATAGGCTGCCACACAGCCCAGCGCTATGCCCGCCACAATGGCCCAGCCCATGGCAATGGCACCCACCTTGGCGCTGGTGGGGAACATCTCCTTTATAATAGTAAGCACCGGCCGGTTTTTCTGCATGCGGTAGGAGACCCCGAAGTCCCCTTTCAAAAGATCCGTCAGCCAGGTGACGTATTGCTCTGTCAAGGGCTTGTTCAGCCCGTATTTTTCCTCCATCATGGCCTGCACCGCGGGCGAGGGGGGCTTCTCACTCATGAAGGGGCCGCCCGGCACCAGGTTCATCAGGAAAAAGGTGAGGATAGACACCACAAACAGCGCAACAAGGCCCATCACCACCCGCTTTATGATGTATTTTATCATGCCATCACTTCTTCCCTGTATAGTCTTCCCTGTGTGGTTTTTCTGGCCGCCCGCCCAGCGGTGAAAACGGGCGAAGAGGCAAAACTGTCCTCCTGCGGAAAACAGTAGTCCCTTGGTCGGGAATTGTGGGACTATCTTCAAATACTATACCAATCTGTACAAATTGTCAATTTAATCCCACTTTCGCTTCCTTTGCGCGCACCGGGCGGCAAGGGGTACGCGCACCGCATCCCGTTTGCATATATTTCACCTTGACGCGCCCCCTTGCCGGGCATATACTAATGTAAGAACGCCACAAACGCCCGGTGGTACCGGCGGCCGTGGCGCGGAAAAACCGCACGGGGCCAACGGGCCCTTTCGGGCTTTGGGGGCACGCCATATCCTTTGGGGAACACGCCTTCCAAAGTCAATTTTGCAACGTATGCGTCATATTAAAGGAGGCCATGTCTTGAAAAAAATCAAAACCATCCGTGCGCGGGAAGTTCTGGACAGCCGCGGCAACCCTACCGTGCAAGCCGACGTTACCCTTTCCGGCGGCGCCTTTGGCACAGCCATCGTGCCTTCCGGCGCCTCCACCGGCAAGTTCGAGGCGGTGGAACTGCGGGACGGCGGTGCCCGCTACGGCGGCAAGGGCGTGCAAAAAGCCGTGGGCAACGTGAACGTTACCATTGCCGATTTGCTGGATGGCGCCGACGCAGGCAACACCGCCGCGGTGGACCGCGCCATGCTGGACGCCGACGGCACGGAGTATAAGTCGAACCTGGGGGCCAACGCCATTTTGGCCGTAAGCCTGGCCGCGGCCCAGGCCGCCGCCGCGGCCGACGGCATTCCCCTGTACCAAAAAATCGGGGGCGAAGCGGCCCAAACCCTGCCCGTGCCCATGATGAACGTGCTGAACGGCGGGGCCCACGCCGCCAACAACGTGGATATCCAGGAGTTTATGATTATGCCGGTGGGGGCGGCCAGCTTTTCTGAAGCCCTGCGCTGGTGCGCCGACGTTTACCACACCCTGGCCGGCCTGTTGAAGGCCGAGGGCCTGGCCACAGCCGTGGGCGACGAAGGCGGCTTTGCCCCCAACCTGCCCGGCGACGAAGAGGCCCTTGCCTGGTTGATACGCGCCATTGAAAAGGCGGGCTACACCCCCGGCAATGACTTTGTGCTGGCCATAGACGCCGCCGCCAGCGAGTGGGAACTGGAAGAGGGCGGCTACCGCCTGCCCAAAAGCGGCCGCGCCTTCACCACCGATGAGATGATCGACTTCTGGGAGGGGCTGTGCAGCCGCTGGCCCATCGCCTCGCTGGAGGATGCCCTGGGCGAGGACGACTGGGACGGCTGGAAAAAGCTGACCGACCGCCTGGGCAGCAAAATACAGCTGGTGGGCGACGACTTGTTTGTAACCAACACCACCCGCCTGGCCCGCGGCATCAAGCAGGGCTGCGCCAACGCCATCCTCATCAAGCTGAACCAGATCGGCACCCTCACCGAGACACTGGCCGCCATCGAGATGGCCAAAAAAGCCGGGTACAACACGGTCATCAGCCACCGCAGTGGCGAGACCGAGGACGCCTGCATCGCCGACTTGGCCGTGGCCACCACGGCAAAGCAAATCAAAACCGGTGCACCCGCCCGCAGCGAGCGCGTGGCAAAATACAACCGCCTGCTGCGCATTGAAGAGCAGCTGGGCGCTAGCGCCCAATGGCCCGGGGCCGACTGCTTCAAATAAGGCGCATCTTCGTCAATAAAAAATCCCGAAAAATCAAAATAAATAAGCCGCAGCTTTTGCTGCGGCTTGTTTTTACGGCTGGCTTATTTCCCGTATCCTGCTGCACACCGCTTCTACCCTTTTCTCTATCTCAGGGAAGTCTAGAACAACATGCGGCAGGCCACCGGGCAAGGCCCAACCCCCGCGCCTTCGGTGCGCGTCGCAGAGACGCACAAAACACCAAACGCTCAGTCCACATGGTAGTCCACACACACACGCTGGTGCATGGTCTCTTTTATCAAAGCGCCCACCTGTTTGTGGGCCGGGTGCTGCTGGTAAGCCGCCAAGGCTTCTTCGTTTTCAAAAGTGCTGTTTAGCAGCAGGGCATGGGTGCTGGTGGGCAAAAGCGCCGTCTCCACCCGTATCTCCACCACGCCCGGCACCTCGGCGGCAAGGCCTTCTAGCCCCTGCTTAATGCGCAACGCCACCTCCTGCCTTTGCTGCTGGTCCCCTTCTTTGTGGTTCCAGGCCACTATGTGCCGCACCATACCGCATCCTCCTTTTTGCATTTCCGCCCGGGCGGCGGTTTTCTTTAGTATATCACACTGCCCTGCTGCGTCACACTTCGCCACGGGCTTTTTTGCCCGGGAAATCTGTGGTACAATGGTGCCGGCACGCAGCCCGTGCCCGAAAGGCGGCCCGCTTATGTATGACTGGACCGAGTTCACCATCACCGCCCCCCGCCACAGCGCCCAGGCCGCCCAAGACGTTGCCACGGCTTTTTCCGACGCAGGCCTCTATATCGAGGACTACGCCGACCTGGAAGAAGGGGTGCGCACCATCGCCCATGTGGACCTCATCGACGAAGACCTGCTGCAGAAACCGCGGGACGAAATACGCATTCACCTGTATGTAAGCCGCGAGGAAAACCCCGCCGCCGCTTTGGAGGCGCTGCGGGCCCGCCTGTTGGCCGCCGGGGTGGCACATACGCTCAAGAGCCACGGCATCCGCCAGGAGGACTGGGAAAACAGCTGGAAGCAATACTACCACCCGCTGGAGATTGGCCGCCGCCTGGCCGTGGCCCCCAGCTGGGAGCCCTACACCGGTGCCGGGCGCACCGTGCTGCGGCTGGACCCCGGCATGGCCTTTGGCACCGGCACGCACGAGACCACCGCTTTGTGCCTGGAGGCACTGGACGAACTGGTGCGCAGCGATGAAGACGTGCTGGATGTGGGCTGCGGCAGCGGCATTTTGGCGGTGGCGGCCCTGCTGTTGGGGGCAAAAAGTGCCCTGGGTATAGACATAGACCCCATGGCCGTGCGCACCGCCACGGAAAATGCCCAGCTGAACGGCGTGACCGCCCGCTTCACCGCCAAAGCGGGGGACCTGGCCCGCCTTGCCAAAGGCCCCTATCACATCATCACGGCCAACATCATTGCCGACGCCATCATTCGCCTGGCGCCCGCCGTGCCCGCCCTGCTTTCGCCGGGGGGGTACTTCATCGCCAGCGGCATTATAGACACCCGCGAGGAAGAAACCGCCGCGGCACTGGCCGCCGCCGGCCTTGCCGTGCAAAAAACCTGCCGCCGCCGTGGCTGGGTAGCCTTTTGGGCCACAGCACCCGGGGGCTAAGCAGGGATTCCCTGCAAAAGAGTGCCGCGCTTTTGCCCTTGTATTGCCTGCAAAAAGGCAAGCGTTTTTCTTGCAATAACCCGGCGGTAAAACCCCATTTTCCCGCATTTGTTTGCCAACAAGGCAAGGAGATATGCAAAGGTGCACCTTTGCACGGCCGGGCCATGGCAGGCAAACACCGGCCCCCCCGGCAGGATACACACCAAAGACACATAGGCGGGGCCGCCTGTAGCGCAAACCTTTTTATTATCTATTTTTCTGTATTTTTGGAGGATTTATGGCCCACCGGTATTTTACCCAAAACATCGCCGGGGATGTCGCCCACATCACCGGGGGCGACGCCGCCCACCTGCACCGCGTGCTACGGGCACAGCCGGGCACCCGCCTTACCCTGTGCGACGGCGCCGGGCACGACTACGACGCCGAGATCACCTCCATCACCGCCCAGGCGGTGGTGCTGCGGGTGCTGGGCAGCCGCCCCTGTGTGGCCGAACCCTCGCTTTGGGCCGAGGTGTTCCTTGGCTACAGCCGCGGCGAAAGAATGGACCTTGCTGTGCAAAAAAGTGTGGAGCTGGGCGCGTCGTCCATCACGCCGTTCTTCAGCAAAAATACCGTAGTAAAACCCAAAAAAATAGATGAAAAAACCACGCGCCTTGGCCGCATTGCCGCCGAGGCCGCCAAGCAGTGCGGCCGGGGCATGCTGCCGCAGGTGCACGCGCCCCTGCCGTTTGCCGAAATGCTGGAGAAAGCCGCCGCGCAGCCCCTGGCCCTGTTCGCGTGGGAGGAAGAGGGCCAAAGCCTGCGAGAGGTTTTTGCCCCAGGTGCCCCTGTGCCCAAAAGCGTGGCGCTCATCACCGGGGCCGAGGGTGGCTTTGCCCCCGAGGAGGCGGCCGCCGCCCGCGCCGCCGGCTGCCAATGGGTACACTTTGGCCCCCGCATTTTGCGTAGCGAAACCGCCCCCGCCGCCCTGCTTTGCGCCGTGATGCTGCTGAGCGGCAACCTGGAATAAACGGAAATTCGCCCCGGCTTGGCCCCCGTTTTTCCTGCCTTTTCCGTGCTTTCCCTCTTTTTCCACCCAAAAATGCCGCCGCCGCGCATTTTTGGGTTGGCATTGTGGCACGGCGCGTGTTATACTGCTGGTGTTCATCTTTCGTAAAAATCTGCCGGGCTGGCCCGGCACGGGAGGATTGCCATGAGCGAATACATCTTGTTTACCGATTCCTGCGCCGACCTTGGCCCCGAGATGCTGGAGGAGTTGGGCGTTGACGTGGAGTGCCTTACTTTCAATTTGGGTGGCAAGGAATATGTCAACTGGCCCGACGGCCGGGACATTAGTTTTGACGAGGTTTATGCCGCTTTGCGCAAGGGCGCCACTGCCTCTACCAGCCAGGTGAACAGCGACGATTTTACCAAGGCTTTCCGCCGCCATCTGGAGGCCGGCAAAGACATTTTGTACCTGGGCTTTTCCTCCGGCCTTTCGGGCACCGTGAACTCTGCCCGCATTGCCGCCGAGGAACTGGACCCCCAGTACCCCACCGCCCGCGTGATTGTGATAGACACCCTGGCCGCCAGCCTGGGGCAGGGGCTTTTGGTGTGGCACGCCGCCCAAATGAAAAAGCAGGGCAAAACCCTGGACGAAGTGGCCGCCTGGGTGGAAGAAAACAAGCTGAAGTTGGCACACTGGTTCACCGTGGATGATTTGAACTTTTTGAAGCGGGGGGGCCGCCTTTCGGGCGCGGCGGCGCTATTTGGCACCATGCTTAGCATAAAGCCCGTGCTGCATGTGGACGACGAGGGCCACCTGATTGCCATGGACAAAGTGCGTGGCCGCCGCCAAAGCCTGATGGCCCTGGTGGACAAAATGGAGAAAACCGCCATAGAGCCCGCAGGGCAAACCGTGTTCATCTCGCACGGCGGCTGCCGCGACGAGGCGGAGATTGTTGCCAAGGAGATCAAAAAGCGCTTTGGCACCAAGGACATCTACATCAACTATGTGGGGCCGGTCATCGGCAGCCACTCCGGCCCGGGCACCATGGCCCTGTTCTTCCTGGCCACCCAGCGGTAAAAGGGGAACCGCTTTCCATTGCCCCTTATCCCTGCGAGCGCCCCTCTTTCTTTTGCTTCCCGGGGGCTTGCCCTGTCCTTTAAGGCCCTCCCCGCACCACGCCCTTCCGCCGCAGGCAATGGGGCGTTCCACCCGCTACCAACATGCACTTTGCCCGGCCGGTATCCCCGGCCGGGTTTTTGTTTGCCCAGGCGGACGAAACACCGGCGCACCGCTCCTCACCCTAGGCCAGAAGGCTTGGGGGCTTTCCCACCCTCCTTTTTTGCCTTTGCCCGCCACGGCAAGGCCTTTGGGCGGGTGGGCTGGCCTTGCCCTGCGAGTTGGCGGCCGGTTTTTCGCCGGCGGCCTATCGTGATATTTATGCTATGTTATCGAAGTTTTTGGGGCAAGAGGGGCCCTCATAAAATACCCTGATAAATCCTCAATAAATATCCATTAAAGCTATCCTGCCGTGGGGCAGGCCCACCGTCCCGTGTCTTCCGCGTGTTTTTGTCCTAGGGAGGGCCTCGGCCACCTGGTGTGCCCACCCGCACACGCCCGCCTTTTGGCGCGGGGCATTTTGTGGTATACTGGCGGCAAAGCCCGCCCTGCCAAAGCACCGCCGCCAACCCGCCGCTTTCTTTTTGGAAAGGAGGCCCCCATGCCCATTGTTGCCGCCGTGGCCGTGCCCCACCCGCCCATTCTGCACCCGCTGGTGGGCCAGGGCGAGGAGGCCAAAATACACGCCACCCAAGCCGCCTACCAAACCGCCATGCGCTTTGTGGCCGCCGCGCAGCCCCAAACGGTGGTGGTCATCACCTCCCATGCCAACGCCTACAGCGACTGGTTTGAAATTTCCCCCGGCAGCGGCGCTGCGGGCAACCTTTCCCGCTTTGGCGCGCCCGGCGCCAAAACCCATGTGCCGTACAACGAGGCCTTTGCCGCCGCCATAGAGGCCGAGGCCATGGCCAAAGGCGTGCCCGCCGGCTGCACCGGCCGCCCAAACGCCCCGCTGGACCACGGCGCCACCATTCCCCTGTTGTTTTTGCAGCAGGAGTACACCGGCTACCAGGTGGTGCGCATCGGTATCTCCGGCCTTGGGGCGGCACAGCACTACGCTCTGGGCGCCTGCATTGCCGCAGCGGCGGGGGATGCACCCGTGGCCGTCATCGCCAGCGGAGATCTCTCCCACAAGCTGCGGGAGGACGGCCCCTACGGCTTTGCGCCCGAGGGCCCGGTGCTGGATGAAGAGATTACCACCGCGCTGGCCGAGGGGGACTTTGCCCGCCTGATGGCCATAGACCCGCGCTTAGCGCAAAAAGGGGCCGAGTGCGGGCTGCGCTGCTTTGTGATGATGGCCGGCTGCCTAGACGGCCGTGCCGTGGACGCCCGGCTGCTAAGCTACGAGGGCACCTTTGGGGTGGGCTATGCCGTGGCCACCTTCGCCCCCGGCGCGCCAGACGACACCCGCCGTTTTTTGGCCAAGGCGCAGCAGCAAGATGCCCTGCGCCTGGCCGCGCGAAAAGCCGCAGAGGACCCCTTTGTGCGGCTGGCCCGCGCTTCTATCGCCGGGTATTTGGCCGGCGGGGCCCGCAGCGCCCTGCCGCCGGCCCCCCTGCCCGATGCCCTGCCCGACGAGCTTACCACCACCCGCGCCGGGGTGTTCGTCTCCCTGCACAAGGGCGGCGCGCTGCGCGGGTGCATCGGCACCATTGCCCCCACCTGCGAAAGCACTGCCGCCGAAATTTGGCAAAACGCCGTCTCCGCCGCGGTGGAGGACCCCCGCTTTGAGCCCTTGCAGCCCGAGGAACTGGACACGCTTGAAATCAGCGTAGACGTGCTGCAGCCGCCCGAAGACATCGCAAGCCCCGCTTTGCTGGACCCGCAGAAATACGGGGTCATCGTCTCGCACGCGGGGCGGCGGGGCCTGCTTTTGCCCGCGCTGGAAGGTGTGGACACCGCGGAGGAGCAAATTGACATTGCCCGGCGCAAGGCGGGCATTGCGCCAAACGCCCCGTTTACGCTGCAGCGTTTTTTGGTGGTGCGGCATGAATAACCCCGCCCAAACAGCCCGCTGCCCCGTGTGCCCCCGCCACTGCGCCCTGGCCGAGGGGCAAACCGGCTTTTGCCGGGCCCGCATTGCCCAAAACGGGCAGGTGGTGGCCCAAAACTACGGGCGTGCCACCGCCCTTGCGCTGGACCCCATTGAGAAAAAGCCCCTGTACCACTTCCACCCCGGCAGCCGCATCCTAAGCGTGGGCAGCTATGGCTGCAACCTGCGCTGCCCCTTTTGCCAGAACCACGATATCTCCCAGCGCGGGCCGGCGCAGGAAAGCATTCTCTCTCCCGAGGCCCTGGTGCAGCTGGCGCTAAACGCAAGGGGGCAGGGCAACATCGGCATTGCCTTTACCTACAACGAGCCCGCCGTGGGCTGGGAGTATGTGCGGGACGCCGCGCGCCTGGCCGCCAAAGAGCACCTGGCCCCGGCACTGGTGACAAACGGCTGGTTTTGCGCCCCGGTACGCAAGGCGCTGCTGCCCCTCATCGCCGCGTTCAACATCGATTTGAAGTGCTTTACCGAAGAGGGTTACCGCCGCCTTGGCGGCAGCCTGGCCCCGGTGATGAACACCATTGCGGCGGTGGCGGCCCACCCCGGCACCCACCTGGAGGTAACGTGGCTGGTGGTGCCCGGCCTTTCCGACGACGAGGAGGATATGCAGCGCGCCGCCGCGTGGCTGGCCTCCCTCTCGCCAGACATTCCCTTGCACCTTAGCCGGTATTTCCCCCGCTGGCACGCCGATGCGCCCGCCACACCGCCGCCCACGCTGCACCGGCTTGCCGCCATTGCAAAACAGCACTTGCGCCATGTGTACGGGCCATTCTAAAAAGTTGCTTTGAAAAGCAAAATGCACAGGCTTTGATGAATTTCAAGGCGGAGGAGAGAGGAATACTTGGTGTATTGCGAGCGACGACAACGCAGAAAGACGCAAAGCATGTACTTTTTGGCTTCGAATCGGACTTTTTAGAAGGGCCCCAGGGGAATATCTGATATTTTTGCGAGAACATGACACGCCCTGTCGCATTCTGCCTGTTATGCTGGATGCAGGCCCAGTGAAAGGAGATGCGATATGGAGAACCAAGAGAGAGTGTTTTGCCAGTCTTGCGCAATGCCGCTGGACGAAGAAGCCCTGCACGGCACCAATGCCGACGGCACCAAAAACGAGGACTACTGCACCTACTGCTACCAAAACGGCGCCTTTACCACCGAGGTTACCATGCAGGAGATGATGGACGAATGCCTGCCCCACATGGTGGAGGGCGGCATGCCCGAGGCCGACGCCAAGGCCATGATGGAGGAGGTTTTCCCCCACCTGAAGCGCTGGCAAAGCTGAAAGGACGGCAAAGGCCGTTTACAAAAAAGAGAGAGGCGGCGCTGCCGCTTCCCTCTTTTTTCTTTGTTTGTGTGGGCGGCGCGCAGGGCGGGGAAGGCGCCACCCGCCCTACAGCCCGATGTCCAGCACCCGTACCTGGCCGGCGCAGGCCGCGCCCGGCTGCAACAGCAGCCCCGGCTTGCACGCCCCAAAGGCAAAGGTGTAGTGGCCGCAGAAGGTGTTTTTTGCCACCTCGCCTGTGTCGCACCAAAGCCCGCTGGGCACATCCAGCGCAAGGCGCAGGTGCGCGGCCCCATTCACCTGCGCAAACGCGGCCTGCACGGCGGCGGGCAACTGCCCGTGAAAGCCCGTGCCAAACACGCCGTCTACTACCACCACGGCGCTTTGGGGCACGGCCGTGGGGGCAAGCGGCACCGCCCCCTTGGGCAGGCGGCCAAAATTCAGCGCGGCCAGGGGGGAAAAGCCCTGCCCGCACAGCAGCATATACGCCACCTGCCAGCCCTGCGCGGCCAACAGGCGCCCCATTACAAAGGCGTCCCCGGCGTTGTTGCCCTTGCCGCACAGCAGCAGCACGCTTTTGGCAAGGCCCTTTTGCGCCGCCAGTTCCATAGTTTGCACCGCCGCCGCGGCACCCGCGTTCTCCATCAGGCCCTCGTAGCTGCCGCCCGCCGCCACGGCGGCGTCCTCGGCCGCTTTCATTTGGGCCGCCGTAAGTACCCGCATGTTTTGCCCTCCGTTTTATCCCGGCGCTGTGCCGAAGGTTTCTTTCAGCATAGGCGCTTTGCCCCAAAAAGGCAAGAACGCCACCCCACAGAAAGCGCGTGCCGTCCATCCCCGCCAGGAACCCGCGCCAAAGCGCACATATGTAATATGCGCGCGCCGGCCATCTTGCGCGCCGCGGGGCTTTCTTCTTGCTTTTCGGCTTTTCTTGGGGCATAATAGGAAAGATGAAACCACACGGGATGAAGGAGGTTTACTTTGGAAGCATTGCGCCACCTGATTTCTCCGGGCGATCTCTCCCGCGCCGAAACCGACCGCATTTTGGACCTGGCCGATGAGATCATTGCCGCCCCGGACGAATATTCCGCCAAATGCCGCGGCAAAAAAATAGCCACCTTGTTTTATGAACCGAGTACCCGTACCCGTTTAAGCTTTGAGGCAGCCATGCTGGAGCTGGGGGGCGGCGTCCTCGGTTTTTCTTCGGCCGATTCCTCCTCCGCCACCAAGGGCGAAAGCGTGGCAGACACCGTGCGCACGGTGGAAAACTTCGCCGACATCATTGCCATACGCCACCCCAAAGAAGGCGCCGCCGCCGTGGCGGCCCGCTACGCCGCCATCCCTGTCATCAATGCGGGCGACGGCGGCCATTTGCACCCCACCCAAACCCTTACAGACCTTCTCACCATCCGCAGCCTGCGCGCGCACCACAGCCTGGACGGCTTCACCATCGGCCTGTGTGGAGACCTCATGTTTGGCCGCACGGTGCACAGCCTGGTGAAGGCGCTGATGGAACGCGACGGCGTGCGCTTTGTGTTAATCTCGCCCAAAGAGCTGCGCCTGCCCGCCTATTTGCTGGACGAACTGCGCGAGCGCGCCATCCCCTTTGAAGAGGTAGAGCATCTGGACGCCGTGATGCCCTCGCTGGATGTTTTGTACATGACGCGGGTGCAGAAAGAGCGGTTTTTCAACGAGCAGGACTATGTGCGCCTGCGCGACAGCTATATTTTAGACGCCGAGAAAATGCGCCTTGCCAAAGAGGACATGATGGTGCTGCACCCGCTACCCCGGGTGAACGAGATTGCCGCCGAGGTGGACGCCGACGCCCGTGCCGCCTATTTTAAGCAAATGTGGTACGGCAAGTACGCCCGCATGGCGCTGATACTGGCCCTGCTGGGGCTTTGCCCGGTGCTGGGGCAGCCGGCGTAGCGGCCGCCTGCGCCGCGGCAGAGACATGTTGCGGGCCCGCCCGCATTTACAGGAGGGAAATATGAACGTAGACAGCATTGAACGCGGTGTTGTGATTGACCATATTGCCGCCGGCAAAGGCATGGACATTGTGCGCCTGCTGGATTTGGAGAAGATGACGTGCCCGGTGGCGGTCATCCGCAACGCGCGCAGCGGCAAAATAGGCAAAAAGGACATCATAAAGATAGAGGACGAGATTGATGTGAACCTGGATGTGCTGGGGTTTATCGACCCCAACATCACCGTCAATATCATTGAGGACAGCCGCATTGTGGAAAAACGCCGCATTGCCCCGCCAAACCAGGTGGTGAACGTAGTGCAGTGCAAAAACCCGCGTTGCATCACCTCTACCGAGCGGGACCTGCCCCAGATTTTTTTGCGCAAACCCGGCAGCAAGGTGTACCGCTGCCGCTATTGCGAGCAAGAATACCAGCCCCGCGACTAGACGCCCCGCCCCAAAAACCAACCTGAAGGAGCCGCCCCTATGCCCCGGCAAGAGATTATTTTGGCCTTTTTACAGGCCCAAAACATTCCCTACACCCTGGTGCAGCACCCCCCTGCCTACAACATGCAGGACATTGCCGCCTTTGGCGTAACCGCCCACGGCCATGTGTGTAAAAACCTGTTTTTGCGCGACAGCAAAAAAGGCAAGCACCACTTTTTGGTTACCGCCCGGGGCGATTTACCGGTGGACCTGGACACGCTGGGGGAAAAGCTGGGCTGGCGCCTCAGCTTTGCGTCCGAGGAACGCCTGCTGCGCCATTTGCAGCTAACACCGGGGCAGGTAAGCCCCCTGGCCGCCTATTTTAACCAGGACAACGCCGTGCAGGTGGTGCTGGACGCCGGCCTTGCCGCGCTTGGCACCGTGGGCGTGCACCCGTGCGACAATGCCGCCACCGTCTTTCTTTCCTTCGACGATTTGGTGCGTGCCGTAAAGGCCTGCGGCAACCCCGTCTCTGTTATGGAGCTTGCATAAAGCGGCCCGGGCCGCCCCAGTTCCATCCGGCTAACCCAGTGCCCCGCGGCACAAACCGCGGCGCCCACCGCCGGCCCCCGCCCTGCAGGGCGGCACGCCAAACCACCCGGCGGCAAACCCTGCCAATACAAGAAAAGCGGCTTTTGAAAGCCGCTTTTCTGCATTCTATGGGTTTTCCGTGTATTATTTTTGTATTTTCCAGGCGGGCGCCACAGCCAAAACGCAGTACGCAAAACGCCACCGCGCCACCGCTGCTTAGGTTAGCGGCATATAACTGCTGAGGCTAACCGCATATAGCTGGGGGCTGGTTTTTATCACCCTGCCTACCACGTTCACCACCGGGAAGGCCAAATTGTCCGGCTCAAACTCCAGTATCTTGCCTATGGAGCGGTCGCTAAGCACCACAAAGCTGCCCACCAGCATTTGGGCAATGCCGTTTGTGGCCAGCTGGGCAATGCCGGGGTCAAACATGCCGTCCGGGTTCAAAGAAAACTCCCACATCACCTGGAACAGCGTTTTGGCCTTTTGGTACTCCTTACGGGCCATGGCGGCGTCAAAAGAATCTGCAAACGCCACCACCCGCGCAAGCAGGGGTATCTCCTCGCCGGCAATCCCGCGGGGGTACCCCCTGCCGTTGTACCGCTCGTGGTGGTTTATCACCGCCTGCACCACCTTGCTGTCCTCTATGCCCGAGGCCTCCAAAATGCGCACCGTGGCAATTTGGTGCTGGCGCACGCGCACGCGCTGCCCGTCGTTCAAAGCGCTGCTGCGGTCTATAATCTGCATGGGCAGGCGCAGCATGCCAAAGTCCATCACCAGCCCTATCTGTATCAGGCGCTCAATGTCGGGCGTGTACAGCCCCATCATGCCGCCCACCAGGGCCGAAAGCAGGGCCACGTTCACCGCATGATACTGGTAATAGCGTTCGTCGTAGCGCACCAGCTGCATTTTTTCCAGCAGCACGGCGGGGGGGTAGGCCTCGTACATGGCGCGGATGCGCTGCAAAATGGCCTCCACTTTTTCCTCGGTGGTTTTGTGGCTTTGGCGCAGCTCGTCAAACAGGGCGGAGACACTCGTCACCACCGCAAGGTAGTCCTCCTCGCAGCGGCGGTTCACCTCGCGCTGCTGCTGGGCGGCGCGCTGGCGTTCCCTTTGGGCCTCTTCTTCGGGGCTCAGCGCCTCTGTGGCCTCTTCTGCCCCCACGTTGCCTATCATCTCGGCCACATCCTGGGGAAAGCCGAACCGGTCCTGGTTGTCCATACCCTCCTCCTCTCGTCAGCCGCTTTCTTGGGCCGGTTCTGCGCCGCGTTCGCCGGGCGGCAGGCGGCGCCCGCCGGTGATCTCTATCCAGTTGCCGTCAGGGTCCTGCACGGTGCTCTCGTAGTAGCCGTCGCCGGTAACGCGGGGCTGGCTAACCACAATGTATCCGTCGTCCGCAAGGCGGCGGGTAAGAAAATCCACGCCATCGGCGTCCCCCACGCTCAGCGCAATGTGGGCATAGCCTGTGCTGTGGTCTGCCGGGCGCTGGGTAAAGCCCGGGCGCGTCGTCACTTCCAAAATGGCCCCTTTGTCAAACTGCAGGCTGCAGGTGCGCAGGCCGGTTTTGGGGTTGTGGTACACCGCGTGCTCTACCGCGCCAAAATATGTTTTGTAAAAGGTGACCATCCGGTCCATCTGTGTGGTGCAAAGGGAGATGTGGTGGATGTGCATGGGTGCCCTCCTTTCCCCGCGGCGCGGGCAAAGCCGGTGCATGTTGCGTTGCGTACGGTTTTGGGGCGGGGTGGGTCTTTTGGGGCTTGCCGGCATGCCCCGGGCCTGCCGGTGGGGGGGGGACCTCTTCCCATTTTCCGGGCCGGGCGGCACAGCCTGCGCGTAAAGCGGCACAAAAGGCCGGGTTCTTTCCGCCAAAAGATGCCTCTGCATACGGCACAAAGCATCTGCCGGCCGGTGTGCCTTGCACAAAAGGCGTACGGCGGCCCTGTGAAAAGCAAGGCGCGCGGCAACTTTACCCCACCTGTGCCCCGGCTTCCTTGCATACGTCCACCCACTGCCCGCCGGTATATTCTGCCAGGCGCGCCACTTCCACCTTCACGGCAGAGTCTCGCGTGCCGGCGGCGGGGTATACCTCGTCGTACTGCTTCAGACTTTCATCCAAAAACACCGCCACGCCCTCGGGCAGGGCAAAGGGGCACACCCCACCCACGGGAAAGCCGGTCTCGGCCAGGGTCTCTTCGGCGCTCAGCATCTTGGCCTTGGTGTGAAAGGCCGCCTTGTATTTTGGGTTGTCCAGCCGGGCGGTGCCCATCACCACCAGCACCCCCACCCCGGCAGGGGCCAGCGCTGTGGGCAGGCGCAACGCCAGGCTTTTGGCTATCTGCCCGTCCTGCACGCCCAACACCTCGGCGGCTTTTTGCACGGTGGAGGTATCCTCGCCGGTGAACAGAGCCTGCAAAGGCAGGCCTTTTGCTTTGAAAAAGTTGCTTACACGGTCATCCATAGGGGTGGGTTTCCTTTTTTTGTGGTATTTTTTCCGGTTTTTTGGTATTTTATTATTGGCACATTTTTTTCGGCGTTTTGCGGCCTGCGCCTCACAGGCGGGGCGGCTGCTCGGCCGGGTCGAACTCCGGCTCTGCCAAGGGGCCCGCATATTTTAGCAACGGGTCGTAAAACTCAAAAATCACGGCGTCGTTGGCCTCCTCCAGCGCATCGGCGTCGTCCTCGGGGCCCACCGTCCACACCATGCGCATGGCAAAGCGGCGGGCAAACCGCATAAGCAGGGGCACCTTCCCTTTTTGGCTGGCAATGAAATGCGGCCGGCCCCATGCGTTGGTAAGGCCCCAGCCCACCAGCACCGCGGCAATGCCGCCGCCCAAAGCCGCGGGCGGCGCCGTAAGCTGCCCCCGCAAAAGCCCCGGCACATGCCGGGAAAACCACCGCACAATGCGTGGGTCAAAGCTTTGTACACAGATGTCCCCGTCGTACCGGCGCAGCACGCGCCAGGTGGCCTGGCACAGCTGTTTGCGCCGTGCGCCGCCCTTCAGCTCTATCAGCAGGGGCACCGTCGCGTCCACCAGCTGCACCACCTCGCTAAGCAGGGGGATGCGCTGGTCGGTCTCGAACAATCGCAGCGCCTGCAACTGCTCAAAGGTGCAGTCCTCCAGCTTTTCGGCCCGGCCACAGGCGCGCAAAAGCGTTTCGTCGTGGAACACCACCACCTCGCCGTCGCGCGTAAGGCGCACATCCAGCTCTATGCCGTAGCCCTCGTCCATCGCGGCGGTAAAGGCCGCCAGGCTGTTTTCAGGTACGGCGCCGTCGGCGCTGTGCAGCCCGCGGTGGGCAAAATTCACGCCCCAAAAGGGCGCGCGCATCTCGGCATTGCTCTCCCCGGGCATCAGCATCCACAAAAGCACTATGCCCAGCGCGCACAGGGCCATCAACACAGGCAGCATGGCGGCCCTTCCTCTCTTGTTGTGGGGGCAGGCGCACCGCCAAAGCACGCGCCCCACCCTTGGCGCACAGCGCCTTTACCCCTTTATTGTAGCGTCTTTTGGCGCCTGTTTCAAGCCGCGGGCCGCCCCGCGCCGCGCCCTGGCGCCCCATGTTCACAAAATCGCGCAAGCACCGCTATTTTATCACAATACCAACATAACCAGACACTACTATTAAAACTACTAGTACAGGGAGTGTGCCATCATGGTGAAAATACTGATTGTTGACGACGAGCCGCGCATACGGGAGCTGATTCGCCAGCACCTGGAGCATGCGGGATATGAGTGTGAGGAAGCCGGCGACGGCAGCGCCGCGTTGGTGGCGCTGGGCAAAGGCGGCATAGACCTTGCTATTTTAGACATAATGATGCCTTTTGTAGACGGCATGAGCACCCTGCGCGAGATGCGTGCGCGCAAAATAGAGGTGCCGGTCATCATGCTTACGGCCCGGGGCGAGGAGTACGACCGTGTGGCCGGGCTGGAAGGCGGCGCCGACGACTATGTGGTGAAGCCCTTTTCCCCGCGGGAACTGGTGGCCCGCGTGAAGGCCGTGTTGGCCCGCACCCTGCCCAAAGAGAAAAACGAGGGCGAAAGCTTTGTGTTTGGCGGCCTTGCCATAGACACCGCCTCCCACACTGTGAAAATAGACGGAGAACTGGTGGACCTTACCCCCAAGGAGTTTGACCTGCTGGTGTTTTTGGCCACCAACAAAGGCATCGCCCTTACGCGGGAAAAAATTCTGCAAAAGGTGTGGAACTACGACTATATTGGCGAGGACCGCACGGTGGACACCCACATCAAAATGCTGCGCAGCCACCTGGGGCCCTACCGTGGGTATATCGAGACCGTGTGGGGCATCGGCTATAAATTTGACCCGGAGGGCAGGAAAGCCTGATGCAACAAATGGATACCTTCACCCCCCGGCACACCGGCATTACGGGGTGGATCAGCGGAAACATCCGCCGCAAGCTGCTTTTGTTCGTGGTGGTTATTTTGCTTATTGTGGTGGGCCTGTTCTGGTTTTTCAGTGCCACCATGCTGCAGCCTGCCTACCAAAATTCCCTGCGGAGCGAGCTGGCCGCCGTGCTGGACACGGTGGTCAATATTTTAGACGCCGAGGCCGCCGAGGGCCGCCCGGTGCTGGTGTACACGCGCGACGCCGCCACCGGCCAGACGAAGCCCCGCCTATCCGATACGGCCATCCAGCAGGTAAGCGACGCGCTGGAAAGCGGCGCCCTGAACCTGAACGGCCGCTGCCTTGAGATAGCCGACCAGAACGGCCGCTATGCCTTCGGGGTAGACCATCTCTCTCCCCGGTGCCTTTTGCACCCCTCGCACGAGCTGGGGCTGTCCGCCGACGGCATCTTTTATGTAACGCCGGAGCTGAACGGCGAGTTTGCCGGCCTGTTGCGCCAGGCCACCTTTGAGCAGGGAGAGATTTTCCGCGAGGATACCGAGAACGGCGTCATCACCGCCGGGCGCATCGCCGCCGACGGCACCGTGTCCGTCATCGTCACCTTTAATATGGAGCGCGTGGGCCAGGCGGCCTCGGTGTTAAAGCGCCTGTTGCTGCCCTTGTCCCTGCTCATCTTCCTGTTCGGGTCCTGCGCGTCGTGGATATTCAGCCGCTGGTTCACGCGGCCGCTGTCCCGCTTGTCCGACGCAGCGCGCGAGATGGCCAAAGGCAACTACGACGTACGGGTGGACATCGAGGCCGACGATGAGATTGGCGAGCTTGCGCACGACTTCAACCAGATGGCCTACGAAGTGGGCCGCAGCGCCCAGCTGCAGCGGGATATTCTGGCCAACGTGAGCCACGACTTACGCACCCCGCTTACCCTGATAAAAGGCTATGCCGAGACCGTGCGCGACTTGACCGGAGACAACCCTGAAAAACGCACCGAGCAGCTGAACGTTATTGTGGACGAGAGCGACCGCCTGAGCGCCCTTGTGGGCAGCGTGATGGAGTTGAGCCGCATCTCCAGCGGCACCGAGCGCCCCGAGGCCGTGGATTTTGATTTGAACGACCTTTGTGACGAGCTTGCCTACCGCTATGAGGAGATTTGCCGCCAAATGGGCAACACCTTCTTCTTCTCCGGCGAGGAAGGCTGCACGCTGCATGCCGACCCAAATCTGCTGGAGCGCGCACTGCACAACCTGTTGGGCAACGCCATCAGCCATGTGGGCGAGGACGGTTTCATCGGCCTGAAGGTGTGCAGAACCGGGTACGGCACCGTGCGGTGCGAGGTGACCGACCACGGCCTTGGGATAGACGAGGCGGACCTGCCCCATATCTTTGACAAATACTACCGCAGCCGGGCCGACACCGGCAAGCCCGGCACCGGGCTGGGGCTGTCCATCACCAAAACCATCTTCACCTTACAAAACATCGATTACGGCGTCATCACCGAAAAGGGCAAGGGCTCCACTTTCTGGTTCGAAGCCCCCTACATGCCGCCGCCGGTGGTGGGCTAGCCGCGCACTTCCCGGTTTTGCGCCACGCCCTCAACACCGCGATACATCGCTTTGCTTCTGTGCCCGGGCCGGGCTGCCTGTGTGGCAGCCCGGCCCTCTTGCGCTCGCCGGCCTCACCCACTATAATGGGTACATAAGGGCCGGCGGCGGCCTTGTTTCTGTATGCGCTGCCGCGGCGGCCACCACCACGAAGGGGTGCTACCATGGTTTTGGCCATTGATATCGGGAACAGCAACATCGTTTTGGGCGGCTACGAAAAAAAGCGCCTGCGTTTTCTTGCCCGCCTTACCAGCGACCGCCAGATGGAAGCCGAGGAGTACGCCGTAAAGCTGCGGGCCATTTTGGATTTGCACGGCGTGCTGGCCGTGCCTATAGAGCAAGTGGTGCTGGCCAGCGTGGTGCCGGCCGTTACCCAAGTGATGGTGCGCGCCCTGGGCTTTTTAACCAAGGCGGTGCCCCACGTTTTTTCCCTGGCAGACGCAAAGGACGTGCAGGTGGTGATTGACAACCCCGCAGAGCTTGGCACCGATATTTTGGCCTCTGCCGTGGCGGTGCGCCACACCCGCCCGCTGCCCGCCGTTATTATAGACATGGGCACCGCCACCAAAATAACCGCCCTGGACGAAGACGGCCGCCTGCTGGGGGTGGCCATCTCGCCGGGGCTGTTCGTCTCGCTGGAGGCCCTCATCAGCAACGCCAGCCAGCTGCAGGGCATCCCCTTGGCGGCCCCGCCCGCCGCCATTGGCCGCAACACGGCCAACAGCATCAAAAGCGGGGTGGTGCTGGGCAACGCCGCCATGCTGGACGGCATGATAGACCGCTTTGCCGCCGAGATGGGCGGCGGGCTTGCCACAGTCATCGCCACCGGGGGCGCCGCCGGCATTGTGGTGCCCCACTGCCGCAATCGGGTAGAGCTTTGCGAGACCCTGCTTTTGGACGGCCTTTTACACGCGATGGCGCAATAGGGCACGGCCAACGGGATAGCGGGGGGGAATGCCCGGCGCTTTATTGGCGGATTACGCGGCCGTGAGGGCCATTTGGGCGCATTCCCCGCCGGCCGGAAACACAAAACCACACCGCGTGTGGCGCAAAAGATGTTCTGCCGGCAACGGGGGAACTCCCTTTGCCCGCCCCACGCAGCGTACTTTTATTTAGAAAGGCAGCATTGGCATGAGGAAAAACGCGGCTTTGCGAAAACTGGGGGCGCTTTTGGCGGCCCTGCTTCTTGTGTGCTCTCTTGCGCTGCCGGCGCTGGCCGCCAGCGCCGCGGTGGAGGACGTGCTGGCCCTGCTGGGCACCCTGCAGCGGGCAGACATCAACCCCGCCTGGCAGCCGGACATTGCGCACAACGAGAGCAGTGTGCAGCGCCTTTTGGACCTGTATTTGGCCTGCACCACTGAAGAAAAGGCCGAGTTTACCACCCAGCAGAACAGCGATTTGCACGCCTACTTCACCGCTTTGTACCGCGTGCAGGGCCGGGACGCCGCCGAGGTGGACGCCCTGTTCACCGAGGACACCGCCCCGCCGCCCGACACCTCGCAAAGCACCCCGCCGCCAGATTCCTCTGTTTCCGTGCCGGACGATTCCTCCTCCGCCTCCTCATCCGGCAGTGCGTCGTCCGGCGGCACTTCGTCCACCACCTCCCTGCCTTCGGGCACCTCTTCCTCTGCACCCGTGGGCGGCGGCACCAGCGCCACCACACCAGATAGCGGCGGCGCACTTCCCCCTGCGCCGGGCGGGGGTTCCATTTTCGAAAACCGGGGCCTCGGCTCCATCCTGCTGGTGGTGCTGCTGGCCCTGGCCGTCATTTTGGCCATCCGGTTCATCGTGGCCCTGCGAAAGGCCGGCCCCGCCCCCAAAGATGATTTGGAGACCGAGGAGCTGTTTGGCGAGGGCTATGTGCCCGAACTGAATGCCCCCGACGACGAAACCCCGCCCGGCCCGCCGCCAGGGGAAAGCACACCCGAAGCCGCCCTGCCGCCAACGGCCGGCCAGGCGGCCCCGCTGCAAAGGGAAGACGCCGCCCCCACCCGGCCCGGCCCGGTGGAACCTGCCACGCCCGTGGCGCCCAGCCGCCGCCCCGCGCCCAAGCCGGAAAAGCCGCCCGCCCGCCTGAGGCCGGAGGACTTCCAGGGCGAGCGCTTCCCCGACGCCCTGCTGCCCGAGGCACCTCCAGAACCTCCGGTTTCAAATGATATATCGGCAAAAACATCAGCGGGAAATGCCCCGCAAAAAATCGAAGAAAAATCCCTCGAAAATACGCCGGCCTCTGCGGCGCAGCCCACCGGCACCCAGCCCCCTATAGGCAACAACCCGGACAGACGCAATTCCATTACCATGCGCTCTTTCAGCGGGCCGCCGCGCAACGGCAGGCCCCCCAAAATGCCCTTCCGCCAGGGAGACCCGGACGACCTGGACGCGATAGACGAGTAGGGCGGCTTACGGCGGATGGAGGGCGCTGTGCGCCGACAGATGGCTTGCGCAGCAAACATCTGGCGTCCGACGCCCAAGAATGCGAGCCGCAGGCGACGCATGATTGGCCGCGGCGGATGGAGGGCGTTTTACGCCGACACTTGCCCCGGGGCGCTATACACAAATAAAAAAGCAGCGGCCCAAACGGCCGCTGCTTTTTTATCTTATCCATCTTACGCGCCCTTCGGCGCCTCTTCCTCTGTGCCCACCGCGGGCTTAAAGGCCCACAGGCGCTGGCCCACATAGTTCAAAATGGTAAACACCGCCTGTATGCCCACCAGCCGCAAAATGGTGTATAAACTCTCGTTCATGCCGGGGAACCATGCCGCCCGCAGGCGGGGCACCACCAGGTTGTTCAGCCCGTAGCTGAGGAAAAAGCACACGGTAACCAGGGTGGTAAAACGCAAAATGCTGGGCCCCAGCGGCGCTTTGCTTTGGAAGCTGAACCGCCGGTTGAAGTAAAAGCTGGGCACGCTGAACACCGCATAGGCGGTGATGGTGGCCGCAAACAGCCCCCACCCGGCCCACTGCACCAGCGCATAGCTGGTAAGGTTGGAAAGCACCGTGTTGATGCCGCCGATGATGAGGAAAACCCCCAGGCTGCGGTCCCAAAAAAAGTGGAACAATTTTTTAAACCGGTTCATGGCTTCCTCTTTGGGCACACTCAGTCCACCACGCGGATGGTCTTGATAACAATGGGCTCCAGCGGCACGCTTTTTTCGCCGCGGGCGTCGGTGGTGGCGGGCATCTGGGCAATTTCGTCCACCACGTCCATGCCCTCTACCACGCGGCCAAAGGCGGCATACTCGCCGTCCAGCCCGGTGGCGTTGCCGTTGGTGATGAAGAACTGGCTTCCGGCAGAGTCAGGGTCCGGCGTGCGGGCCATGCTGATGACCCCCCGCACATGGCTGATGGGGTTGTCCCAGCCGTTCGAGGCAAACTCGCCCTTGATGCTGTGGCCGGGCCCGCCGCCGCCGGTGCCGTCCGGGTCTCCGCCCTGTATCATAAAGCCGTCCATAATACGGTGGAAGGTAAGCCCGTCGTAGAATTCATCCTCCACCAGGCTTACAAAGTTGTCCACCGTGATGGGGGCCGCCTCTTTGTCCAACTCCAGCTTGATAACGCCGCCGTTCTCCATGGTGATCTCTACCATAACATACCTCTCCTTTTCTGCCTCGCTGCCCGACGCACCGCTGGAAGGCTGGCCTGCACCAGGCGTGGACGAAGGCGTGGAAGACGCCCCTCCATCGCCACCACAGGCGGCCAACAGCAGGGCACACAGGGCCAGTGTCAAAACCATCGTCACCGCGCGAAACATGTGCTTTTTGTGGAATTTCTGCACCATTTTTTCTCCTTTTTTAGCACGGTGCTGCAGCCGCGCCGCGCCGGGGAAATGCTGTGCCACAGTATACCACATCCCGCACAGCGGGGCAAGGGCGCCCTGCACCGGGCCTGCCGGCCGCGGCAGGGGTTACCCGCCTTACGCCGCGGCCGGTGCCCCGTGCAAAAATGCGCCCACCTTTCCCGCAAAGCCCGGGGCAAAGGCATGGCCCAGGCCCGCGGGCAGCTCCAGCGTGCAGTGGCCGCCGGCGTCCTGCACACGGCTGGCCAGCAGCGTGGCGCCGGGCAGGCAGTCTACGTCCTGGGTGCCGCACACCACCAACAGGCGGGTGCCGTGGCGCACCAGGTTTTCCACCAGGTTCTCCATCACTTCCTCCAGGCCGGGCAGCCAGGGCGCGGCAAACACCGCGGCTTCACACCGGGTGTCTTGCCGGGCAAGGGCGCGCGCAATGGCCCCGCACCCCGCCGAAAAGCCCCCCAGCACCACCGTGCGGTGGCCCGCCAGGCGCAGGCTGTTTACCTGCCAGGCAATGCGGGCTTCGCTGTCGTCGCCCGGCTGCCACCGGTACAGGCCATAGCTGTCCGGCAAGGCCGCCTGCAGGGTCTCCAGCTGCATGTGGGGGCCCGTCACGTCCTGCCAGGCGTTTTTTGCGTGGGTGGCGTTCTGCTGGTTGCCGTGCAGGGCCAACAGCACGCCGGGGTGGCGGCGGGCGGCCCAGCTGCACTGCCAGCGGGCGCCGCTTTGGGCGGCGGCATAGCGGCGGCAGCTCTCTTCGCGCAGGGCTTCAAAATCCGGGTGGCCCTGCAGGCTTTGCAAGTCTTCGTCGCAAAACACCTCGGGCCGCCACCAGTAGCCCTCGCGGGTGGCTTTTGCCAGTATGGCAAGGGCTTCGTCCACCTGGCCGCACAGCGCCGCCAGGCAGTAGGAAAAGTTGTAGATCTGGCCGCGGTTCTCTGCGTGCACACGGCCTTCGTTCTGCCGCAAAAAGGCATAGGCCTGCGGCGGGCCTTTCCCCTGCAAAAGCCGCAGGGTCTCGTCCAAAAGGGTCTCTTCTGTCCATTGCATCGTCATGGCAATCTCCTTGTTTGTTGGCCCCGTGGCTGCTTTTGCGCCCAAACCATCCTGGTTTGGGGCCAGTATAGCAGGCCGCCCTTACAACGGGGCGGCGCGGCCGCCCAGTGGTGTTCTTTCACCCCCAAGCGGGGGATATTGGGCGGCAAATGGGCGCAAAAATGCCCGGGGCGCGGGGTATAGCGCTCCGGGCATGGGTGCAAACAAGGCAAGGCTACTGCCGCACACTCTGCCGGAGCGATGGGTTGTTTCTGTTGTCAACATTCTTACGGGCGTCAAACGCATTCAGGCGTACATTACGGCTGCTCATGTATCATCGCTCCTTTCTTTCTGTATAAACCGCCGGGCGGGGTGCGCGGCGCTTTGGTTCGTTTGCCAGTATAGCACGGGGACAAAAGGCGGGTCAAGTTACAAAACTTGTAACCACCCGTTTGCCGCACCGCACGGGGCTTTTCCGGCAAACATCATTTCTTCAGTTCCACGTCCGGGCTGTATTTTGAAAGATCCGCATCCTCGGGCAGGCGGGCGTTCGGGTCTCGGATATCCACCGCGCCCGGGGTGGTTTGGCTGGGGTCCGGCGTCACGGGGTCGGGGTCATAGGTCTGGTGGTAGGGCGGGCCCTTGGGGGCCTCGGCCTCTTTGCGGGTATTTGGCGTGCCAAAGGGGCTTTTCGCGTCTGCCGGCGGGGGGAAGGGCACCCGGCGGTCGGGGTCATACTCGGGAAAATCCACCATTTTGTCTTTCTTTTCCTTGTCGGCCATAGCTTGGCTCCTTTCTGCTTCGGCGCGGGGTTTCTTTTGGTATGTTGTATTATCATACCACCCCCCACGCAGGGAAACAAGAAAGAAACTGTAAACAATTGTCGTTTCGCATTTTTTGCGGCCGCTTGGCACCCCTGCCGTGCCGCTTGCGGGGCAAAACGTACCGCTTGGCCGCTGCGTCTTTTTTCTGTAGGGAAAGCCTGCTATACTGTGGCTAGAGCGTTGTGCGCACAATTTGCCGGCCGCGGGGAGGGGGAACACAGGTGAAGATCCGCTTCGAGGTGGACCCCACCCTGGAGGAAGACGAAGTGACCATACGCAGCAAAAGCGCCGACGGCCCCGCCCGCCGGGTGCAGCAGTATGCGCTGGAGCAAGCCGCCAGCCCCCCAAAGCTGGTGTTTTACAAAGAGGAGCAGGAGTTCTTCCTTCCCCTTGCAGAGATTTTGTTCTTCGAGACCGAGGGCGAAGCGGTGTGGGCCCACACCGCCACCGACGCCTACCGCACAAAACACCGCCTGTATGAGCTGGAGGGTTTTTTGCCCTTTGTGTTTTTCCGCTCCTCCAAATCCACCATTGTGAACACCGCCAAAATCTACTCCATCCAGCGGGACATCACCTCTGCCAGCCGCATCAGTTTTGCCGGCACCCACAAGCAGGTGTATGCCTCGCGCCGCTACTACGCCGCTTTGCGCCAGCGCATATTGGACGTCGGCGCCCTCTAGGGCGTGTCTTCAAACTTCGTTTCGCATCCATTTCTGCCCAATCTGTCTTTCCGAAGGAAGTTTGAAGACATACCCAACCCCGGGGCCCTCCCCGACAAGCGGCCATTTGAAAACATACGCCAGAAAGGACTGCCGCCTTTTGCGGCAAAAGGTACACCGTTATGCGAAAAGGACAAAACTGGTTCTGGGGCATTTTGCTGGTTTTGGCGGGGGCGCTGGTTATTGTTGCCCAGTTTACCCACTTTGCCCACCTCAACATGTGGGTCATCATTCTGGGGGTGGTGTTGGCCGCCATTCTTATAAACAGCCTGGTGCGGCGCAGCTGGTTTGGCGCGGCCATGTCCCTGGCGTTTTTGTACATCGTGTTGCAGCGCCCGCTGCACCTGTTCTACATACGCCCCTGGCTGCTTATTGTGGCCGCCTTGCTGGTGGGCAAGGGCCTTAGCATGCTGTTTCGCCGCCGGCCAGACCCTATCCCCCCTTATCACCAGCCCCCCTATGACCAAACCGCCAACGGCGAGTGGGGCGCCGGCCACAGCGGCCCGCCCAGCCACGGCGGCTGGCAAACCCAGGCAAACAGCCAGGCAGATGGCGACAACTACCCTACCGGCAAGGTGAATTTTGGCGCCGCCAGCCGGTACCTGCACGCCGCAGCGCTGGAGGGCGGGCAGTTTTACCTGGGCTTTGGCGCCATGGACATCTATTTTGACCAAGCCACCCTGGCCCCCGGCGGCGCCCGCGTTTTTCTGGACTGCAGCTTCGGCGCCTTTCACCTGTACATTCCCCGGCACTGGCAGGTGGTGGACAATTTGTCCACCACCGCCGCCGGCATACAAAACGACACCCGCTATGCCGCCCCCGCGCCCGATGCTCCCGTTCTGGAACTGTACGGCAACATCCAGTTCGGCTCGGTGGAGATCACCTATGTATAGGGTATAGAGCGTCTGGGGCAGGCATTTTGTTGCCATAAGGGGCAGCCGGGCGCCCACAGCGTGCGCCCTAAAAAACGGCGGGGGATAGTGCCGCGCACCAAAGCCGTGCGTCCATTCACTCACCGCACACTCTGCACAAAAAAGGCATGCGCATCCCTTGGCGCGCTTTCACGCCAAACATAAAAAAAACCCACGGGCGGCTATTCCCCTGGGTTTTCTTTCTTTTTATTGTGTTTTTTGGGGGATTTTTCGGGCTTTTTATACTGCTCTAAAAACAGCTGGTCTTTATAGTCCAAATCCCGTATCCCCGCCAAAGACTCCACATGGTGGGTAAGCTCGTGGTGCAGCACCTCTTTTAGCGCGGCGCGCTGCTGCGCCGGCGGGCAGTGGCCATAGGCCGCCACAAAGCTGCCGTAGTGTATGGTGATATACCGCCCTAAGCCCCGTGGGTCGTAATGGTAGGCGCCCAAGGTCTGCAGGCCCTGGCCGTGGGGGCTTGGCACGGCATCGGGCAACAGCACCACCCCGCCGTTCAGGTGTGCAAACACGCTTTCGGGCAGGGCCGCGGCCACTTCGTCCAGCGCCTCGGCCGCCTCTTCAAAACTCAATGGCTCGTGCCGCATGCCGCCCTTCCTTTTGCCGCTTTTTCCTGGGGCCATTGTAGCATATTTTACCTGTTTTGTCCCCTGTGCAACAAAAAGCCCGCCGGGCACCGGCGGGCTTTGCAAACCCTTGCGGGCTTTGTTTTATGCCTTTTTGCCGTTGATGGGCATTTCGCCCAGGCCCGTGCTGGCATTGGCTTTCAGGGTGTCGCCGTCTATAGTGCCGGCGATGGTGGCGTCGATGGCGCCCACCGGGGAGTTGATGACACATTTGATGCTGAAGTTGTTTCCGTCGATGGTGCCGCCGGAAAGTTCAGACGGGTTGCCCATAAAGGTAAAGTCGCCGCTGAAAGTGTTGCCGTCCGTCTTGATGGTGAAAACGCCTTCTTGGGCGCCCATCGGGGTGTCAACCGTTACATTGTAGGAGCCATCCATTTTTTGTACCTCCAAATTTTTATTTATACACACAGGGCCGTGCGCTGTGCATATTTCCTTTTTTGGGGAGAAAGCGAGTAAGCCCAGGCCACCGGCCGGGTGGGAAAAGGTGATTATCCATATAATCTTGCTAGTATTTATAATACATGATATTGAACTTTTAGTCAAACCATACAAGAATTTTCTTTGTGAAAGATTCATGTAAGGGCGCCCGCCTTTGCGCGGTGCGGCCGCGTTGCATTTTTTTATGCGAATGGGTATAATCGAAACCATTGGAGGGATGCCCCCATGCCCCACGAGGACCCGCAAAAACACAGCGCGCCAAAGCCCCACCGCGCCCGCGCCGGCCAAGGCGCCGGCACCCCGGCGCAAAGCCCCGCCGCCGCCCCGGCACAGGGCGCAGCGGGCACACCGCCCGGCACACCCGGCGGCAAAAGCACAAAAACCGTATATACTGCCCGGCCCGGCGCCGCGGCAAAAAAAGCGGGCAAAAAACCGTTTCGCCCGCGCAAGGTAGACATTGCCATTGCCGCCACGGCCCTGGTTGGGGTGGCGGTGCTGGTGGTGTTTTTTGTGGGCTTTTTGCCCACACTAAGCGCGCAGGGCGCCTCTTCTTTGGCCTCCTCCTCGCAAAGCGCCAGCTTCAGCTATGCTTCCTCGCTGGCACCGGAAAAGTTTGTGGGCACCATTTTGCCCGAGACCGAGGACGCCGGCATGGAATATTCCGAGGAAACGCTGTTTTTAGGCGACAGCAACACCCTGCGCATGCTGTATTATGCCGACGTTACCGGTGTAACCATGGCCAACGGCATCGGGGTAGAGAGCATGGGCATCACCACCTTCAGCACCCAGCGTTGCGCCCAGTTCAGCGGGGTGGGCCAGGTAACCATGCCCCAGGCCGTGGGCATTTTGCAGCCGCGGCGGGTGGTTCTCACCTTTGGCACCAACAACGTGGGCATGGAGATTGACAAGTTCATTGAGTATTACCGTGACGCCATCGACGCCGTGAAAGACGCCTACGCCTATACCGACATCATCCTCGGCGCCATCTTCCCGGTGGACCAATACCGCCAGAACGAGGCCATCACCATGCGCCGCATAGACCAGATGAACGCCGCTTTGGCCACCCTGGCCAAGGAGGAGGACTGCAAGTTTTTGAACTGGAGCGAGGCGCTTTTAGACGAGGAGATTGGCTACTGCGGCTTTGAACATACCATCCAGGACGGGG
>JAJDGD010000059.1 GCA_030265505.1 Ruminococcaceae bacterium OttesenSCG-928-O06 | reverse complement strand
GCCTTCGGTTAGGGTAACATACCGGAACAGGTATTCGTCCCCGTCCTCGTCTACAATCAGCACATCGTAGTTTTCATAGTCATACTTTTCCAGGGTGATGTCATAGCTGCCGTTGGCCTTCAGGATGTTGGTGCTGCCCAAGTGGTCACTTCCCCAGTTGTCGGAAGCGGTGGCAGAGACGTACAGCTCGTTGAACGCGTAGATGGTGCTGTTTTCAACTGTTACGGAAAAGGTTTTGGGTGCATCGTCGCCGCCGCAGCCGGCCAACAGGGCGCCTATCAAAACGATACAGAGCAAAGGTGCCAGCAATTTTCTCTTCATGTAATAATCCTCCTATTTTTGCATAGCAAAAAAATACCTGCCGCATTATTATACAGCAGGTGTATATGAATTGAATTCATCTATAAGAGAGGAGTTATGGTTCCAAAAGCATGCCGGCCAACAAATAGCGCTTACTTTTTAGCTTACTATCGATTTTTAGCTTTTCGTATACAGACTGCAAATGTGTGCGCACAGTAGCAACAGAAAGGCAGGTGATCTCTGCAATCTCGTTGTTGCTTTTGCGCTGTGCCGCCAGAAGGGCAATCTCATATTCCCGCACGGTAAGGGCAAAGGGGCGGCTCTCGGCGTCCAGCGCCCGGCCAATCTTCTCCTTACCTTCTTTTACCTGCAGGGCCAGGGCGCGTACGGCGCCGGTGTCCTGGCCAAAGGCGGTATCCGGCCCGGTGGCCAAAAGCGGCAAAATGTCCGCGCCAAACTCTGCCAGGGGCAAAAACAAGCGGTCGGGTAAAGCCAGGGCCAGTGCGCATTTCATGTGTTTTTGCGCAAGGGCAATGCCCCCGTTGCGGTAGTGGGTACAGGCCAGCACGGTGTGTATGTAAATTTGCGGCAGGATGTTCATGGACGAGGCGGCAAGGAAGGGTTCGGCCAAGCTGTGCACCGCCGTGTAGTTGCGCACGCCAAAGCAGTAAAGCAGGTGTATCAGCTGTGCCCAGGGCAGCGCCGGGGCCTGGATGCCCACCGCGAAATTGCCTTGTGCCACCCATAAGGCGGCCTTTTCGGGACGGTCCAGCATCAGCCACAGTTGGGAGGAAGCCATGTCGAAGGCTTTTTGCACAGAGGGCGCCTGCGGGCCGGCAAAGTGTTCCATGGCGGCCAGGTGTTCCTGCAGGGCTTGCGGCTGCCCGGCCACCAGGGCCAGGCGCGCCAACAGAAAATGGGCGCACAACGAAAGGCTGTCCTGCTTTGCGGCGGCGGCCAGGTGGGCGCCGCGCAGGGCCAGTATCTTCGCTTGCTCAAAATTGCCGTGGTACAGTTCGGCCTCGGCTTCCATCAGGCAGTCGGCGCCGCTGCCGTGTCCGTCGGCAAGGCGCAGGTAGGCCGGCAGATACTGCCGCATGCTGCCAAGCTCCTGCTGCAAGGCGCCCGGCTGCCGATGGAACATATACAGCACCGAGGCCGCGCCCATCGTCCACGGCACCGAAGTATCCACCAGGCGAGAGGGCCCGCCAATCAGGTCCCAGGCGGCGGCGTGGCAGCGGCCCATCTGCTCGATATCGTTGTACTCGGCAAAGCTCTGCATCAGGGCAAGCTCACCAAACAATCGGCTTTTTTCTTCTTCGGGGAAATTTGTTTTGGGAATGAGAGCGGCGATCTCCTCGCACAGCGCACCGTACTGGGCGTAGCGCCCGGCCGAGAACAGCTCATACGCGAAGGCCAAAAGGGTGACGGGATAGCGCAACTTCAGCTTTTGGGGCACCCTTTCCAGAATGTCCTCTATGGTGGCCGCGGTAACGTCCTGCCCGGCGGGGTGTATCTCCACATTGGAAAGGTCCATGGCAAAAATGCTCTCGAAGTCCTCAGCATAGTAAAAGCTTGCCAGGGCAGAGAGCTTGTCCCCTTGGCGCAGTTGCCAGCGGCCGGCTTTTTCCCAGGCGGCCTTTTGGAAGGCGATGCTTTGCTCCAAAAACAGGTTGCGCACAAGGCGCCGCAAAATGGTGTGGGGGTAGTATAGCCCGGCCTCGGCATCGTACCGCACAAAGCCGGAGGACTGCATCACGTCCCCGGCCCAGGCGGGCGGCTCTTCTATATCAAGGTAAAACAAAATCTGTTCCAAGGTGCAATAGGGCACACAAGAAAGCTCCAAAAGCAGGGTTTGTGCGGGCTTTTCCAAACGGTTCCACAGGCATTCGCGCATCAGTTCCAGTACATGCCCATAGGGCGGGGCTGGCTGGCCCGTGGCGGCATAGTGTAAAAGATGCAGATACACCGCGGCAAACCAGCCTTCGGTGGCCTGCCAAATGGCCTGGGCCTGGGCGGAGGTGATGGGCAGGCCGGCGGTGGAAAAATAGGCCTGGATCTCTTCGGGGGAAAGAGCCAGGGCTTCCCCGGTGACATGTAGCACCGAGGAATTTGCCAAAAACAGTCCCTTACGTTTTAGCGGCTGGGTAAGCAGCACCAGATGGAATGGCCCGCCGGCATGTGCCGCCAAAGCTTTTGGCAGTACCGCAGGGTACATGGCGGCCCAATGCTCCAGCCCGTCGATGACGAGAAAGGTCTCGCCCTCGCATGAGAAGTTTTTCAGCAGCTGGGAAATCTCCCCAATATTATCCGCGCAGGGAAAAGCCGCCGCTTCCAGGGCTTCGGCTACGGCGGCGTCTATTTGGGCAAACAGGCGGCAAAAACGCGCCCAACTGCTGTAAGGTGCTTCGCCTTCCCAGGCAGTGAACCAAAGCACCCGGCGCGCAGGGCCGGCCCCCGGGGGCAGCATTTGTGCCAGGGTGGTGGTTTTACCATAGCCGGCGGGGGCTTCCACACAGGTGGTAGGGTAGCGGTATACGTCTTGCAACCGCTGCTTTATACGGGGGGGAAGGTATACGGCATTGAGGTCCACCGGTTTTTTTCTGGGCAAAAGGCGTACCTCACTTCCATGGTTTGTGTACCGCTATACTCAAATGGCTTCAAAACCGTCCCAGTTTTGAAAGCGCGCAAATTCTTTTGCGCGTGGCCGCCCAACGGGCGGCTTTACCACCGTTCATAGCCGATTGCACACATTCGTGTGCCAGCAGGTTTTGCCTGCTGTTTGAAAACTGGAACAGCTTTTAAATTGTTGACTATATCATAGCAGATTCAAACCGCTTTTGGAAGCGCAAAAAGAACTGTACACCGGCATGAATAAAGCGGGGCGCGTTTTGCGCCCCGCTTTGGATGGTAGGTTGAAGAACGGCACCGCACACTTGGAAAAACGGACGCAGCATTGTACGGATATGGCCTTTTAGCGCAGGTTCTGTGCAACTGCGCATGTGAAAAACAGAAGGTCAGTCGTAAGTATACCAGCCCTTTTTGGTTTTGCGGCCATATTCGCCGGCTTCGTACTTGGCCTTCACCAGCTCATAGCCCGGGGGGTTCTCGCCATTGGCCTTGCGCGTTTCCAAAATATGGTAGCTCAGGTCGATGCCGGTCAAATCCATCAGGCGGAAGGGCCCCAAGGGGTGGTTCAGCCCGTTCACTAGGGCAAGGTCCACGTCTTCGGGCGTGGCAACGCCCATCTCCACAATTTCCAGCGCGGCGCTGGAAATTGCCCGGGAGATGCGGTTTACCAAGAAGCCGTCCACTTCCTTCTGGATGATGACAGGCACCTTGTCCAGGCTTTTCACAAAGTCATACAGGGTTTGGGCGGTCTCGTCGCTGGTGTGTTCGCCTTTTACAATTTCCACCAGTTTCATCACCAGGGCGGGGTTGAAGTAGTGCAGGTTGGCCAGGCGCGAGGGATTGCTGACGCAGCCGACAAACAGCGAAGACACCATGAAGCTGGAGTTGGTGGTGATGATGGTATCCTCGCGCACAATGGCATCCAGCTGTTTAAAGAACTTCTCCTTCTCTTCCTGGATCTCGATGATGGCCTCAATGACGAGGTCGGCGTCTTTGGCGCCCTCCTCCAGGCTGGTTGCAATGTGAAATTTGGCCTTGGTGGCGTCCACGGCCTCCTGCGTCATTTTGCCCTTCTCGATGCGGCCTTTCAGGTAGTCTTGTGCCCATTTGTCCACTGCTTCATTCACGCCGGGCTGGCTGTCGTACACCCATGCGTCGTACCCCTTGATAGCGGCTTCCAGTGCAATTTGGCGGCCCATCAGGCCCCCGCCGGCAACAAATACTTTTTTGATGTCGCTTGCATTCATGGATACTCCTCCTTGTGTCCACTGTGTTGGTTGCGTTTTATTTTGCGGGCGGCGCGGCCGCCCGGGGTGCCCCTGTGTTACAGGTAGTGTACAGTGGCGGGCTTGCGCGGTGCGGTGCGGTGGTAGGTAACCGCCGGGTAGCCCACCAGCAGGTTGGTAACGGCACTTTTGCCTTTTATTCCCAGCCAGGCCTGCAGGCGGTCGTCGGCATTTACCGCGCGGGTAAGCTGCCCGCTTACCAGCATGCCCAGGCCCAGGGCCACGGCCATCGTCTCCATGTTGGCGGCGGCCAATGCACCGTTCACCGGGTTATTGGAACAAACCACGATGACAGCCGGGGCGTGGTAGAACAAACGGTCGCCCGCCACGGGGTCCTTTTTGTAGTTCTCGTAAATGCTTTGGTAGTTTTTGGGTACATTGTCGTCGCTTTGGGTATAGGTAAGCCAGCCCTCGTAGGCCAGGGGCTTATACTCCTGCATGCGCTGCTGCACCACAAAGAACTCCACGTCCTGCACGTTCACCGCGGTCTCGGTGTAGCGGCCCGCCTGGATAACGCGCTCCAGAACATCTTGCGGCACCGGTTTTTGCTGGTACTGGCGCACGCTGCGGCGGAACTTGATGGCATGCAGCACGTTTTCCGGCGCAAGGCGGAAGCTGGCGTCGTCGTACGCTTCCACGTCGGCCATGTCATAGCTGGGCAAAGCGCAGGCATTTTGCGGGCAAACGGCCACACAGTGCCCGCAGCTGAAGCAGGCGCTGCGCACGGCGGCCTTGCCGTTTTCCATATATAAGTTGGACGCAATGCAGTCTTTCACGCAGGCGCCGCAGCCAATGCAGCTCTCGGTATCAATGGTAACCATGGCTATGCCTCCCGGGTGGCTTTGCGGCGGGCCAGTGCCCTGCCTGTGCAAAACGGCGTGATGTAATTAGAATAATACCACATTTGCCCCGTGTTGACAAAACCCAACTTTTCAGGCAAAATAAAGCCGTGCAATCCGGATGAATCCACCGGGAGAGACCGGCCGGGCAGCCCTGCCCGCCCCGGCGCCGAAGGGGAAAAACTCTCAGGCAAAAGAACCGGTGGGGGACGGTACTCTGGAGAGCCTTGCGCGAAGCAATAGCCCCCGCGCGGGCACCGAAGAAGCAATCCTGCGCTCGGGCTTATGGTGGGAGAATCTTTCAGGTACAGTTACAGAGGCGCGGGAGTGTTTTTCCTGCGCCTTTGTTGTTGCAAGCGAAGCGGAAAGGATGGAAGGTGTATGCCAAAAAGAACTACGCTGTATGAAAAGCACCTGGCGGCCGGCGGCAAAATGGTGGAGTTTGCCGGGTACGACATGCCGGTGCAGTACCCCTTGGGGGTGATTGGCGAACACATGGCAGTGCGCAGCGCCGCCGGGCTGTTTGACGTGTCCCATATGGGGGAGGTCGTCATCAGCGGGGCTGGGGCCATGGCGGCCCTGCAAACCCTGCTTACAAACGACATGGAAGGCCTTGCGCAGGGCGCTTGCCGCTACAGCCCCATGTGCAACGAGGAAGGCGGCGTGGTGGACGATTTGATCGTCTACCGCCTGGGCCAGGAAAAGTTCTTGCTGGTGGTGAATGCCTCCAACCGGGAAAAAGACGTTGCGTGGATGAAAAAATGGCTGCCGGAAGAAGCCGTGCTGGAGGATATCAGCGACGACGTGGCAGAGCTTGCCCTGCAGGGCCCGAAGGCCGAGGAGATTTTGGCAGCTGTGACCAAGGGCGGCAAAGCGGCCCTGCCAGGAAAAAACTATACGTTTCTTGAAGGCGTAGAGGTGGCCAAAGTGCAGTGCCTGGTAAGCCGCACCGGCTACACCGGGGAGGACGGCTTTGAAATATACTGCAAGGCCGCAGCCGCCCCCGCGGTGTGGGACGCTGTGATGGAAGCCGGCAAGGGCGCGGGCCTTGTGCCCTGCGGCCTGGGCGCGCGGGATACCTTGCGCTTAGAGGCAGGCATGCCCCTGTATGGCCACGAGATGGACGAAGCAATTACCCCGTACGAAGCGGGCCTTGGCATGTTTGTAAAGCCGGACGCCAAAAACTTTACGGGCAAAGCGGCCCTTGTGGGCAAAAACCCGCCTGCCCGCCGCCGCACGGCCATAAAAGTTACCGGCCGCGGCATTGCGCGCGAAGGGTGCGAGGTATACCGAAACGGCGAAAAGGTGGGTGTTGTTACCTCAGGCACCCAGCTGCCCTTTGTGGGCTGGCCCGGGGCCATGGCCCTGCTGGACATGGACGCCCGGGAAGAGGGCACCGTGCTGGAAGTGGACGTACGCGGACGGATGGTGGCAGCCGAAGTAGTAAAGGCGCCATTTTATAAACGGGACAAATAAAAACAGGGGGGACCAATATGAACATTCCAAAAGAACTGAAGTACACCAAAACGCACGAGTGGGTGCAGGACACCGGCGAGGGCACCCTGCGCATAGGCCTGACGGACTACGCCCAGCACGAACTGGGAGACCTTGTATTTGTGAACCTGCCTTCAGAGGGCGACGGCCTGACAGCCGGGCTGGCGTTTGCAGACGTGGAGTCTGTAAAAGCGGTGAGCGACATCTACAGCCCGGTAACGGGCACGGTGGTGGCGGTGAACGAGGTGCTGCTGGACGACCCCGCGTTGATTAACAGCGACCCGTACGACGCCTGGCTGTGCGTGGCCGGGGATGTGGGCGAAACGGAAGAGCTATTGAGCGCAGAGGAGTATGAGGCCCTGCTGGCGAAGGAGGGCTGATTTTGGGAAGCTATATCCCCGCAACGGCACAAGGCCAGCAGCAGATGCTGCAGGCCATTGGCCTTGCGCAGATGGACGATTTGTTCGCCGATGTGCCGCAGGGCATGCGGGCGGGCACGCTTGCCCTGCCCGAGGGAAAAAGTGAGCTGGAAGTGCGGCGCATGATGGAAGGCGCGGCGGCGCAAAATGTGGTGTACCCCACCATCTTCCGCGGGGCGGGGGCCTACCGGCACTATATTCCCGCCATTGTGAAGCAGGTGGCCGCCAAAGAGACGTTTCTTACCGCCTACACCCCCTACCAGGCGGAGATTAGCCAAGGGGTGCTGCAAA
>JAJDGD010000058.1 GCA_030265505.1 Ruminococcaceae bacterium OttesenSCG-928-O06 | reverse complement strand
GGCAGAAAGAGGCCCCGTCTGAGATGTTTTTCTGGCATTTTTTGCACGTCATGGCATATACCTCCGCGCCGGTGGGCGCCCTGCAAAGCGGTGTGCCGCCACAGGGCGCTGCGGTAAAATCCGGTCAAATATTCGCTGGTTCGATTGTATCACGCTTTTTTGGGGGTGTAAAGGCATGGGGAACAGAATTTTCCCGTGCACGGGAAAAAACGGCGGGAAAAGCGGCGTGGGGACGCGAACGTAACAGATGAAAATTGTATGCAAAACCCCTGTTACCATACTGTTACCGGGAGATGGTACACTAAGGGCAAATGGTGAGGCGGCTTTTGCGTGCCAGGGCGGTTGCCCGCATGGCGCGTGCGGCCAAAACACACGATAATTTGCAAGGAAAGGCGGTGCCGTGCGCACTTGCCGGTATAGAAAAAGAGGGAAACGATGGACAGAGTATTTGCCACGACCAAACGGCTTTTTGTGCCACTGCTGCTGTTGGCGGTGCTGCTGGCGGGCCTTGTGGCGCTGGTGGGTGCCGCAGCGGCGGCCCAGGCTGCAGGCGCACCCGCTGCCGGGGCTGCCGGCTATGCGGGCGCTGGGGCGCAGCCTTTGGCAGAAGGCCCGGCCCTGGTGGCCGGCGGGGCCCATTGGTCCCTTGTAAACCTGCTGTGCCTGCTGTTTTGCCTGGCGGCCAGCGTGGCAATGATTGTGCTGTTGCTTTTGGCCGGCATGCGCCGTGGCAAACAGGAAGCGGACGAAAGCCCGGTGCCGGAACTGCCCATGGATTCCCAGAATGCCGAAGAGACACCCCCCGCCCGCAGCAGGGCAGGGTATGCCTGGCGGGTGTTGTCGGTAGTGGTGGCCCTGGGGGCGGCAAGCGCCTTTTTGCTGAATGAGAACCTGCGCATGCCCATGACACTGGTATGCGACTGGAGCCCCCTGATGCTGACCTTTGCCGTGGCCCAGGTGTTGAACGTGTTGGGCCTGCGCCAAATGCTGCGCGTCCCCGCAGAAGAGCTGTTTGACGAAGAGGCATTGGCCGACGAGTAGGTAGCTACGCGCCGCTGTGGTTAAGCGTTTTACCCTGCCCTTGCCCTGCCGGCTTTCTGATAAAACCCGCCTTGCCGCGTGCAGGGCGGGCTTTTTTGTTGCGCACTTTGGCAAAATATGTCGGCGCTTGTGTTGGTGATTGACATGTTCCGGGCTTTGGAGGGAAAGCCTTTCCACTTGCTACCGGAGCATGGACTGTAGCGCGGCCCTCCCATGTGCAATAAAGCGGGAAAACACAATAGGGCTTGACAACAGCGAGGAAGGCAAGTATTATGCTTGCATATACAACAAACGGGAGGAAAAAGCGATGCCCCAAGAACAGCAGGTGGAAAAACTGCCCTGTTACGCCATACGCCTGCGGCGCGCGGCAACCACCGTTACCGAGCATTACAACCGCGCCCTGCAACCCTTTGGCATCACCATCAATCAATTTTCCCTTTTGGCGGGCGTGGCGGCCATGGACGGCTGCAGCGTGAACGAACTGGCCGCCCGGGTGGGGCTGGACAAAAGCACCCTGGTGCGCAACCTGCGCCCGTTGTTTGCACAGGGGTATATTGTGGACACCGCGGCCCCCGGCCGCCGCAACCGCCAGCTGGCCCTTACCCCTGCGGGCCGGGTGTTGCTGCAGCAAGCCCGCGAGGTGTGGCACAGTACCCAAAAGGCGCTGAAAGCCCGCCTGGGCCCCCTGCTTGAACCGCTGTTGCTGGCACTGGACTGCCTGGATGACCTGGTGTGAGCAAAGGAAACGTTTTTATGGTCTAAAGTTGCATATACAACAGAATGAGGAGGGAAGGCATGAGATTGACACGGGAGATACGCGAATATGCCCTGAACGTGGGCTACAGTGCCGTGGGCTTTACCAGTGTACACGGCTTTGCCGGGTATAGTGAAGAGGTGGCCACCCGTGGGGAGCGGTATAGCTTTTTCCCAGTAGCCCAGAAGGCGCAAACCCTTGCGCAGGATGCCCCCGGTGCCCAAAGCGTGATTGTGCTGGCGTGGGATTATGCGCAGAATGCCTTTCCCGAAAGCCTGGTGGGCAAGGTGGGGCGCATTTACCAGGCGCGGTGCTACGCCCCGCCAAAGCACTACCAGGCGGCGGCGCGCCTGCGGCTGGTGCAAAGCTTTTTAGAGGAAAAGGGCTGCACGCTGTACCCCAAGGTGTTTGTGCCCGAGCGCTGGGCTGCCGCCAAGGCGGGTATAACCGACTATGGCAAAAACAACCTTGCCTATGCAGAGGGGCACGGCTCGTTCATCGTGTTGCAAAGCCTTGTGGTGGACGCCGTGCTGGATGTTACCGACGAAGACCCCCACACCAGCCGCTGCCCTGCGGGGTGCACCGCCTGTATGAAGGCCTGCCCCACGGCGGCGCTGTATGCCCCTTACCGGCTGGAGCCCAAGCGCTGCCTTGCGTTCAACTCCTTTATGACGGACGCGAAAAGAGGGGGCGGCATCACCGATGACATCCCCATAGAGATACGCGATAAGATGGGCGAAGTGGTGCACGGGTGCGACATTTGCCAGCAGGTGTGCCCCCGCAACAAGCACCGCTTACAGCAGGCCCTTGTACCCGACGTATTTTTGCGGGAACTGGCAGAAGGCTTTTCCCTGGTGGGGATGCTGCACTGCGAGGACGAATTCTACCACACCCGGGTGCGGCCCATCATGTACAACTATTTGAAGGAAAAGCGGTTCTTCCAGCGGAACGCGGCCGTGGCCCTGGGCAACACAAGGGATGAGGCATACCTGCCCGAGCTTGCCAAGGAGCTGGACAACGAGGAAGAGGTGGTGCGCGGCCATGTGGCCTGGGCCGTGGGGCACATTGGCGGGGCACAGGCCACCGATGCACTGCAGGCCCGCCTGAAAAGCGAAGAAATCCCGAAGGTGCGCGAGGAACTGGCGATGGCGTTGCAGGCAGCACAAAGCTGAGGGCAGCAAAGCCTGCCCACAAAACGCCGGCGCTTACAGAAGGATATGCCCGCCGGGCCGGCCCCTTCCCCCGTACCGCGGCGCATAAAAAGCCCCCTGCGTATGATGCAGGGGGCTTTGCTGTGTAAATAACCGGGCCGGAAGCGGTGGGCAAAAAAGCCTAGAAAATGATGTCGCCTTCGCCACCGGTGGTGTAGCTCTCGCCGGCAGCGGGCAGGGCGTTCACACTTTCGCCGGCGGCAATGCTTGCCACAGAGGCGGCATCCCGCAAGCGGAAGCGGGCAATCAGCTGCTGCAGCACCTGGGCCTGGCTGCTCATCTCTTCGCTGGCCGCGGCGCTTTCTTCGCTGGTGGCGCTGTTCTGCTGCACCACCTGGGCCACCTGGTCCACCGCCAGGTTCACCTGGGCGGTGGCCGCCTTGGAGCCCGCGCTCTGCTCGGCCAGTTGTTGCAGGCTTTCGCTGGTGCTCTGGATGCCCTCGACGATCTGGGTCAGGCTTTCGGCGGTGTCCTGGCTGATGGAAAGGCCCAGTTCCGCCTTCTCGATGTTGGCGGAGATCAAAGCGGCGGTCTCCTTGGCGGCGTCGGCACTCTTGCTGGCAAGATTGCGCACTTCGTCGGCCACAACGGCAAAGCCCTTGCCGTGCTGGCCTGCGCGCGCGGCTTCCACCGCGGCGTTCAGCGCCAGAATGTTCGTCTGGAAAGCAATGTTGTCGATGACTTTGATCACGTCGCCAATGTTCTGGCTGGCCTCGTTGATCTGCTGCACGGCCTCCATCATGCGCTCCATCTTCTCGCTGCCCTCCTGGGCAATGCGGGTAATTTCGTTGCCCTTGGCGGCGGCATCCACGGCGGTCTCGCTGGAGAGGTTGGCCTGCTCGTTAATCTCATTGATAGAAGCGGAGATCTCCTCCACAGTGGAGGCTTGCTCCGTGCTGCCTTGGGCAAGGCTTTGGGCGCCCTGGGCAATTTCGCCGCTGGCGGTGGAAACCTGCGAGGACACGCTGTTGATCTCGCTGAACATGTCGTTCAGGTTGTCGGTCATGTTTTTCAGGGCGATGCCCATGGTGTCCTCGGGGGAGACGAGCTCCACGTCCACTGTCAAGTCGCCGTTTGCCACGGTGGTAAGGCATTCGCCCACATAAATCATGCGGTCCATCATGTGGGCAAAGGCGCCTATAGACTGGGAAATCTCATCCCGGCCTGCAGCCTGTGCACGCACCTGCTCTTTGGTCTCATCGGTAAAGGTCATGTTGCCGGTCTCGCCCACCTGCACCAAAACGCCCTTCATCATGTTCAGCGGGCGGGTGATGGAGCGGGTGAGGGTGAGGGCCATCAGCACGGAAGCCACGGCGGCAATCAGCACGATGGCGGTCATCAGCCACAGCACGAACATGGAGGTGTCTGTGGTGGAGACGATCATATCGTCGGACTGGGAGGCCAGGGCATCCACGCCGTCGTTCACAATGCCGGCCAGGGTATCGGTAAGGCTGCGCGCCTCTTCGATGACGCCGTTGCTGTCCGCAATCACGTCAATCAGGTTGTTCATGGCGGTGCGGTACTCTTCCGCTTCGCTCAACACAATGTCGGTGGCGGCGCGGCCTTCATCAGTGGAAAGATGGGTGTACAAGTCATTTGCCTGGGCCACGATGGAGTCCAGCTCGGCCGTGAGGTTTGCCGCCACGCTGGTGTCCATATTCAAAAGCAAGTAAGAGCTATCTACACGCATTTGGTCCACAGCAGTGGAGATGTTCTGCGCGGGGGCAATGATGTTGTTCAGGCGGTCTATCGTAAGGTTGGGCGAGGTCTCGTGCAGTTCTGCCACCAGTTCGTCCAGCAACACCACAAGGTCTACGGCGGCGGTGTGCATCTCCTGCGAAGCCTCGGTCATATCCTGGTTGTACTGCTGCACGGTAAGGTCGTTGGAATGCACCTGCTCTACCTTGGTGATAAGCTGGCCAAACAGGCTTTTGATTTGCGCATTGGCGGCGCTCATATCCACAGCGTCCAGCTGGCTGTCGTAATTTTCCAGTGCGCTTACCCGGTTGGAAGCGCTGCTCAGCAGCGGCATGGCTTTCTCATAGGCCGCCATGGCCTCGGCCCCGGCGCTGGTGTACACGGTGCGCAACTCTATGCGTGCCGCGCTCAGTTCGTCCAGCATCTCGTTGGCTTCCTGTTGCAGATCTCCCATGGTATTTACATTGTCTAAATCATTGTTCCGCCGGATAGAGGTGAACACCGTTACACCCAGAATCACCAAAATCAGCGCAAGAACAATGGCAAAAGAGAACATGATGCGTTTGCCGACCGACAGTTTGTTCACAAGAAACACTCCTTTTATGCATATTGGGTACCTTGCCGCGCATGCGCAGATGCGCATGCATAAAACATACCGACGCAGGCAGATACCTGCAATCGGCTTAATATCATTGTAATTGTAACACGAATTGGGCGCTTTTCAAGAAAAGGATTGTGCTGAGGAAACACAACGCATACAAAACAATGCATAAATACTCATTTATTGTAATATCTCGCTTTTGGTGTAAAAGCGATGTGATTTTCTGGATGAGGAAATTTTTTGCGAAAAAACGAGAAAAACAGCCGGGGTTTTTGATATGGCGCCCCCAAAAAGAGAAAACGATGCTGAATACTGTCGCATTTGCGCAATGTTTTGGTTGGCGCCGTGGGCCCATTTTTTTCCTTGCGAACACGCAAAAGCGAGTAAAAAAACAAAAAAGCGTGCCCCCGCGCATGACTGAGGCGCAAAAAAACGCCGGGCAGTGGACGCAATACACAATCCCATCCCCTCCACCGGGAATACCAATTCTGCACCGCCCAGCATTCCGTAGTGTGTTGAAAACACGGCCTAGTACGCTTCCATTCCCTCAAATACGGCGTGCACCAGGGTGCGTTCGTCCTTTTCGCCGCCGGTGCAGGTGGAGAGTGTGAGCAGCCCTTGTACGCCGGCAGGGGCACCGTATGTCTCGGCAAAGGCGGCAAAATCCTCCTCGCCCGAAAAATCCACTCGGTAGGCGGCGTCCCACATGTCGGTTTTGCGGGCGGCCACCACCCGGTAGCGCAGCAGGCCTTCCGGGGTATACACCAAAATGTCGGGGTTGGCCTGCAGGTATGCCTCGTCCAAATAGGCGGCAAGGCCTGCAAACATGGTGCCATCCTGCATATAGTGGCCGTATATGATGGTATGTTCACCGGTAAAATCTGCGTTGCAACGGTAGTCCATAAAAATGGCGCCGGCGGGGTTTTCGTTGTCCAGGTAGGTGCGGTGCAGGTATTTTTCGTTGTTGGCTGCTTGTACCACAGGGTAGTTGATGGCGCTGCCGGGCACTGCCAGCCACCCCACGCACTCGGGGTTTTGGGCCATCACTGCAGCCAGGGCCGTGTGCAGGCCACCTTCGTCTCCACTTTCCACAGATGCGGGGAAGGCCTGCTGGGCCAGGGTGGTATACTCGTCTTGGGCGGCGCGCCGGGTACTGCTTATGCGCACAATTTGCACCAGGCTGACCACGAAAACGGCCCCGAACACAAGCGTGAGCAACCCAAACACCACACGGCCGGAAAAACGGCGGCGCGGCTTTGTGCCGGTGGGGTGCTGCTGGGAAGGCTGCATAAAGGAGTCCTCGGTGGGGGGAATAGGGATGTTCTGCCAAAGAATTCTGCTAATCATTGTACACAATATGCGAAACAATAGCAATGTGGCCGTCCATATGTGGCGCTTGTATCAAGGGAATGAAAAAACGAGAGCCTCACTAAGTAGGACTATTCTTTTCCTTTTGCCCCCGATGTGGTATACTGAGAAAATCGAACACGAACGAAATTACAACACAAGGGCATGGGCATGAAACTGCTGTACGAGGAAGAACTGAATTGCCGCAGATGGTGTACCCGCCTGCTGCAGCTTACCTGGTGGTTTGTGGCCCTGGTTACCCTGGCCGAGGCCGTGCTGCTGGCGGTGGACCTGCACGCAAACGGTACTGCCAACATACAGCACGAGCTGTATGTGTATTTGCTGCGCCCCAGCCTTGTGTACATTGTGTTGCTGGGCATTGTGCAGCTGGCCACACGCCCGCTGCTGGATAAGAAAAAGTATGTGCAGCAGGCCGTTTTGTACCTTGTGGCCATCTCGCTGGCGGTGCTGGTGCTGGCCTGGACGCACTATGCTGTGCCGGTGGTGTACATTATGTTTGCGTTTCCCATCTTTTTATCGGTGGTTTACGCACAGCATTGGCTTACAACCTGCACATTTTTGCTGAACCTGCTGCTATTTGGTATATTGGTGCTGGCGCTGCCGCCGCTGTACCCCGATGGCGACGCCTATTTGCCCGATGCCATGAACTCCATCACCACGGTGGCCATGCTGTGCGGGGCATTTTTGGCCGCCAGGCTGCTCATCAGCCGCCAGAAGGAGCTTG
>JAJDGD010000057.1 GCA_030265505.1 Ruminococcaceae bacterium OttesenSCG-928-O06 | reverse complement strand
GCCCAGGGCCTGCTCTGCAAAGGGGTCCGGGATATACTGGGTGTCCGCCTCCTCAAACAGGCTGGGGGTTTGGCGGGCAGGCTGGCTGAACAGGTCCGGCGCGCCGGGGGCCGGGGCGGTGTACTGCTGCTTCGGTGCAGGTGCCTCGCCCTGGGCGGCGGCAATCATGCCCAGCAGGTCCTCGCCGCTGGCGGCGGCATCGCCGGCAGGGGGTGCAGCCGGTACGGCGGGGGCCTCTTTTTCCACCGGGGCCGCGGGCCGGGCCAACGGGGCCTCTTCCGGGTCAAACAGGGTGGGTGCAGCGTCGCTGCCGTCCTCCTCCTCAAACAGGGTAACGGCCTGGGCGGGCGGGGCGGTGGGTTGCGTGGCAGCCTCGGGCGCAGGCGGTTCAGGCTCGGGTGCAGGCGGTTCAGGCTCGGGTGCAGGCGGCGGTGGTGCGGGCGCGTCGTCTGTGCCGCTTACGCCGGGCGTTACCGCCGCAAACTGGGCGGTGGCCTCATCGCCGCGCGGGGCGTCGTCATCTGCCTGGGCAAACAGGTTTTGGGTGGGCTGCCAGGCGGCGCCTTCGGTGGGGGCGTCGGTGGAGGATACATCACCGCCCAAAGCGGGCGCGGGGCTGTCCGCGTCAAAGGAAGCCTCTGCCGCGCTTTGTGCCGCGGCAATGAAGCTTTGCATCTTGGGGGGCATTTTCTGCCCGCATTCCGTACAAAATAGGCTGTCGGGGTCCTGCACTTTGGCCCCACAGTGTGGACAAAAATTCATGGTTTCGCCTCCTGTCCCGCGCACGGCGCGGGATGGTTGGGTGGTTGGGTTTGCGCGAAATCATTTCATAGTATAGCAGTTTTGGCCCAACATTTCCACCACCACATGCCCCAGTGCTGCCAAAAGCCGGGGCCCGGGCAAAAATGTTTGCAGAGAGCGCCAAAAATCGTAAGGTTTATGCGGGCTGCTTCGTGATATAATTGGTGCGGAAAACGAGTAAACCAGTGTGAGGTAAATGGATGATTCAGGTACAAAACGTGACGAAACGCTACGGCAAGACCCTGGCGAACGACAACATCGACATGACGGTGCGCGCAGGCGAGCTTACGGTGCTGCTGGGCCCCAACGGGGCGGGCAAAAGCACGCTGATCAAGTGCATTTGCGGGCTGCTGCGCTTTGAGGGGCAGATAGCCATTGCCGGGCAGGACAACCGCAGCATGCAGGCCAAACGCTTTTTGGGGTATATTCCCGAGATGCCGGCCATGTACAACATGCTTACGGTGGAGGAGCACCTGCAGTTTATAGCCAAGGCCTACCGCCTGGAGGGCTGGGAGGCGCGCAGCGAGGAGTTGCTGCGCCGTTTTGAGCTGGACGACAAGCGCAAAAAGCTGGGGCAGGAGCTGAGCAAGGGCATGCAGCAGAAGGTGAGCGTATGTTGCGCGCTGCTGCCCGCGCCCAAGGCCATTGTGTTTGACGAGCCCTTTGTAGGGCTGGACCCCCACGCCATTCGCCAGTTGAAAGAAATGATGCGCCAGCTGAAAGCCGAGGGCGCGGCGCTGATCATCAGCACCCATCTGATAGAGAGCATGGAGGAGAGTTGGGACACCACCCACATCATGCGTGCCGGGCGCATCATCGAGACGCGCCCCCGCAGTGCGGTGGAGGCCGGGGAGAGCCTGGAGGATTTGTATTTCCGCATTACGGAGCAAGAGCTGCCCCCCGCACAGGATGCACCGCCCCCGCCCTGGGTGGGTGGCGGCGCGGCAGGCGGGAATATGCCGGTGGCAGAAAATGTGCCGGCCGGCCCGCCGCAGGCCCCGGCAGGCGGTGCCCCTGCGCCTGCCATGCCGCCTGTGGCGGACGTGCCTGCGGCGCCCGGCGTGCCCGCCCCACCGCCCCCAAGCGGTGGCCAGGAAGGAGGCGGCCTGTGAACAGCCTTGTATTTAAGCTGCGTAAAACGCTGAAGAACCGCCTGTTGCAGCTGCGGCGCAAGCCCGGGCTGCTGGTGCTGTACCTGCTGTTTGCCGGGCTCATCACCATGTCCTTTATCGGGGCAAGCAGTGGCCACATGGCGCTGGGCGGCAACACAGACATCGGCTGGCTGAAGCTGGCCTTTCTGGCGTACCTGCTGTTGTTTGCCTTCACCAGCGTTACCGCGGGGCTTTCCACCGGGGCCAGCGTGTTTGCCATGGCAGATGTGAATTTCCTGTTCACCGCGCCGGTAAGCCCCAAGCTGGTGCTGGTAGACGGCCTTTTGCAACAGGCGGGAAAAAGCATTTTTGCCAGCGTGTTTATTTTGATGATGGGCAGCACCCTGCGCAGTGTATGGGGCGTGGGCCCCACCTGGCTGCTGGCGCTGTTTGTGGGGTATGTGTTTTCCCTGGTGGTGTTCCAGCTGGTGTCTGTGGTGATATACATGTACGCAAACGGCCGCCCCGGGGCAAAGCGGGTGGTGGCGGTGGTGGCCGCGGCGCTTTTGCTGCCCACCGTGCTGGCCATACTGGTGCCCTACCTTGGCGGGGTGCCCATTGCCGACGCACTGCTGGCGGCGCTGCACGGAAACATTTTGTATACCCTGCCGGTGGCGGGCTGGGTAACGCAGGGGGTATTTGGCCTGCTTAGCGGCAATTTTGTGGCGGCGGGGCTGGGCCTGGGGCTTAGTATGCTGGGCGTGGCGCTGTGTTTTGTGCTGCTGTTGGCCGGCAAAAGTGACTATTATGAGGACGTGCTGGTGGCCACGGAGACCACCTTCCAGCGGCAGCGCGCCGCGGCCGAGGGCAACCTGCAGGCCGCCGAAACCCGCCGCAAAGTGAAGCTGGGCAAAAACGAAAGCGGCAAAATCTGGGGCTGGGGCGCCTCTGCCTTTTTGGGCAAGCACATGCTGGAGGATTTTCGCCGCAACCGCCTGAAGCTGCTGGACGCCTCCTCTTTCTCCTTCATCCTTACAGCGGCGGCCATGGCGTTTTTCCTGCGGCAGGAGGGCGGGCTCATCACCATCCTTATCACCACCATGATGATGCGGATGTTCCTGGTGGGTACCGGCCTTGGCCTGAAAGAGCTGTACACCCACTACATCTTTATGGTGCCGGCGTCCTCGTTTGCCAAAATTGTGTGGAGCAACCTGGAATTGTGCATAAAAAGTCTGGCGGAAAGCGTGATTGCCTTTGTGGCGGCAGGGCTGATTATGGGCGCGTCGGCAGTGGAGATTTTATTGTGCGTGGTGGTAACGGCGGTGTTCACGGTGCTGCTGGTATCGGTGAACTTGCTTTCCATGCGCATGTTTGCAAGCGTCCTTAGCCAGGGGCTGCTGCTAACCTTCTATATGCTGTTCGTGTTGCTGGTAATGGCGCCGGGCATAGTGGGCGCGGTGCTGCTGGGCATGGTGGTGGGCGGCCTTGGCGGGCTTGCCGCGGGGCTGGGCGTCCTTACGCTGTGGCAGCTGCTGCTTTCGGCCCTGTTTTTCTTTTTGGCGCGCGGGGTGCTGCACAACTGTGACATGGAGACCGCCGCCAAACCCACCCGTTAGGCCACACCTGAAACAAACTGTTTCACCAAAGAAGGCCCGGGTTTGCCGGGGCGAAAATAAAAAGGCATCTGCCATGCCCGCGCTGGCTTGCGGGGTGGCAGATGCTTTTGCTTTGTTGTGGAACCCTAGGCCCCCGCGTGGAGGCAGGGCCGCCATGTAGCAGGGCCTTAGCCGCCCTGGGGCGAAGGTGTGGCCCCCGCGGAGGTAGTGGTGGGCAGGGGGTCGTCGGTGAGGTGTTTGCTTTTGGCAAACACAACCAAAATGGCAACGGCAGACAACAGGCTGATGCCGATGGCGATGTACCAGGCCGTCATAAAGCTGCCGGTCAAGTCGTACACCAGCGTCATGGCCAGGGGAATGAGGCTGCTGCCCAGGCTGCTGCCCATTTGGAAATAGCCGATGATGATGGCGTAGTCCTTATTGCCGAACAAGGCGCCTGCCAAAATGGTGGGGGCAATGGTGCAGATGGACATGCCCAGACCCGCCAGAATGGCCGGCGCGGGCGCAAGGGCCGGCACCCGGCTGATGACGATGCAGAAGATGTAGGTGCCGAGGTAAAAGGCGGAGCCCATCAGCATGCTGGTTTTGATGCCGAACTTGTCGCTGATGGCGCCGAGGCCCAGCTTGCCCACGATGATGCCCAGGGAGGTGAAGGACAAAATGCTGGCCGCCGCCACAGGGGAAATGCCGATGTCGCCCAGATAGGAGGCGGCGTTGTTGTTCCAGGTTTGCGAGGCCCCGCTGAGCAGCAGCAGCGAGAGGATGGCAAACCAGAAGGCGGCGGTGCGCACGGCCCGCGCCGCGCTGATGCCGGTCTCCTGGTGGGCGGCCGCGGCCAGTTGCTCCTGCTCGCTTTGGCCAATTTTGATATAGCCCTTTTCCTCGGGCGTTTGCACAAAGAAGATGAGGATGAGCGGCAGCAGCACAATGCACATGGCGCCAAACAGCATGTAGCCCCAGCGCCAGCCAAAGGTGTCTATCACAAGGCCGGTAACGGGGCTGAAGATCATGGAACCCACGCCGCTGCCGGCCATGGCGATGCCCACGGCCTTGCCGCGGCTGCCCGCGCCGAACCAGTTGTTCACAATGATGGAGATGGGCAGGGAATTCAGCCCGGCCGCAAAAAAGCCGCGCACGGCACTTACCACATAAAACTGTATGATATTAGTGACGAAATATGTTATAAAGTATGTTCCTGCGCAAATGATGAGCAGAAAAGGCATGATTTGCCGCAGCTTGAAGCGGGTGTACGCCCGGCTGAATACCATCATGCCAAACAGAGCCGCCAGAACACCGATGGTAAGCGAAAAGTTTACCGCGGTGCGGGTGGTGTCAAACTCCTGCGTAAGGCTGGTTACAAACAGCCCCGGCAGGGTGGCTGTGGGCGCAAACTGCAGCGCCATAATCAAAAAACATACAAAGATAACAAGCCAGCCATACAGCTTGTTCTTTGCGCTTGGCTGTACCATACCCAATTCCCCTTTTGCCGCCAAAACCGCCCGGCTTTTGCCAGGCGGCCCTCGGCGGATATCATCATAACGCAACAATCATACCGCCAGGGGGCGGGTTTGTCAACAAGCGGGCATGCGCCGGCCATGTGTATATATAATGTAAGGGCCCGGCTGTGTGCCGCAAAGCGCCCGCCCAGCAACGCACAAAAGTGCCATTCATCCCTTATAGAGGACACCTATGGCCATATAGCGCGATAAATTGAAAAGTATGACAAATATTCGCCCGTTTTTTTTACGGATACTCCTATTGAAAAGCCGGGGCGAATACAGTACTATAGAGTAGACTATAGTGGGCGATTCTATGCTGTTTTGATGTGTGGGCGCAAAGATGCGGACGCGAACGTGACTTTGCGGCACACAACAGGGAAACGAAAGGGGTGAATTTGCGGCAGAAACCGGGCAGTGGGTACGCGCCGGTCTCGTTTTGGGAAACGGGAAATCTTACTGCAAAAATTTCATGTTACCGTTCTGTTACCTCGCGTTTGTACAATGGAAACAATACTGGAGAAGTGCCTGTAAACCCGGGCATGAAATTGTACAAACAAACGCATAAAATGCGTGGCCGCAAAAAGGCGGAAGCGAGGTGATGGCCCTGCCTGTGGGAAAGAAAAATCCTTCTGCCGGGGCGCCTGGAAGCGCGGATGTTTTTGTGGTTAACGTAAAATTCCGGCAGAATGCAACCTGGCAGGGCACCGTGAAATGGAACGGGAACCCGGAAGAAGTGCATTTTAGAAGTACGCTGGAACTGCTGAAGGTGATGGACAAAGTGATTGCCGACAACGACCCGGAGGACAATGACGACCCGGTAAGTAAAAAAGACGCAAAGAATGAATGAGTAGTGAAAGAGGAAACATGCAAGCCAAACACAGAGAAAAGCGGACAAACGCCAATACTGAAAAAGGAGTTTTTGGTATGAGTAGCAAACTGAGAATTGGCAAAAAAGCGGCGGCGCTTGCGTTAACACTGATGATAATGTTGACGCTGGTGCCTGTAAGTGTTTTTGCCGCGCCGGGAAGTTCAATTCCCTATGACCCGAGCGATACGGAGAATTTCCCCGTATGGCCTGCGGCGGGCGGCGTGAACCTGGACAAAAGCGCCGTTTGGGTGGACGAAGACACCACCATTGCGGAGATAGAGCTGGTGCTGAAGGGCCAGCCTATACCCCAGGCGGTGGACTTTTTGGTCATCCAGGACACCTCGGGCAGTATGGGCTTTGGTAGCGGTAGCGGCTACAGCCCCTGCACCAACCCGGCCCATCTCCATACAGTCACATTCACCAAGGACGTGACCTATTATGAGGGAATCCCGACAGGGAATTGGTGGAACCCTTATAGCTGGCAGGAGGCCTCGGTCTCGGGGCATCAGACGCTGACCGTTGAACTCGTTTATCACGACAATACCCTGAGAAGCTATACCGTTTTGGGCTACAACCCGGATGCGGGCCGCTTTTCCACAGCCATTACCGGGGGCAACTATTGGGAGGCTTCGCAGTGGAGTAGCAGTGGCAATCCGCGAACCTTTTTGCTAAGCACCAATGGGTTTAGAGGTTCCTCCGGCACAAGCTCCAAGGGCGGCACTGCTACCTTCCCCGCCAGCCTTTCAACAAGCGAGAGCAGTATCCCCGGCTGCACCAATCGTATGGATACGGCAAAAACTGCTTTGAAAACGCTTGCCGACAAGGTGCTGGGGCCGACGATGGTGGAGGGTGCCAATGGCACTATGCATCCGATTCCCAGCCCGCATCGCATGGAGATCATCGATTTTGCGTCTTCTGCCAGTGCCCTGCTGGGCAGCTTCACCGGCGCCAGTGGCCTTTCCAGCGTGCACAGTGCCATTGAAGGCATGAGTGACGACGGCGGCACTAGGTACGATAGAGCGATTACAGAGGCGGTAAGGGTGGCTGGCCTTCGGAACAGCACCAACCCGCTGGTCGTCATCTTCCTTTCGGACGGTGAGCCGGACAGCAACCCTAACAATGTGGATAGCCTGAAAGGCCTGAGTGGGCTGGCAGGCATTTATACCGTGGGCCTGGGGTTGCGCACTACAAATGCAGTAGCACAGATGAAGAACCTTGCGAAGGAGCCTGGTTATTTCATCAATGTGGCCGACAACAGCAACGCTTTGCTGAGCGCGCTGGAGGACATCATTTCCAAGTCTTTGCCGGCGGCCACCGATGCCACCGTTACCGACTTGATGGGCTCTGAGGCTGGTGGCCAGTTTACCATGATGCCCCTAGGGCCCAAAGATCCCGTCAACGGCACCTATCCCATTACAGTCACCCGCGAAGGCGGCGCCCCTGTAGTAATTACAACTGCGGCGCAGGCCGCGGCGGCGGGTATTACCATTGCCCCAGACGGCAAGTCCTTCACATGGGCGGTGGGCGACATTCCCGCCAATGGTATTACCCTGCAATACTATGCGAAGATTCAGGATGGCGCCACCGCGGGCGAATACCCCGCCAACGACCAAGCGACGGTGGAGTATACCAACTACCTGGAGAACGAAGTATCCCGCGAGTTCCCGGTGCCTACGTTGGTATACCCGGGCGGCTCTATTCTGCAGGTGTACTATGAAGTGAACGCGGAAGGCAAGCCGCTTACCAGCGACGGGCTGAGTGTTATGCCCGGAGAGTTGACTTATAGCAACCTGAAACTGACAGGGCACATCCTGCAAACCCCCACCAATGTGCTGGACCCGGTAACCGGCCCCACGCTGGTGCCGGGGGAACCGTACAATGTTACCGTACCGCCTACCATTGCCAAAGGCGATGTGACCTATGCGGTATATGGCACAAATATGTTGGCAGCCAATATTGGTGTGCCGCCCGCCACATATACCCCCATGCCTTTTACCCAAGTGCTGAGAATTCAGCAGGCGCAGGACGCCTATGTGGCGCTGATTCCCTATACCCGCAGCTACACGGTTACCTTTACCGTGACAAACGGCAAAATTGATGATACTGCGCCCGGGTTCCCCGGCGGTACCCTGAGCAACGACGGCAAAACCCTTACCTATGTTGTTCCTTCCGGGGGCACCTTCCCCACCGGGGCCCCCAACAACAGCAGCAACCCCAACAAAAAGGTGGTTGCCGATACATACTATGCCGTGAATGACGACACGGTGTGGAAACAGGGCAGCACGCCAGCCGTGTTCCCCGACAAGGTCACTTCGGACCTGAATTACACTTTCGAGTGTGAACTTGACACTACAGATGTGCTTGTGAGGTACTATCTGGGTGAAGTGAATGACAACAACTTCCTGGAAGAGCTTACCCTGGATACCAAGTATCCCGACGGTACTGCGCTGGAGGATATTGCAGTAAACACAAATGCTATCGACCTGTTTGGTAATAACTGGCCTGCCGGCTACGACCCCGACGGCGAAATAAGTGCGGCACATTCCCTGGTGGAAGTGAAGCTCAAT
>JAJDGD010000056.1 GCA_030265505.1 Ruminococcaceae bacterium OttesenSCG-928-O06 | reverse complement strand
AGAACAAGATGCACTACAGCGTCCATGGCAAAACCGCCGCCGAGATGATTTCGGCGAGAGCCGATGCGGACAAGCCCAACATGGGCCTGACCACCTATAAGGGCGCTAAGGTTCGAAAAGCCGATGTGGCTGTGGCCAAAAACTATCTGTCGGAGGAAGAGCTGACGGAGCTGAACCGCATTGTGACGATGTATCTGGACTATGCGGAAGACCAGGCGCAGCGGCAGATGCCCATGCATATGGCCGATTGGGAACAGCGGCTGAATGCCTTCCTGCAATTCAATGGCCGGGAGGTGTTGCAAAACGCCGGCACCATCAGCAAGGAACTGGCACAGGAGAAAGCAGAGCAGGAATACCAGCGCTATGATGAAGCCCGGCGTTTGCAGGGCGCGGATATTGATGGGCTGGAGAAAGAGGCAAAGGCACTCTCGAAGAAGCCGTAATAGCCTACAATTTTTCAGTTGTTCGAAAATATCGAATACCTGCCTTGAGCATAGGAACCAAAACATGAGGGCAGGATGCAAAATGCATTCTGCCCTCATATACAATTCCTAGACTATTCTATTGTTTTGAGTAGCTCCAGCAATTGTGCCTTCTGCTCCTCATCACGATACTTTATGCCTTTGAATTCGCGTGTCAGCATGAAGTTCAAAAGAGACACTTTGGGAATCATGAATCTGCCATCGATGACAAAGTGGATCACCCTGCCCTTGTGGCACCATTTGTGAATGCTCTCTGCACCGTAGCCGATTGCCCTATGCACATCCATTACCATCATAACATCCTCGAATGGCTCCAGTATCATTGTGTAGAATGCACACGCTTGCTCCCCCAACAGCGTGGGCGAAATGAGGTTCTCTGGCCGGGCTGGCCGCCCGGATGCGTAACTTCCCTCCGGCATTTTGAATTTGTCTGGGTTGCGTTCCCGCTCCAGCAAGAACGCAACCACATCCCGGGTGGCAATGATGTATTGCCTGGTTTTTCGCCCGGTGTTTTCGCAGGGAATCAAGCCGCGCTTCAAAAGCAAGCTGGCCGTCTTCTTGCTGATATGACATATCCTGTAAAACTGTTCCTTTTTTATGGCTTCAGGATACTGCTCTAATATCCAATCATATTTGGTTTTGCGAGGCATGCTTTCACCGTCCCCATATGGGCGTATTTGTCAACGGCAGGTGAAAGCTTGTGGGCTCGAATCGATAGTAAAAGACCGGCAAAAATTCTCCCGCAATTCTTCCATTTCTTCCCAGTTCTCCCCTGATTCTCCCCAAAATGGGGAGAACTCGGACAAAACAGCTGGGTTCGAATTATATCGGAGCACCATGCTTAAATGGGAGAAGCAGCTAATTTTGGGCGTTTGGCTGCGGAAATATTGACCGATAAAGTCCGGTAAAAATCCTCATTTTCCGGTACTACCTATTTGACGAACAACACTCGAAATCAGTTTGCGTGCAAGTGTACGTGGGTTCGAATCCCACCCTCTCCGCCAAAACGTCAATATATCGCAAGATATATTGACGTTTTCATTTCTCCATCCAGCCATTGCGTATTCAATGGTGCCCCGGAATTTGCGCCAGGAGTTCCGTATTCGAGAGGGGTGAAAACGTAATTTGAGAGGATTATTTGTGCAAACTTACCTTTTGGGGAAACGGGGAGCAAATTTAAAGCCGGAAAACTTCTTTGGCCAATTACGTATTCTCTACTTTTGTGCTTGCCGTCATTTGGCGCACGGGGCAAACTTTTCCGGCGCCGTTTCGCGGCGTCTCACAAGAAAGGCGACGGCCCGCAATGCCTGTCCCATATCGTTTCGAAATCGGTATACCCCATCACGGCCACATGGTATACTGAGGATATGACTTGGAAAAGAACGCCGCATAGGGCCGTAAAATGAAACCCCCTGGCGGGGTGGCCGCCACCAGGGTGAGAGCGAAAATTTTGTTACATCCACAAGGGCAACACAAAACGCGTGAGAGACACGAACAGGCGGCTGGCCAACGCGATGCAAACCGTACAGGACGCATACGAAACCATAGGAGGCCCGCCATGCCACATGGCCCGGACCCAAATGCCATCTATCCCAACCCGGACATACAAAGCGTTTGCTTCATCAAGAACACCATCACCCGGCCGAACATTGAGGTGGGCGACTACACCTACTACGATGACGACGAGGGTTGCGAGGATTTTGAGCGCCATGTCACCCACCATTATGAATTCTTGGGTGACAAGCTTATCATCGGCAGGTTCTGCGCCATCGCCAAGGGCATTGAGTTTGTGATGAACGGCGCCAACCACCGCATGAATAGCGTTACCACCTACCCCTTTAATATTATGGGTAACGGCTGGGAGAAGGCGACGCCCACCCCAGACGATTTGCCCCTGAAGGGGGACACCGTGGTGGGAAACGATGTGTGGATTGGCCAAAACGTGACGGTGATGCCCGGGGTGCGCATAGGCGACGGGGCTATTATTGCGGCGGGCAGCGTGGTGGCAAAGGATGTGCCCGCCTACCACATTGCCGGCGGCAACCCCTGCCGCGTCATCAAAAAGCGGTTCGACGATGATTTGATTGCCTATCTGCTGGAACTGAAATGGTGGACCTGGCCGACAGAAAAGATATTTGCCAACCTGGAAACGCTGTGCAGCGGGGACCTCTCCCGGATACGAAGCATCCGGTGAGCCGCCCGTGAAAAGCCATATTCCCGTTGTCGGGCATGGGGTGTTCTGCCGTGGTATGGTTGGTGCCAGGAGAGGATGGGATGGAATGGACAGTATGGAGCGCCTGAACAGCGCCATGCGGTATATCGAAGAGCATCTGACGAATGCCATCGACTTTGAGGTGGCTGGCCGCATTGCGGGATGCTCGGAGTACCACTTCCGGCGGATGTTTTCCTTTCTGGCGGGCATGCCCATCGGCGAATATGTGCGCCGGCGCCGGCTGAGTCTGGCAGCAGAGGATTTGCGCCAAAGCGATGGAAAAATCATCGATTTGGCTCTGCGTTATGGTTACGATTCCCCGGATGCCTTCACCAAAGCCTTTGCCGCCATGCACGGTATGCCGCCTTCCCGGGCAAAGCTGGGCGGCGCCCCGCTTGCGTCCTTTCCTCCCATGACGTTCCAACTCACCATCAAAGGAGGAAACACCATGGAATACCGAATCGTAGAAAAGGAAGCTTTCCACATTGTGGGTTTCAAAAAGCGTATCACCCTGCAGTTTGAGGGGGAAAACCGGCAGATGGACAGCCTGGTGGCCCAAATGACTGGAGCCGCTGCCGCCACATTGAAAGCCCTGTGTAACATCGAGCCAAAGGGCATTTTGAACGTATCGGCCAATTTTGCCGAACGCGCCGAGGAAGGCACTGAGCTGGACCAGTATCTGGGGGTTGCCACCACGCGGCCGCTGCCCGAAGGCTTTGATGCCCTGGCCGTGGCGCCGGGCCAGTGGGCGGTTTTTACCGCGAGGGGCCCTTACCCCAAAGCGATGCAGGACACATGGGCGCGTATTTTTGCTGAATGGCTGCCCACGGCGTCTTACCAGCTGACCAGCGGGCCGGAGATGCTGTGGAATGAAGGGACAAACTTTGCCAAACCTGACTTCAGGAGCGAGATATGGATACCGGTGGAGCCTAACCGGCAGAAAGGAACGATAACATGAAAAGCCCCCATGTATTTGCGATGGAATTTGCCCGCATTTACCCGATGTATGTGCAGAAGGCCGAGAAAAAAGGCCGCACCAAGGCCGAGGTGGATGCGCTTATCTTTTGGTTGACGGGATACGACGAAGCGGGCCTGCACGCGCAAATAGAGGGCGGCGCCAGTATGGAGGCCTTTTTTGCCGCCGCCCCGCAGATGAATCCGAACGCGGCCCTCATCAGGGGCGTTGTGTGCGGGGTGCGGGTGGAGGAAGTAGAGGATGAGCTGATGCAGAAGATACGTTGGCTGGACAAGCTGGTAGATGAGCTGGCCAAGGGTAAGCCCATGGAGAAAATTATGCGGACATAACCGTCCCTAAACACCACATGATTTGATTTTTACGGCAACTGTGCCGAGGCGCTGACGGTTTTGCACGGGATGTTTGGTGGTGCGGCCAGGGTGCGGGGTGGCGGATGCATGAAGCGGACCGTGCAACGGCAAAACACCCGGCGACAGGCACTTCTGTGGGGCCTTGTGTTCCAGGGGAGTTGGCGAAAAAAATCTGAGCAGTGGACAATGAGGGAAACAAACATGAACACCTTTGACGAAATGGCGGCCCGGTATGAGACGCCCCAGCGCGTGCAGGTGGCAAATATCATTGCCGATGCCATGCGGCCCCACCTGGCAGGTTGCGCCGGCAAAAACGGCATAGACTATGGCTGTGGCACCGGGCTGGTGGGGCTACAGCTTGCAGAATGTTTTGGGTCTATGCTATTTGTGGATGCCTCCCCGCCGATGGTGGAGCTGGTGAAGGACAAAATCCGCCGGATGGGCGTCCACAACGCGGACGCACTGTGTGCGGACTTTACCGAAGAGGCCCCCGCCGGGCTTTCGGCCGACTGCATCCTGATGGTGCAGGTGCTGCTACACATCCCGGATACCGAGCGCATCCTGCGGCAGATGTACGGCGTAATGAACCCCGGCGGGCACATCCTGATTGTGGACTTTGACAAGAACGAGGCCGCCCGGCACGAGCGGGTACACAACGGCTTTGTGCAGGCAGATTTGATGGAATTGATGGAGGGCATTGGCTACACCGGTGCTGCGTCGAAAACCTTTCATCAGGCCGAGCAATACTTTATGAACCAGGACGCCACCCTGTTTTTGCTGGACGCGACGAAGCCGGGGGAGATGTGAGCCCATGGGCATAAACAGCTATATTGCAAAGCAGTTTTCCCGCCCCGAGGGCCCGGGCGGCCGTTTGGTAAGCACGGTGATGAACCGGCAAAACCGGCCGCTGTACGACGAGACGATTCGCCACTTGGCACTTTGCGATGCCGACAGTGTGTTGGACATTGGCTGCGGGAACGGCTATGTACTGAACCTGCTGGCGCAGGCCCACGGTGCCAGCTTTGCGGGCATCGACCCGGCCGCCGGCATCCTCAAGGCCGCCGCCCGGCGGTGCCGCCGGTTTGTGGCGGTCGGCAAAATGCATTTTTCCTGCCAGGATGTGGGTGCCCTGTCCTTTGCGGATGGTGCCTTCACCAAGGCCTATAGCATCAACACCGTGTATTTTTGGGACAAGCTGGACCGGCCGATGCAGGAGATAGGGCGCGTGCTGAAGCCCGGCGGTGTTTTCCTCAACACGCTGTACACAAACCAGGCACTGGCCCGCCTTTCCCACACGCAGTTTGGGTACAGGCGCTACACGGCGCAGCAGCTGGAGAACGCCGGGGCCAAAGCGGGCTTTCAGGTGCGCGCCATTCCTTTTTTGCAGGGGGCGGCGGTATGTTACATCTATAAAAAGGAGTGATGCGGCTATGGCGCTGCGCAACCTGATACACTGGGAGGACCCGCAGTTCCGCAAGACGAGCCGCGCGGTTGAAACCTTTGATGCCCGCCTGTGGGCGCTGCTGGACGATATGCTTGAGACCCTGCAGGCCGTGGGTGGGTACGGCTGCGCGGCGGTGCATGTGGGTGTTTTGCGGCGGGTGGTGGTCGTCAACGACGAAAGCGGCGTGATCGAGCTGGTCAACCCGGTTATCACCGAGGAAAGTGCGGAAACCCAGGTGGTGCCGGAGGGGTCCATCGCGCCCGGCGCGCCGCGGGCTACGGTGACCCGCCCGAAGCATGTTACGGTATCTGCGTTTGGCCGGCATGGCAGCCCCATCACCGTAAGCGGGAAGGGCTTTCTGGCCGCAACCTTCTGCCACGAGATAGACCATCTGGACGGCATATTGTTTACCGACAAGGCGGGGCGTGAAAATGGGCAATGACGGCAAAATAGACAAGGATGCAGTAAAGTTAACGCTGCGGCCGTTTGAAGACGCAGACATCGCGCTGATGGAGCGCTGGCTATATGTGCCGCATGTGGCCAGGTGGTACAAGCACCCTGGCCACTGGCTGGACGAGCTGCGGCAGCGCCACGGGGCATTTTCTTTCCTCACGCATTTCATTGCCGAGGTGGAGGGCGCGCCCATCGGGTTTTGCCAGTATTACGACACTTTCTATGCGCAGGCGCACGAGGTGTGGGGCGACGAGTGGGATGTGCGCGAGAAGCCGGGCAGCATTTTCAGCATTGACTATCTGATTGGCGAGGCGGCGTACCTGCGGCGCGGCTTTGGCCGGCAGATGATTTTGCAGATGTTAAAGCGGCTGCAAACAGCCGGGGCAAAAACGGTGATAGTGGAGCCGGAGGAGGAAAACGCCGCCTCGGGCGGCGCGCTTACGGCCTGCGGTTTTGTATGGGACGGCAAGGGCTACCATAAAGCATTGGAGAAAAACTAAACGAGCGCCCTTGCTACCTTTGCGTTTGTATTGTATGCGTAGCACCCCTTGGCGGGCGCATTGCATTTGTTCCAGCCATTTCGCGTGGTGTTGTTCGGTGGGTATATCCTGATCTATGGCATCTTTTTTCCCGCGGGGCGGGGGTAAGCCAATCAGGACATCGCACGTTATTGTTACAGAGAAAAGCCCGCGCTACAAAAGCGCGGGCTTTTCAAAGGGGTATCATTGGTGTGAGGAGGAATCATGCCGAAGGGCCGGTTGCGGCTTCCTTCCCTTCGATGATTCTACTTTACCGCGCATGTGGGTAAATTTTGTGGTATAAATGTTAACAAATTGTATATTTTGGGCTTGGCCATTTGAATGGGGGATAGAAGGACCGGCAATTTGGCGTTCCCCCAGCATCTTTAAGCCGGGTGCCCGGGAACGGGTGGGATACATGGGCGCCATCTTTCTTGACTTCAATGCTGCATATGCTAAAATAAACAGGTACCGCCATGGGGCACAGCGCCGGGCGGAAGAAAAGATGCGCCAGTAGCTCAGCTGGATAGTAGCACCTGCCTTCTAAGCAGGGGGCCGGGGGTTCAAGTCCCTCCTGGCGTACCATCCAATGAATCGTCAAAAAACGTCATGGAAACGCCATGGCGTTTTTTGACAGATGGAATGCATGTCGTGAGAAATCAGGCTCCGGTTGGGCAGCCTTTTTGTTCAGCCACGACAGCAATGTTTGAGGATTTTCTGCTGTGCCGAAAATGCCGGCCTTGCCGGCAACCCAACGGGTCGCGCTAGCGGACCCGTTGCATCCAATTGGCACTGCCCTCACCAGGGTGGTGCCTTTGGTTTTGTGGCCCATTTTCGGGCCCGTTATTTCCAGCCGCACCACATCGGCGCCGCAAAGTGCGCTTGATACAAAAACCGGCTTTCAAAATGGAAGGCCGGTTTTTGCGTACTCGCTTCCTTGCGCCTCCTTCTCCCTACATAGCCATGCTTCGCAGACGCTTTGCTGGGGTCCCGAAGGTCAGGGAGCCTTATTATCCAGCCAAGGCAGCGGGCGGCGTTTCAACCATGCCCGCCGCCATGCCCTGTGCCGTGTTCGCTATCGTGGCCATCATCCTCGTGCCCGCCGCCGGGTTGTGGCGCCGGCTGGGGGTGCGGGTGGGGTTGCGCCGGCGCTTCGGAGGAAGGAGAAGCGGTTTCGTCTGGCGAAGTGCCGCTAAAGGACGACGCGGACTGTTGCCCGGTGCCGTGCGGTGAAGAGGCGGCGCCGTGGCCGTGGTGCGCGTCTATTTCGGCCTGGATGTGGGCCACGCCGTGGTGGGCATAGTCCGCTATGTCTATGTCGGGCGCAAGGGTCTCCAGTTCCAACAGCATCATGTACTTTCCGGGGGTAACGCCGTGCTGGTGGGCCGCCGTAACAATCTGTGCATCTACAATGAAATATTCTGTGGTGGTGGCACCATGGTGGGAGGAAATGTAGGCGTCTGCAGAGGTGCGGAGCGTTGCCAGCACTTCTTTTTGCCAGGCCGCGCTGCCTGCCTGCACAGAGAACACCAGCAAGCTGTTTTTGGCAAGGTAGGGGCCCAAAGCGTCGTCCTCCATCAGGCGCAGCACGGCCTCGGCGTAGGGCAGGCCTGCAACGTCTACGTTGGCCAGCAGGGCGGCGCCTTCATCGCCGCGGGCCTCGGCAGACAGGACCTTCCCAAAGCGGTTGACGCGCAGCTCGATGGAGGTGTTGATATCGATGCTGATGAGGGCGGCCTGCCTGTTGGAAAGCGCAAGCAGCGTGAACAAGGAGGCGAACACCAGCAGCACACTGGCGGCAATGGCAATGATGGCGGGAAAGCGGACGCGCCGGGCCCGCACAGTGACAAGATCGCCGGCCTGCCAGCTTTCCTGTGCCGGCACCTGGATAAATGTGCCGTCGTTTTTCAGGATGGTGGCCTTGCCGCGCAGCACTTCGAATACGATGCCTTTCATGTGTTCACCTCCCCGGCGGTGGGCAAAAACGCCCGGATGCAGGGGTAATCTCCCAACAAGATGACCACCAGCGTGACGATGTAGCGGCGGTGCTGCGCAATGGTTTTTGGCGAGACGCCAAGCGCCTGTGCCAGCCGTGCCAGGGGCAGCTTTGCGGTTTGCGCAAAGGCCTTGCGCATGTCGGCATGGGTGGCCACCTGCCGCGCCGCCGCGATGCACAGGGCCTTTGAGCGCTTTTGTTTGGGGCTGATCTTTGCCAGGGAATCGAACGAGACCCCATACCCGGCCAATGCCTGCCGCAGGGCGGAGATCTCCTCTGAAAGCGCCAGGCGTTCCAGCTCGCGGCTGTATTGCGCCAGCGACGCATCGGCTGCAATGCGCTGCCCATCGGCATTTTCAT
>JAJDGD010000055.1 GCA_030265505.1 Ruminococcaceae bacterium OttesenSCG-928-O06 | reverse complement strand
AGCTGCCTTAGGCGTATATTCCCCGCGCGCGATATTGCCCGCTCGGGCAGAGTTTTTGCCGGGCAAGGCGCTTGGGAGATTTGAAACACATTCTGTCTGGGCTCTGTGCTTGCATGCCCGCCTGGAAAGGCAGCAAAGCCTCTATTCAAAAAGCCACACCTACATATAAAAGCGCCCCCGGCTGTACCGGGGGCGTTCTTTTATTCTGTTGACCGCCTGGCGCCACGGGTGGTGCACCGGCGGCATTTTTGCGTGCCACCGGGGAAGGTCTCTTTCCCTGCAAGAAAATTCCATCCATATATCCTGATAATGTGTCTTGCCTCTTTTCTTTCTTCTGCGCCACAGGCGCTCTGGTGGCCGGTTCCCGGCATGCCTTTTCACCACCTGCCGTACCCTGCCCCGGAAACCCCCGGGTAGTGGTAGCTGTAATACGCTTCCCGCCACGCCTGCATTTGCTCCGCATTTTTGGGCCAGGGCAGGGCAAGCGCGCGCACCCGGGCGCTTGTGGCGTCATCCCGGCTGCTTTCCTGGTGCCAGCGCGCTTCGTCTGCACACCGGTACAGCACATAGGCCAGGCGCTGCCTGTAGGCTTCGTCTGCATCGGCTGCAAGCCCCTCGTATATCTCCAGCGCGGCGGCGGCGCCCGCGGGCCCCGCCTGCAGCACAATGGCTTCGTCAAACGCGGGCAGGCTGCCGTCCAAATACCGGGCCGCGTTGTAGCGCACCACCAGGGCATCCAGGTTGCACAGGCACAGCGCGCACAGCAGCCCGGCGCCGTACACCGCAGCAAACCGCACAATGGAGAAGCGCCGGAACTGCAGCGCCACCGCCGCCAGGCACACCCCGGCCAAAAACAGCATAAACACACAGGTGGTAATGCGCTTTGCCGTAAAGCCGTGCCGCGCAATGTACAACCCCATTTTACTGAAAGCCGTGGCCAGCACCAAAAGGGTAAGCGCCATCAACACAATGTTCAAAACGCGCAGGGCGGGCTTTTCGGCCTGTTCTTGCGGGGCGGGTGGGCGGTAAAAGCAGTTGGCCGCCGCAAGCAAGCCCAGGTTGATGGCCGCGATACGGCACAGCTCAAAAAATCCCTCGCGGGCATATTCCGAGTACAGAGGCTCGCCCGCCGGCATCTGCCCGGCAAAGGCAGAGAAAAAATACGGCACCTGGCAGGCGATGAACAGCACATACACCCCACACACCACGCACAGCACCACCCGCACCGTAAGCCGCGGCACAACGCGCAGTGCGGCCAGGCTGCGTTTGGTTTTGGCGGCGTCCAAATGGCGGGTGTGGCGCTTGTGGGCGGCCCCCCCAACCAAGCCGAACATATACAGCGCCACTGGCAAGGCAAGCACCGCCTGCACAAAAATAAGCGCCGCTTCTTCGCTGATATAGCGCCAAATATCCAGATGTCGAATAAAATCAAGAAAAAGGCGCAATAAATAGGTGAAAAATCCGTCATCGGCCTGCAGCAGCAGGGGCAGCACCAGCGCCAGCACGGGCACGCATACCGCAAGGCCCGCCACAACGCTAAGCACCTTGCCCCAGCGGCGCTTGGTTGCTTGCTTTTCCCCGCCGCGCAGGGCGGCAAGGCTGGCCGGCCCGCGCCCAAAGTTGCGGAAGGGCACCACCACCGTAAGGTTCACTGCGTCCAGCGGAAGGGCATTGCTTGTTTTGCCCTGTAGCAAAATGCCAAACACCGCACCGCACCAATATACCGCGGCGCCGCACAGCAGCAGCGCCCGCCAGCCGGCAAGCAAGCCCCCCGGCCACAGCGCATGGGCCAGGCCGCACAATAGCATGATGGCGAACCAGTACCAGCTGGTTTTGGGCGGGTGTATGCCCTTGGCTCGGGCGTACACCAGCACGGCGGCGGCAAACAGCGCGGTGAACGCCGCCACGCCCCAGCCCACAAACCCGCCAAAAAATATCCACCGCATGAACAAAAACCCCAGCAAAAACGTGCCAATGGCAAACCAGGCGTCTGCACGCGTGGCGGTGAAGGGCGCCTTTGCCACCTTGGCCGGCTGGGCAAACACCGGCGCGTTGGCATAGTGCGGCACCGGGGGCGCCCAGGGCGGGGGCGCCTGGCCCGGCTGGCCAGAGTAACCGGGATAGCCGGTTTGCGGCTGCCCCGCTGCATTTGAAGTACCGGCTGGCTGCGGGCCGCCCGGTGTTGAAAAGCCAGGCTGGCCAGGGCTGGGTTGGGTACTTGCGCTGGGGGATGCCGCTGCGCCCGGCTGAGGCGAGGCCCCCGCATAAGTGGCGGCAGGCTGTTGCGCCGCGCCAAAAGCCACCTGGGACTGGGCGCCAGCAGGCGCCGCCCCAGCATTTTGGGGTTCCTCGCCGTGCTGAGGTGAGGTGCTTTCCCCGGCCGGCCTTTCCTGCGGGGCCTCGGTGGGGCCGGCGGCCTTGGAATGGGCTTCTTCGGCGGGCCGTGGCGTGGGGGCAGAGCAGGCGGGTGCGCCCCCAGAAAGAGTATTCATATCGTTTTCTGGATCCTCGTGCTGCAGTGTTGTGCCCAAACCACCCCCAGGCGGCACAGGCGCTACCTCGCCGGGCTGGGGCGGGGCATATACTCCGCCCGGTACCTCGGCCGCCGTTGGGGCGCCGTTTGGCGCCGGCTGGGGGTTTTGGGCCGCAGGGAACTGAGGCGGGCGGTTTTCGCCCACCGGTTGGTTGGTGTTCATCGTTACACCTCGCTATTCTTTTTTCTATGCGTATTTCGCGTATTTCTTATATGTTATTGCTTTTCCCGTGCCTATCGGCGCGCCGTGGCCGGCGGCCCTTCTGCGCTCTGCATATTTTGCGGGAATTTTATCAAGTATTTTCAGGCATTTGTTTTTTGTTTTATCTCGTTCTGTGTAAACCCGTTCTTCCGCACGTTTTTGCGCCGGCATTGCCGTGTCTTTTGGCGCGGACGCCGGGTGGTGCTAAATCCTTTCCCTTACGCTCTTTTGTGCTGGTTCTTCCGGGGTTTTCCTGCATTTTCCTTTATTTTCTAGGCGGGCTCGGGGCCTTCCTCTGTGGGGCGGTACTCCAGTATGTCGCCGGGCTGGCAGTCCAGCGCCTGGCAAAGGGCTTCCAGGGTGGAGAAACGCACCGCTTTGGCCTTGCCGGTTTTCAGGATGGACAGGTTTGCCTGGCTAAGGCCTATTTTTGCGGCCAACTCTCCGGAGGACATTTTCCGCCGGGCCATCACTACGTCCAGGTTCACAACAATGGGCATTTTGTCCTCCTTTCATATGGTGTAGTCGTTTTCTTCTTTCAGCAGCATGGCCTGGGCCAGCACGTTTTTTACCACGCGCACAATAAGCCCCACAAAGGCGGCGGCCACACCTACAATGCCCCAGGTGGTGTAGTACAGCATGGAGGCAAAGCACACGGCGGCCCCCGCGAAGCAAAACCAGGAGATGGCCCGCAGCAGCGAGAGGTTTTTGGCCGTGAACACCTGCCCCTTGCCAATGTTGTGCAACAGGCGGTACAGGCACACCAGCAGCGCCGCCGCGGGCACGGCGCCCACATACACCGTTACCAGCAGCAGTGTGGTGTGCTGCGGCTGCACGCTGGGGGCCACGGTTACAAGCCATTTGGCCAGCCAGGGCGCCGCCACCACCACGGCCACCAACACCGCACAAAACGCCAGGGTGCAGGCCTTGCTCAGCCACAGGCTGCGTTTTTCATTCCACATGTCGTCTCACTCCTCCTTGGGGAATGCGGGGATATCTGTGCGCCCGCCCCACCTGGCCGCCGGGCGCCAAAAAACAAAACCAGCCCCCGGCCTGGCAACAGTATAGCAAGAATATTATCGAATTGCAAGAGTTATTTATTGTTTTTCGATAATGTTTTGTTGTTGCTTTCTGTTGCCCTCGCCTTGGGGCCGATTCTGTGTAGCAATATTCCTTCGATTTTTCGTGTTTTATTTCTCCTTGGCGCCGGGCAGCGCCCTTCGGTTGCCTTGGTCGTCAAAGTGCTTTTTCAGGGCGCGCTGCGTGGGGAATATGGGCAGCACCATAGCCACCAGCTGCCCCAGGCACACAATGGCGCCCACCGACCCCACCAAATTTGTGCCGCCGCCCCGTACGGCCAGCATGGCCGCTGCAGAAAACGGCAGCATGCCCCAGCCCAGCGCGCGCCACAGGCGGCCAATGTACTGGTGGGCAAAGGCCCAGGTCTCTTTGCTTTTCATAGACATTGCCGTTCTGTACCCAAACACCGGGTTGATGTTTGCCGGCGCACGGCGCGCAAAATAGCTGCCAAAGCCCACCATGCCCGCCGGGATAAGCAGAACCTTGAAGAACAGATACACCCAAAACGCCATGGTGGCCTCCTTTCTTTTCCGGGTGGCGGGGAGGTGCCCGAGCGGGAAACAGCCGGCGCCCTGGCCTGGCAAAATATTACGGGGCGGTGGGGCAGTGCAAAAGGCCTGCCGTGCGGTTTTTCCGGCGCTGCCCGCTTTTTACGCAAACGCCGCTTCGCCAAAGCGCTTCCTCTGGTTTTATTATAACACACCGGGCACGCCGGCAGAAGTGTTTGTCTTCTGGCGGCATATGCCGGGCAATGGTCCCTATAGCCTGTTCGGGCGAAGGGGGCGGTGGTGGCCCGGGATAGCTTGCACTGGCGAGGGACGCCGGGCAGAGGCCCTTGATACAAAGCCCGGGCGGAGGCACCCCGGCGAAACCCCAGAGCGAAAATGCGGCAAAGAACCGGCCGCAAACCCGGCAAAGCAAAACGGCGGCCCTTTGGGCCGCCGCCAAAGCATCGCTTCCTTATTCTTCTTCGTCGGTTTCGTCTTCCAGGTCTGCCGCTTCGTCCACATCGTCTTCGTCGTCCGGCTCGTCCTCGCCGGCGCCTTCCTCGGCGCGGGCGTCCTCTGCCTGCAGCGCCGCCAGCTCTTCGGCAGTCAGTTCCTCTTCGGGGCCGTCGTCCTCGGGCAGGGCGGTCTCCTCTTCGTCCTCGCGCTGGGCGCGCGCCATGGTAACCACCTGGTCTCCCTCAGCCAGGCGCATTACCCGCACACCACTGCCGTACCGGCTTTGTATGCCTACGTCCGAGGCATGCATGCGAATGATGATGCCCCCGAGGGAGATGAGGATGATGTCGTCTTCCTCGTTCAGCACCTTCACCGCGGCCACACCCCCGCTACGGTAGTTCAAAACACCCATGCCGCCCCGGCGCTGTACACGGTATTCCTCCACGCGCGTGCGGCGGCCTTTGCCCTCCTCGGTCACGGTCATCAGGGTGGCGCCCTCTTGCACCTTGCTTACGCCCACCACGCTGTCTTCTTCGGTAAGGCGTACGGCACGCACCCCACGCGAGGCGCGGCCCATGGGGCGGGCGTCGCTTTCCTGTATGCGGATAGCCCGCCCGCTGCGGGTGGCCACCATCAGCTGGCTTTTGCCGCTGGTAATGCGGCACCAGGCCAGCGCGTCGCCTTCATCCAGGCGGATGGCGATGAGCCCCGATTTGCGGATGTTGCGGAAGGCCGAAAGTGGGCTGCGCTTGATGAGCCCGTTCTTCGTCACCATGGTAACGAAGCCCTCCTCCCTGTCTTTGGGCACCCGCAGCATGTTGGTTACTTTCTCGCCGGGCTGCAGCTGCAGCAGGTTTACGATGTTTACGCCCTTGCTGGTACGGCTGCCCTCGTGCACCTGATAGCCTTTCAGGCGGAAAATGCGCCCAAGGTCCGTCACAAACAGGATAAAGTCGTGGCTGGAGGCCACAAACAGCTCCTCCACAAAGTCTTCGTCCTTCTGGCTAAGGCCGGTTACGCCGCGCCCGCCCCGGCGCTGAGACTGATACTCCGCCGCGGAGATGCGCTTGATATACCCCGTGTGCGTAAGGGTGAACACGCTCTGCTCCTCGGGAATCAAGTCCTCGATGTCCACCTCGCCCGACACCGCGGCAATCTCGCTACGGCGTTCGTCGCCAAACTTGTCACAAATGGCCAGCATCTCTTCCTTTACAATGGCCAGCACGGCGGCGTCGCTGGCAAGGGTCTCCTCCCACGCGGCAATTTTGGCCTGCAGTTCGGCAAATTCGTTTTCTATTTTCTCCAGCTCCAGCCCGGCCAGCTGCCCCAAGCGGAAGGCCACAATGGCGGCGGCCTGCACGTCGTCGAAGCCGAACTTCTCCATAATGGCCGCTTTGGCCTCGCTTTGGGTGCCACGGGTGGCACGGATGGTGGCAATCACCTCGTCCACCATGTCTATGGCGCGGCGCAGCCCCTCCAAAATGTGGGCGCGCTCTTTGGCCTTTTTCAAATCATACTCTGTGCGGCGGCGCACCACGCTGGCTTGGAAGGTGATATAGCGCTGCAGCATGGTTTTCAGGTCCATCACGCGGGGAATGCTCTTGCCGGCCTCGTCTTGGTCCAGCGCCAGCATAATAACGCCGATGGAATCTTGCAGCTGCGTCATGTGGTACAGCTGGTTCAGCACCACCTGGGGGTTGGCGTCGCGGCGCACCTCCACCACAACACGCATGCCCTTGCGGTTCGATTCATCGTTGATGTCGGTGATGCCCTCGATGCGCTTTTCCTTCACCAGGCGGTCGATATCCTGCAACAGCTTCGACTTGTTCACCATATAGGGGATCTCGGTGACAACGATGTGGTAGCGCCCGTTTTTCTGCTCTTCTATTTCGGCACGGCCCCGCAGCACAATTTTGCCGCGGCCGGTGGCGTAGGCCGCGCGTATGCCGCTGCGCCCCATAATAATGCCGCCGGTGGGGAAGTCCGGCCCTTTGATGTGCTCCATCAGGCCGGCCAAATCAATCTCGGGGTCATCGATGAGGGCCACGGCGCCATCCACCACCTCGCGCAGGTTGTGCGGGGGAATGTTGGTGGCCATGCCCACGGCAATGCCGGTGCTGCCGTTGCACAAAAGGTTGGGGTAGCGGCTCGGCAGCACGCCGGGCTCCTGCTTACTTTCGTCAAAGTTTGGCACAAAGTCGACGGTTTCCTTCTCCAGGTCTTCCATCATCTGCACGGCCATGCGGCTCATGCGGGCCTCGGTATACCGGTAGGCTGCGGGGGGGTCGCCATCCACGCTGCCAAAGTTGCCCTGGCCCTCCACCAGGGGGTACCGCATGGAAAAGTCCTGCGCCAAGCGCACCATGGCGTCGTACACACTGGCGTCGCCGTGGGGGTGGTAGCTGCCCAGCACGGCGCCCACGGTGTCGGCGCTTTTGCGGTAGGGGTGGCTGGGGTCGTTGCCGCGCTCGTACATCGTGTACAAAATGCGGCGGTGCACCGGCTTTAAGCCGTCCCGCACGTCGGGCAGCGCCCGCGCCACAATCACGCTCATAGAATATTCAAGAAAGCTCTCCTTCATCTCTTTCTCGATATCCCGTACAATCAAGGTGGAGTTGGGATACTCCTCCATAAAAACTGTTCTGTCCTTTTCCATGGGCTCCTCTTATCCGTTTGGTTTTGGGGAATAGGTGGGTTGGCTCGGTACTATTTCGCAGTGGCTACAGCTGTGTATATATCACTTATCCCATCCTCTTTGATAAACAACATTGGCTTTTCGAGATTTTGCTCCTCTGCCGGATTGCTGGAAAAAAGCAACGTAATAATAAGTTTCGTTTTATCTTCCGGCGGCCACTCGGCCCTAAATTTTATCGTCGTTTCTTGTCCTTCGGGGTCTGCCGTGCCAATAACCTGGAAAGTGCCTTCACCTAGGTACTCCATCTGTCCAATACAATAGGCCTCTCCCGCATCTGTCCCATATACGCCAAAGGCTCTTTTGTGCCAAGCCTCATCAAACCAGAAATGGTGCATCAAAACCGGTTGGGGGTCGTTGAATCCTGTTGAAACAAACTCAGCAGGGTCATAAAAATGGAACCACGCGCCTTCCAGCAAGGCAAAATCTGTTTCTCCTGCAAGAATATAGGGGCCTGCGGGCAAGGATTTGGTTGTTTCATACAGTGCGCGGGCGGCTTCCGAGGGAGGTTGCGGCACCCCGGCGGACGTGCTTGCCGGTGCGGATGACGTAGACGGCGGCGCAGAAGAGCCGCCCTGCGAGCTTCCACCTGCCTGCGGCACCGCGCAGGCGCTCAGCATCAGGGCAAAAGCGGCCGTTGCCGTAAGCGTACATATCAGCCTTTTTCGCATGGTGGTTTCCCTACACATCCAGGTTCTTCACATACTTTGCGTTCGTCTCTATAAACTGGCGGCGGGGCTCCACTTTGTCGCCCATCAGTATGGTAAAGGTCTCGTCCGCCTTTTCCGCGTCTTCTATACTTATCTGCACAATCATGCGGTTTTCGGGGTTCATGGTGGTCTCCCACAGCTGCTCTGCGTTCATCTCGCCCAGGCCCTTATACCGGCTTATCTTCGGCTCGCCCATCTCCAGGGAAAGGCGGCCCATCTCTTCGTCGGTGTAGGCATAGCGCACATCTTTGCCTTTTTGCAGCTTGTACAGCGGCGGCTGCGCCACATACACATGCCCGGCGTCTACCAGCGGGCGCATAAAGCGGAAAAAGAAGGTAAGCAGCAGGGTGCATATGTGGCTGCCGTCCACGTCGGCGTCGGCCATGATGAACACCTTGTGGTAGCGCAGCTTGGAAAGGTCCATCTCGTCCCCTATGCCGCAGCCCAGCGCCGTTACCACCGGCATCAGCTTTTCGTTGCCGTAAACCCTGTCCAGCCGTGCTTTTTCCACGTTCAGCATCTTGCCCCACAGCGGCAAAATGGCCTGGATGTTTGAATCCCGCCCTTGCTTTGCCGTGCCGCCCGCACTGTCACCCTCCACAATGTACAGCTCGGTCAATGCGGGGTCGCGCTCGCGGCAGTCCGTCAGCTTGCCGGGCATGCGGTTGGTCTCCATAATGGTTTTGCGGCGCACCAGTTCCCGCGCTTTTTTGGCGGCCTCGCGCGCGCGCGCGGCCGAAAGCGCCTTGTC
>JAJDGD010000054.1 GCA_030265505.1 Ruminococcaceae bacterium OttesenSCG-928-O06 | reverse complement strand
CTTTTCTTCCCCATTATACCATCCATTCTGTTGGGCTGGCGACGGAATGGGCAAAAAAGTGCACCGCGTGTTTTGTGCAGGCCGCTTCCTACAGCGCCGTGCCTTTTTGGGGCACAAACAACCGGGACATGTCCGCCCCTTCCAGTTCCAGCAGCTGTATTTTTGCCTTTATGCCCCCGGCGTAGCCCGTAAGGCTGCCGTTGGCGCCCACCACCCGGTGGCAGGGAATGATGATGGAGATGGGGTTATGCCCCACCGCGCCGCCCACCGCCTGGCTGGACATGCTTTGCCGGCCCAGCTTTGCGGCCATTTTCTTCGCGATATCGCCATAGGTGGCCACTTCTCCATACGGGATCTCGCACAGGATGCGCCACACCTCTTGCCGAAACTCACTGCCGATGGGCGCCAGCGGCAGTTCCGAAATGGCGGGATTTTCCCCGGCAAAGTAGCGGGTCAGCCAGTGTTTTGTGGCGGTGAACACTGGCAGGTCGTCTTTTTCCACCATTGCTTCGGGTATGGTGCCGCCGTGGTATTTTTGCCCGGCCAGCCACAGGCCCACAAGGGTTTTCCCGTCGCCACTGCACGCAAGCGTGATGCGCCCTACAGGCGACGGGTGCGTTGTTTGATAATACATACTGCGCCTCCTTACAGCGAGTTCCAAAGGTTGACCGTTGCGTAACTTCGCCAGGGGCGCCACGCCTGGGCCATTCCCAGCAGTTCCTTTTGCGTGCGCGGGGCAAGGGCTTTTTTCACACCCGCGTCTGTTTCCAAAAAAGCATCCGGCCACTCCATCGCCCGCATGGCAATATACTGCGCCGTCCAGGGCCCGATGCCGCGAATGGCCAGCAGTTTCTTCATCTCTTCTTCCGGCTGGGCCGAAAGGCCCAAATCCAGCTCGCCTTCGGCCAGTGCCCGCGCCAATTCATAGATGGTTTTGGCACGCGACGCAATTACCCCCAGCGGGCCCAAATGGCCTTCAATCGGCCCTTCCCGCGCCAGTATGTCCTGCGGGCCGGGAAACACATGCGTCAGGCCTTCTACCCCGGTTGTAACGGGCACCCCGAAGGCCTCCACCATTCTTGAAGCCAGAGTTCTGGCTGCTTTTACGGTGATCTGCTGGCCCAAAACTGCCCGCACCGCCATTTCGAAGGCGTCAAAGCTGCCGGGCAGCCGCGTGCCCAAAACACAAAGCCCCGGGCGTATATCGTTCATACCCTCCAGCGTTTCATAAACTGCATCCGGGTCACAATGCAAATCAAACAAATGCCTTACCCGCGCCAAAACCTGCGGCAACACCGGCAAAAGAGATTCGCTTGTTGTAACCGTAAGCGCATGCTTTTGGGGGTGGTGTCCCACCTGCAGCCACCCATAAACGTGCGCGCGCCCCGCCGTGGTGAAACATGCCGTGCGCCGGTATTCCCCGCCTTGCACTGCGTCCACCCCGGGGATGGTGCGGGCCGCCAAAAAATTCAGCATTTCCTCCCAGCGGTAAGGCGGGCGGTACCCCAGCGCCAAGGTGATATCGCCCTTATGCCGCCTTTCTTCCGGCACCTGCTTGCGCAAGGCCGTGGGGGAAAGGCGATAGTGCTTTTTGAACACATCGTTGAAGCGCCGCAGGCTGCCAAAGCCCGCCGCCATGGCCACATCCAGCACCGATAAATCGGTGTCTGTAAGCAGGTTTTTGGCCAGAAGCAGCCTGCACGTTTGCAGGTACTGCACAGGCGACACATGGTATGCCTCTGTGAACACCCGCCGCAAGTGGCGGGCCGTGCACCCCAGGCGCACGGCCACTTCCTCCAGGCTTTGCCCGGCCCCGCAGTTTTCCTCCAAAAGGCGGGCGGCACGGTACGCCAGGTTGGCCGCAGCATCCACCTTCGCGGTGCCGGGCGCCCGCTCCGGCCGGCACAAAAGGCAGGGGCGGTAGCCGGCCTGTTCGGCCGCAGCCGCCGTGGCGTAAAACGTGCAGTTTTTCTGCAGGGGTTGCCGCGCCGTGCACACGGGGCGGCAGTATATCCCCGTGGTGGATATGCCCACAAAAAACCGCCCGTCGAAGCGCGCGTCCTTCGCCTTGAACGCCGCGTACAGGTTGCCGCTGTTTTCCACGTTTTCGCCCCCTTTTGGCAAGTTCCACAGGTACAGTATAGCATACCCCGCATCAAAGTCTGGCTGTTTTCGGACCTGTTTTTCCATTTCTTTCTCTTGCCCAAAAATTCTTGCAGCGGGCCAGGGAAAACCTCCAAAACCAGCACTTGCCCCGCGGGGCCGCACAGCGCGCATTGTCCCCTGTGTTTTTTCGCTTCTTTCGGTTGACAAACCCCCCCGCTTGGTGATACTATGTCGTTGTGGTTACAGTTGTAACCCATCGCTTGTTTCCATTGGCCGTGCCGCGTGCATGCATTTTCTTCCAAAGGAGTGTTTTGTTTGGAGATCACCTGTGGATGGCTTACCCTGAACCGCGCGTGTAACCTGCGCTGCGAGTGGTGCTATGCCGCGTCGTCCGACTTTGATACCTCGCAAACCATGCCCTGGCCCATGGCCAAAAACCTCATCCACAGCGCCTTTGGCATGGGTGTTACCAGCTTTGTGCTGATTGGCGGCGAGCCCACACTGCACCCGCAGATGGTGGACATGGTGGCCCTGATTGCGCAACTGGGCGGCCGCGTAACGGTGATGACCAACGGCATTGCGCTGCGGGACATAGAATATTGCCGCGCCATCAAACAGGCCGGGGGCGAAAACGTGCGCGCCAACACCTCGCTTAAGGGCATTACCGGCGAGGAATACCGCCGCTATTGCGGGGCAGACGCCTTTGCCGATGTGCTGCAAGGCGTGGAAAATTGCCACGCGGTGGGGCTTGGCAACTCCTTTGTATATGTGCTTTCTGCCGAGAATGTTGACGGCCTTACGGATTTTGCCGAGACCTATGCGCGCTTGGGCCTGCAGCAAGACCCCATGAACTTCGCCTATTGTAACGATTGCCTTCTGGGCCAGGATTTTGTTCCCACCTACGGCAAAAAGAATATCATTGAAATAGACCACAGCTTTGCAGAGCAGTACGAAGAAGTATATCGGCTGATGGAGGGCAACTTTATTTTGCACCAAAGCCTGCCCATGTGCATGGCCGAGCCCTCGATGTTTGCCACCATGCGCCAGCGCGGCCAGGCCTTCACCGCCTGCCATGTTGTAAAGCGCAACGGCGTGATTTTTGACACCGACGGCAGCCTGCTTTTGTGCAACCACCTGTTGGGCTACAGCATTGGCGAATACGGGCGCGACTACCACGACGCCGCCACGCTACGCGCCTTTTTGCACGGCCCGCAGATGGAAAACGTGCGCAACAAGCTGGGCAGCATGCCCAGCACCCAGTGCGCACAGTGCGGCAACGCCAGCCTGTGCGGCGGCGGTTGTTGCATCCGCTGGTTTTCCGAGGACTTTGAGGGCCTGCGGGCCAAATACAACGCGGCAAGGCACCCCGTCTGAAGTTTTGCGGCGGGTTTGTTTTGAAATCAGGCTAAGCCGAGGGGAGGTCAATGTTTGAGTATCGAAAAATTGCTGGATCTGCGCAATGCCACCGATCTCCAGTTCGAGGGCGTCACCGGCATCTATCCCGACAACACCCCCATGAGTGCCGAGTGCAACTCCCCCTTCAACTGCATCAGCGACTGTAACGGCAACTGCAATTGATCCCGTGGCAAAGCCCAGGGGCCCGGTGTAAAGCCGGGCCCTTGCATGTGGGCGGCGTTTTTTCTGGCCACCGCACGCATGCTATCATACAAACCGCCCCGAAGGGAGTGAGGTATATCACAACAGACAACATGCTTGTGGTACCGCCCGGCGCCCCGCCGCCCCTGAAACGCCTGATGCTGGTGGGGGGCGCGCGCAGCTGGAAGTACGATTTTTTGAACGCCTTTGCGGATTTCCCCAAGCACGAATGGGTGAAGTTCAGCCGCGGCATTGGCCGCGACGAAGGCTATTATTACGAACATTACAACGCCGAGCTATTTGAAAGCGCCCACAACTGTTACGCCATGCGCTGCATGGAGAATGCCTGCTACACCCTGCACGAGCTTGGGCAAGAGCTGCCCGACGGCCTGGTGCTGATTTTGAACGGCATGGAAGCGCCCGAGGATGAGGTGCTGGCCACCCTGCGCATGGCCCGCCGTGCAGGGATAGACCGCTTGTGCGTGTTTTTGGATTGGTACGAGGAGATGCTGTTGGACCCCGGCTTTGCCCTGCTGGAAGAAGAGCAGGTGCGGCAGGTGCGCGGTATTTTGGGCGAAATGGGCTTTGGCGGCGCCATCCCCTTCACCAGTGGGGATTCCAGCCGCCTTTTGTCCCCGCCCGACATGCAAAAGCGCCCGGATGGCAACGGGGTGGACCCCAAGGCCATTTACGCCGGGCGCGTGCGCAGCGGGGCCAACAGCAGCCTTAGCCGCTGGGGCGCCGCCGTGCTGGATATGCTGGACGCCCAGTGGCCCGAGCGCCCCGAAACGCCCTGCACCCACCTGCGGCTGACGCAGCTTGCGCAAACGTCCTCGCCCAAAAAGCTGACCGCCCGCTTTGAAGTGGCCGGCGGCACGGTGCGCACGGGGGCGCAGTACTTTTTGGTGGCCCCACAGCGCGCGCCCATGCCCGTCTCCATCGGCAAGCTGTTTTGCGGCGGGCGCCCCAATGAAACGCAGGAAACCGCCTGCGCCTTTTACGACGGCAGGTATGGCCCCACGCCGTACACCGCCCGGCTGGCCCTGCCCGAAGCATGGGAGGGCCCGCTTCCCCTTGCCGCCTGGCTGGCGGTGCAGCCCGGTGCACTGCGTGAGACAGACCACCTTTGCGCCCTGATGGCCTACCCCGGGCACGAAGCGATGCGCCCCGGCGACGGGCCCCGCGAAGATGAGGACACACCGGTGCTGGTTGACGCAGAGGGCGAACACATAGCGGGAACCGCCCGGTTTTCGCCTGCGGCCTTTCTGCCCGCCGGGGTGCGCGAAGTGCACATTGCCCTGGCGCGGCCCGTGTGCCTGCCGCCCCAGGCACGCATTGCCCTGCAGGCCACCGGCAGCGCAGGCCAGCTGTGGCCGGGTTCCTGGTGGCAGGGTGTGCTGGCCGAAGCATAGACCCACCGGGCCCATGTGCAATTTTGCGCGCCGGTACTTGACAAAATGGCGCCGGGCGGGTACACTATAGATAAGGTTACACTTGTAACCTTATCTATAGACATATAACGGAGGAGAAAGTGGCCGATTTAGCCGACCGAATAACCGACGCGGAGCTTGTGGTGATGCAGGCCTTTTGGCAGGCCGGCGGCCCGCTTACCGTGGCGCAGCTGGTGCAAAAGCTGTGCCAAAGCACCGGGTGGAAGCCCTCCACGGTGAAAACCCTGGTGCGCCGGCTGGTTGCCAAAAACGCCCTGGGGCCCGACCCCGCGCAAGAACACCACTACCGCCCGCTTGTTTCCCGGCGAGACTACGGCGCCGCCGCCACAAGCAAGCTGCTTACCACCGTGTACCAGGGCAACACCGATGAAATGCTGCGCGCCGTAAAGCAGGCCGGTGCCCCGCGTACACGCGGCAAAGGCCGCGCATAGCCCACCGCCCGCCTGCAAAGAGAGGATGAGACCCATGTGCTACCGTATGAACGTGTTCTAGGTGCGGGGACGCCTGCGCCCGTTTTGTTACGGGTGTAAATTTAACCCCCTGCGCTGGTGAACATATTGGACCTGGATGCCTGCGCCCTGGCCGCCTGGGAGGCGGAGCAGAGCGCCAAAGAGGTGCGCCGTATTTACAAAACCGGCAAGCGCCAAATTTGCCCGCGCCGCGAAAAACTGCTTGACTACCGCAACAACACCACCATCCGTTTCTATGGCAACAAAGAGGACCGCTGGATCCAAAAAATGACCATGCGGAAATACCGCCGCTTTTTGAAGCGCAATTTGGAGAACGAGGCCTACTACACCGCCCAAAACCGAGACTACCGTACCCGCGGCTGGCTTACCTGGTAAGCCGGGGCGCCACGGCACAGCGGCACGGTGCCAACGCGGGCGCGCAACACCCACCAAAATCAGCACGAGAAAGCCCCGGTACTCTGGAGAAAAGTACCGGGGCTTTTGCTTGCAAGGTGGCTGCCTTGGGCCGCCAGGCGGGGCCGCCAGGCGGGGCGGCCAGGCACCGCGCCACACCAGCCGCCGCTTTTGCGCCGTTCTTCTTGCCGCCTACCAAGGCCCCCGCATAACGGCGCCCTGCGTCACCGGCAAACTTGCACCGCTTTGTGTTGCACTGTAACTTGAAAGCAGGCGCTACCCTTCGCTTTTTTTCTTTTCCATCAGCTGTTCAGCCAGCTGGTATATGTCCGGCTGCCAATACACCGGTGCATGAAACTCCACTGCCAAGGCGGCGTCACCGTCGGGGCCGTCGCCCGCAGCGGTGGGGGCCGCGTACAACAGGATGCTCTCGCAGGCCTCCAGCACTTTGCGCACCTCTTTGTGCACATAGTCGCAAACAATCACGGGCATGCCCCCACCCACCAACACGCCGTGCGGGCCGCCGTCATAATAAAACACCGGGTCGTCTGGTGCAAAGGGAAGGTCCAGCGCCAGCACAATCAATAACTCATCGTCGTCGTTGCGCAAAATCTCATAATTTCCCAGCACCTTGATGGCTCTGTCTTTCAGCTCTTCAAATGTAATATCTTTCATACGCATTCCTCCCGGCGCCGGGCACACCCGCCGCATCAGCTTCATAAAATACTCTCTTACGTCTTAAATGGCATGTGGCGCTGCTTGCGCTTTATCTCGGTAAACAGGGCCCTGGGCCCAATGCTGTGCACCTGCCCGATGCGCACGCGCTTGAAGGGCACGCTCTCGCACGCTTCAAAGCGGCAGTCGTCTATGTCTGCAAGCTCGGTGATAAACGGGTACTGCCTGCCGCAGAAAATCAGTGCCTCGCCCCGCTGCTTGTTCAGCCGCTGCAGCTGGGAGATGGAGATCAGCGGCCATTCCCGGCTGTCCTCCTCGGTAGAGCGCACATTGCCGCACAACTTACTAATCTCCGTCAAAAGCTCTATCTCCTTGCTGGAGAGGAACACCCAGTTTTCGCAGTTGCCCTTGATGGTCTGGGCTTCGTCCTCGTACTTTTTGCGCAGCTGGTGCATGCTTTGCACCACCAGGTAAAAGCGCATGTTGCGGCTGCGCGCGGCGGTAATCATCGCGGGCATATCCGGAATGGCCGGGATGTTGGCAAACTCATCCAGCACAAAGTTCACCCGCACGGGCAGCTGAAAGTCCGGCTGGGCCTGTGCCTGGGCAATCAGCGTCTCGTAACACTGCTTAATAAACGTGGTGGCGATAAAATGGAAGGTAGTTTTTTCGTCGGGAACAATCAGGTACACTGCGGTTTTCTCGTGGCCAATGCGCTCCAAATCAAAGCTGTTCTGGCTCATGTTGCGCACCAGCATCTCCTGCGTCATAAACACGCCCACCAGGGTAAACAGGGTGGATTGCACGTCCCCACGCGCGCGGTCGCTGCTGCCGGCAATGCCGTCGTAGTTCAGGCGGGCAATGCTCTCGGGCGGGGCCAGTTCCATCAGCTCGTTCAAATAGTTTTTCTCGGCCTTGTCCTCGTCGTAATAGCCCGTGGCCTTGGCAAAGGCGTCCTCGCTGGTGCCCTTGGCAAACTCTACGCAAAAGCGGGTGAAGGTTTGCAAGTTGCACTCTTCCTCGGTGCACACATCCAGCATCAGTATCAAAATAGAGAGGGCCACGCTGCGCGCGGCGTTCACCCAAAAAATGTCGTTGGTGGTCTCCATCTGCTTTTCCGAGATGGCGTTCACAAAATCCCCCAGGGCGGAAACGGCCCCTTCCCTGTCTCCGTTTTGGTACATCTTGTAGGGCAGGGCCAGCGGGTTCCAGGTGTCGCCCACGCGCAAGTCGCGGTAGTTCAGCACCACCACGCGGTAGCCCCTGGCCGCGGCAAAGCCCGAAGTGCGGCGGTATAATTCGCCCTTGGGGTCGGTTGCCACAAAGGACTCTCCCGCCCCGGCCATGATGTGCAGCATGGGCATGCAGAACAGCCGGGTTTTTTTGCTGCCTGTGGCGCCAAAAATCAGGCTGTGGGTGTCGCTGCCGTCCACCCAGGCCTCGGCGCCGTTGTTCAGCACCGGCAGGCCGGCGGCGCCATAGCTGCCTTGCGCAAGCTCCACCTTGCCGGTAATGGCTTTTACTTCCTCTGCGTCCGCCCAGCGGGTCTCTTGCCGCTGGCGGTAAAACTTGGTAAATTTATAATCCTCTTTGCCCATTACCGCTCACCTCCAAAGCCTATGTTGCGCAGTTTCACCAGCTTGCTCAGGTTGGCCACAAAGGGGCTGTCCTTGCGGTAATCGGCCAGGTGCTGCTCCGTTACCGGCCGCCTTTGGATGTCCGGCAGAGAGCAAAGGTCGAACGCGATGTCCTGGCACAGGCGGTTGACGGTTTTGTAGCCGTCGAAGTAGTCCGACTTCATCAGTTCGGCAATGGCCTCGGCCAAAAGGTGGCAGGCGCTGGCGTCCATCTTGATGCGGTAGCGCGCCAAGTATTCGGCGCAGTATACCGTGAACTGCTCGGCGTCCGGGTAGGCAAACGGCACGCTGCGCACCCGGCAATAGCTGGCCAAAAACTGCTCTGCCTTGGCGGCGGCCGTCTTGGCAAAATTCTCTGCCACAAAAATGATGCACACACTGTCGTCTATGCTGGAGAGATACTCCAGCACGCGCACAAAGTTTGCCTCCTCTAAGCTGTCCTCCCACTCGGTGATATCTATGGCCAAAAGGCCGCGGTACTGGCTGCGGAAGCCCGCCGCCCCCTTGATGTCTCCAATCAGCCGGGTAAGCTCCGACATATGCGTGCCGGGCGGGCAATATTCCAAATAGAACTCCAAAAACTTTACGTCACCATAAAAATCCAGTAGGTGGGCCGCATACAAATAATCGCTAAGCAGCTGCAAAAAATGC
>JAJDGD010000053.1 GCA_030265505.1 Ruminococcaceae bacterium OttesenSCG-928-O06 | reverse complement strand
GGCCCCGCCCTTGCGGTGCAGCTGCCCGCCGGTGGCGAGAGCAACTTGAACCCTGCGCTGTTGTGCGGGTTTTTGGAAGAACAGTTCGGCCTGCCGGCTGGCGAGGCCGCCATTTTACGCAAGGCGGTGCTGCTGGCGGGCGGCCAGCCGTTTTGTTAAGCAGATTTCTGCTGTCTGCCTAGCAGAGGGCAAGCAACCACAAAGCCGGAAAACCGGCCCCGGTACAGGTACAAAACCGCTTGCGCTGTGGCATATTCTGTGCTATACTATATCGGCACGTCATTACACACGCACCGCTTCTCCCGCCAGGTGCCCGGCAGATTGCCGCCGGGTGGTGGGCCCAAAGAATGGTGCGGAGGGTAAACAAATTTAACGTATGGAGGGAATTCATGGCAGTCGTATCAATGAAACAATTACTGGAAGCAGGTGTGCACTTTGGCCACCAAACCCGCCGCTGGAACCCCAAAATGGCAAAGTACATTTTTACCGAGCGGAACGGCATCTATATCATCGACTTGCAGAAGACGGTGAAAAAGATTGACGAAGCGTACAATTTTGTGCGTGACTTGTCTACCTCGGGCGAGATGCTGCTGTTTGTGGGCACCAAAAAACAGGCGCAGGAGTCTATTCGCGAGGAGAGTGGCCGTTGCGGCATGCCCTATGTGGACGCCCGCTGGCTGGGCGGTATGCTTACGAACTTCCGTACCATCCGCCGCCGCATTGACCGCATGGAGCAACTGAAAACCATGCGCGAGGACGGCACCTTTGAGATGCTTCCGAAAAAAGAGGTCATCAAGCTGGAGCTTGAAATAGAGAAACTGGAGAAGTTCCTGGGGGGCGTGAAGAACATGGATCGCCTGCCCGGCGCCCTGTTTGTGGTAGACCCCCGCAAGGAACACATTGCCGTGGCAGAGGCCCGCAAGCTGCACATTCCTATTGTGGCTATTGTGGACACCAACTGCGACCCGGACGAGATTGACTATGTGATTCCGGGCAACGACGATGCGATCCGCGCGGTGCGCCTGATTTCCAGCACCATGGCTTCGGCCGTGCTGGAGGGCCGCCAGGGCGAACAGTTTGAGGAGGAAGAACCGGCCGGCGATGCGCAGGCCAGTGTGGATGCCCCCGTGGCAGCCGAAGCGTAAAAATCCGAAAAACCTCAAACAAATCCAAGCAAAAATGAAAGGAGAAGCGGCCCCCCTTTGGGGCTGCTGTACAACCCTATGGCTTTTACTGCACAAGACGTGAAAACACTGCGTGAGCAAACCGGATGCGGCATGATGGACTGCAAGAAAGTGCTGCAAGAGGCAGACGGCGATTTGGCCAAAGCCGCGGAGCTGTTGCGCGAGAAAGGCCTTGCCGCCGCCAACAAAAAGGCGGGGCGCATTGCCTCGGAGGGCATGGTGTTTGCCATGGCCGATGAAGACAGCGGCATTGGTGCCGTGGTGGAAGTGAACAGCGAGACCGACTTTGTAGCCAAGAACGAGAGCTTCCAGCAGTTTGTGAAGGACCTTGCCGAGGTCATCATTCGCGAGGACCCGGCCGACGTGGACGCCCTGCTGGCCGCCAAGTTGGGTGAGGGTACCGTGCAAGACGAACTGCAGGAGAAAATCCTCGTTATTGGCGAGAATTTGAAGATACGCCGTTTTGCGCGTTTCTGCGGCAAAAACTGTGCCTATGTGCACGGCGGCGGCACCCATGGCGTGCTGGTGTTGTTCGACGCCAGCGATGAAGTAGCCAAAAAGCCGGAGTTTGCCACCGTGAGCAAGGATATTGCTATGCACATCACAGTGTTCAACCCGCCGTATATCAGCCGCGAGGACGTACCCGCCGACGTGGTGGAGAAAGAAAAAGAGATTTTGAAGGCCCAGGCCATGCAGGACGAGAAGAACAAGGGCAAGCCCGAAGCCATTATTGAGAAGATGGTGGCCGGGCGCGTGAACAAGTTCTTTGAGGAAAACTGCCTGTTGGACCAAAAGTTTGTGCGGGACGACAAGATTACCGTGGGCCAGTACTTGGCCCAGGCCGAGAAAGACCTGGGTGGGCCTATCAAGGTGTTGCAGTTTGCCCGTTTTGAAAAGGGCGAGGGCCTGGAGAAGAAAAGCGACGACTTTGCGGCCGAAGTGGCCGGGATGATTAAATAAAGGGTATAAACCCTCTGTTTTGAAAAGAATGGGCAGATTTTGCCCATTCTTTTTTTGCATTTTGTTCTATAATATGCTAAAGTGTAAAAGCATAAGAAACAAACCCAAAAACATACTTAAATGGGGGAAAATGATGGCGATAAAAAAAGACAAACACACAGACAACCTTTTTAATGCCATACTGGCCCTTAAAACGGTGGATGAGTGCTACGATTTTTTTGAAGATCTGTGCACCATCAAGGAACTGGCCGACATGACCCAGCGCGTGCGTGCGGCCCGCATGCTGCTGGACGGCGCCACCTATGAGCAGATTGTGAAAAAGGTGGAGATCAGCACGGCCACCATCAGCCGCATCAACCGGTGCATCCAGTATGGCAGCGGTGGATATAAAACCATTTTGTCCCGCCTGCCGGATGCCCCCCCCAGAGGCAAAGCCCACAAAAAAGATGTAGATGAGCCTGCTGGAACTTTTGCAGGGCCGTGTTCCCAGCTAACAAAAAACCAAAAAGTAAACAGGCAGAAAACGGCCGCCCGCAAAATGCGGGCGGCAATATTGTGTAAAAATGTGAGGCAGGGAAGGCGAAAGTGCGCCTATCTAAGAGCCAAGGCGATTGTGAAACAGCGGGGAAGTCAGGCGAAAACAACGGACGAATGCTATCAAAAGGGATACCAGAAAGGCAACTGGGAAAGTGAGCTGGAAGGCGGGCAAGAAAGCCAGCCGCCATGTGCCACGAGCAGGTGACGCCAGTGCGCGCCACGGGGGAATCCGCGCTTTTATTTAGGCCGGTAGCGGTGCACGGCCCGGGCGTATACGTTCAGCACGGCGGCGGTGAATTCTCGCTCTCCATACCGGCGAGAGAATGCGGCGGCAATTTGCCGTCGGCGCTGTTTTGCGTCGGGAGGCAGGGCGTCCTGATTCCGCACCAGCTTTTCAAACTCGGTCACGCTTTCAAACACATCGCCGTTGATGCCCGACTTGATCAAATCGCGGTTGTAGATATCCAGCCGCTGCAAGATATATAGCCCGCTGGCGGTGGCCTCCAGCATGGAGATAGAGTTCATCTCTGAGAGGGAGGCGGTGGCAAACAGGTGGCAGGCGTGGTAGTAGGCGGGCAGCTCGTCGTGCTCTATGCGGCCGGTAAGCTGCACCTGCCCCTGCACGCCCAGGGTGGCTATTTGCTCTTCCAGCGCCTGTTTTTCCGGGCCTTCCCCTATAAGGAACAATTTGTAGTTGCGCTCGCCGGCAAAGGCGCGGGCAAAGCAGTCTATCAGCACGTCCAGGCTTTTTTCCTTGCCCAGGCGCCCCACAAAACATAGCGCGGTGTCGTTTTTTTGAATGCCCAACCGGTCTCTCGCCGCTTGCACGGCATCTTCTCCCACATTTTCTGCGGCAAAGGCGCTTAAATCCACCGTGTTGGGCACGATATTCACATGCCTGTCCACCCCGCACAGGCGCAGGTATTCCACCACCTTGGACGAGGGACCAATTACCTCGGTGGCGTAAGAAGCGATTTTGCGGATGTAGGCGTGCGCAAAGGGCTTTGCCACGCCCTCCATACGCTTGGGCACGATGTAAAAGACATAGTCGTCGTACAAAGTATGCAGGGTGTACACCACGGGCTTTTTCAGCTGGCGTGCGGCATACAGGGCAAACAGGCCCATGGTAAACTCGGTGTGGATATGCAGAATGTCCGGGTTGAAGCGCTTCAAAATGCGCATGCGCAATGCGTTCACGGGGCTTGCCACGCCGTAGCCGTATATCTTTTTTACCGGCACGGCCGGGCAGTACAGCACATGGTCTTTGATATAGTGGTTTTTGGCGGCGGGGTCCAGCGTGACGATCAACACCTCATGCCCGGCGGCCTCCAAGCCGTTGCGCAGGGTCTCCACATGGGTTACCACGCCGCTAACAAAGGGGTAGTAGTATTCTGCAAAAATGGCGATACGCATCGGGTTTCCTCCTTTGGCGGGGCGGCTGTGGCGCCGCGGTGCGCCCCGTACCACACAGTATAGCATCTGGCAAAAAAAATACAAGAAAATCCCTCTGAAAATATCACCTTTGCCCCGCAGCCCGGGTTTGAACAATGGGGGCAAATCGTATATAATATATCAATAGGCGTCTGCGAAAGCACAGAGGCGATTCATTGCGGATAGGAGGCCCCCATGTCCCAGTTTTCCGTCCCATTGTCATCCATTGCCAACAGCCTGAATTTGGAGATCGTCTCGGCCCCGACGGACCTTGAAGATATTTACATCGAGACCGCGGAGGTGAACCGCCCCGGCCTGCTTTTGGCGGGGTATTCGGAGTTTTTTCAAAGCAACCGGGTGCAGATATTGGGCAAGGCCGAGATGGGCTTTTTGAGTTTGATGGCCGAGGACGAGCGCCGCAAAAGCCTGCACGCCCTGTTTAAGGCAAAGCCCCCCCACGGTGGTGCTTACCCGCAGTGCCGAACCTTACCAGGAGATACGGGAGTTTGCGCGCCAGTATGAGGTTCCCGTGTTCTCCACGGCAGAGACCACCTCCATGTTTATGAACTCCGTCATCTCCATATTGACGGTGGAACTGGCCCCCCGGGTGACGCGCCACGGCGTGCTGGTAGAGGTGTACGGCGAAGGGATATTGATTTTAGGGGAATCCGGCGTGGGGAAAAGCGAGACGGCGGTGGAACTGATAAAGCGGGGGCACCGGCTAATAGCCGATGATGCGGTGGAACTTCGCCGGGTGTCGAACCGCACCATTGTGGGCCAGGCGCCGGAGAATATACGCTATTTTATCGAGCTGCGCGGCATTGGCATTGTGAACGTGGCCAAGATATTTGGCGCGGGTGCGGTGAAAAAAAGCGAGAAGGTAGACCTTGTGGCGGAGCTTGAGCCATGGGACAAAAAGAAGAACTACAGCCGCACCGGGCTGGAGCGCAACACCATGGACATCATGGGCGTGGAAGTGCCCATGATCCTGATTCCGGTGATGCCGGGACGCAACCTTGCCATCATTATGGAGATTGCCGCCATCAACAACCGGCAGAAGGCCCTGGGGTACAACGCCGCGCAAGACCTTTTGCGCCACATGGGCCTGAACGACGATATCAGCGGCGAGGCCAGCCGCGTTACTATGGAGTAAGGAGAACCCCCCTTTTTGATGAACATTGTTGCAGATTTGCACACCCACACCATTGCCTCGGGGCATGCGCTTTCCACCCTGCATGAGATGGCGCAGAAGGCCCACAGCCTGGGGCACCGCGCCATCGCAATTACCGACCACGGCACCAGCATGCCGGGCGGGCCCCACAAGTGGTATTTCAACAACCTGCTGATGCAGCCAGACCTGATAGAGGACGGCTTTTTGCTGCTGAAAGGCATAGAGGCCAACGTGATGGATGTAAACGGCCGCCTGGACGTGCGCGGGGAAGACCTGAAGTGGTTTGGCTGGGTTATAGCCAGCCTGCACAAAAGCTGTATTGCGCCGCCGGGGTATGAGGCCACCACCGAGCTGTGGCTGCGCATTGCCGAAACGCCAGGAATAGACATGATAGGCCATGCCGAGACCGAGGAGTTTTTGTTCGACTATGACCGGGTGACCCGCGCCTTTGCTAAAAACGGCAAGGTGGTGGAGTTGAACGCAAGCTCCCGCACGTCCCGCCCGGGGAACGAGGAGAACCTGCGCTGCCTGGCCAAATGCTGTATGCAAAACGGCACCCAGGTGGCCGTCACTTCCGACGCCCACTCGCTGTATGATTTGGGCAACTACGGGCACATCTTTGCGCTGCTGGAGGAACTGCGTTTCCCCGAGGAGCAGGTGGTGAATGCCTCCACCGCGCGGCTGCTGGCCACACTGCAAGCCCACGGCAGGAAGGTGGCCGAACGGGTACAGGGCAAATGGCCTTAAGCCCGTAAAAAACAGGACGGAAGGAAACACACACGGATGCAACCACTTTTGCAGGCGGCCCAAATGCTGCGGGAAAATAGCATAACCCACCTGGCCGAGGAGCCTATGGCGCGCCACACCACCTTTCGCATAGGGGGGCCGGCGGCTATTTTTTGCATGCCCACAGTGGTGGGTCAGCTGGTGGAAGCAATTAAAATAGCGCAGGAGTGCGATATACCCCATATTGTTTTGGGTAAGGGAAGCAACGTGTTGTTTTGCGACAAAGGCTACCGCGGCATGGTGGTACACCTGGGGCAGGGGTTCGACGCCGTTGCTGTAAAGGGCAATGCGATTACAGCGGGTGCCGGGGCGGAACTTACGAAGGTATGTGATACTTCTGAAACCGCCCGGCTGGCCGGGCTGGAGTTTGCCTATGGCATTCCGGGCAGCGTGGGGGGCGCGGTGTACATGAACGCCGGCGCCTTTGGGGGCGAAGTGCGCGGGGTGCTGCAAAGCGTACAGTGCCTGTGCGAGGATTTGGCCGTGCGCACCCTGCCGGTGGAAACGCTGGAGCTGGGATACCGGGAGTCCGTCTTCCACACAAATCCCTGGGTGGTGCTGGAGGCGACCTTCCTGCTGCAGGCGGGGCAGCCCGAGGAAATACACCGAAAGATGCGGCAGCATTTGGCCCACCGTAAGGAAAAGCAGCCGCTGGAATACCCCAGCGCAGGCAGCGCCTTTAAGCGGCCGGCCGGCGCCTTCGCCGGGGCGCTGATAGAACAGTGCGGCCTGCGGGGCCACCGGGTGGGGGGCGCGGCCATTAGTGAAAAGCACTGTGGGTTTATTGTGAATTTGGGCGGCGCCACCTGCAGCGACGTGCTGCGCCTGGCCGATGAAGTGGCCGAAACCGTGCTGCGGCAAACCGGTTTTGTGCTGGAAAAAGAGATACGCGTGGTGGGCCATGGCAGGTGAGAAAAAAGCGGTTAGCTTTTCCCAGCAGGTGAAAAAAGAAGTGATGCAGCGGCAGGTAGAAAACCCCTGCTGCGTGGCGGCCGTATGCTATGGCATTGCGTGCTTCAGCAAGTATTTTGACGCGCGGGGCGTGGTGCTGCATACCGAGCAAGCCTACACTGCGCGCTGGGCAAAAACCATGTTCCGCGCCGCCGGGGTGGCGGGCAACGCCACGGTGCGGGGGCGGCATGCCGCCAGCTATGAGTTTGCCGTAAAAGACCCGTACGAGGTGGAAAAAATGCTGGCCATGTTTGGCCACAGCGGGGAAGAAACTGCCCTGCGCCTGAACGGGGACAACCTGAACTGCAGCGGATGTGTGGCCGGGTTCGTCGGCGCGGCGTTTGTGTGCTGCGGCACGGTGGTGAACCCGGAACTTGGCTACACGCTGGAATTTGTCTCGCCCCGGTACAGCCTGATGCGCGATTTTGCCGCCTTGCTGCAGCACCAGGGCTTCTCCCCCAAACTGACCAACCGCAAGGGGGCCAATGTTTTGTACCTGAAAGCCAGCGAGCAGATCGAGGACTTGCTCACCACCATGGGGGCGTCGCTTTCGGCCATGGAGATTATGAACCTGAAGGTGTACAAGGGCCTGCGCAACCAGGCCAACCGCGTTACCAACTGCGAGACCGCCAACATTGACAAGATGGTGAACGCCAATTTGCAGATGCTGGAGGCCATCCGCTTGCTGGAGGAGAGGGACATACTGGGCGCGTTGCCTGCGCCGCTGCAGCAGGCCGCGGCGCTGCGAAAGGCTTTTCCAGAGCATTCCCTGGCGGAGCTTGCCGCTGCAAGCGATGTGCCTGTGAGCAAAAGCGGGCTTTCCCACCGCTTCAAAAAACTGCGGGAAAAGGCCGCGGAAATACAGGAAAATCCACACGAAAAATAACAGAGAGGCAGAGCCCTTGGAAAAGCGTTTTACCCACCTGCACCTGCATACCGAATACAGCCTGCTGGACGGCGCCTGCCGCATAGACGGCCTGATGGAGCGCCTGAAAAGCCTTGGGCAAACCTCTGTGGCCATTACAGACCACGGGGTGATGTTCGGCTGTGTGGACTTCTTCAAGGCGGCCAAAAAGGCGGGCATTAAACCCATCATAGGTTGCGAGGTGTATGTTGCCACGCGCTCGCGCTTCGACAAAGTGAGCCATGTGGACGGCAACCACCACCTGGTGCTGCTGTGCAAAAACGAGACCGGGTACAAAAACCTGGTGAAGATGGTGTCGGCCGGGTATACCCAGGGCTTTTATTCCCGCCCGCGAGTGGACAAAGAACTGCTGCAGCAGTACCACGAGGGGCTTGTGTGCCTTTCGGCCTGTTTGGCGGGCGAGGTGCCCCAGGCGCTGCTTGCAGGGGACGCCGCCCGCGCCAAAGAGGCGGCAGGGTGGTACAAGGGCCTGTTTGGCGAAGACTATTACATGGAACTGCAGGACCATGGCCTGCCCGAGCAGCAGCAGGTGCTACCCGGGCTGATACGCCTTGCGCGTGAGCTGGATATCCCGCTGGTGGCCACCAACGACGCCCACTACCTGGCCCGGGACGACAGCCGCATGCAGCGCATCCTCATCTGCATCCAAACGGGGAAAACCATCCACGACGAAGACCGCCTGGAGTTTGGCACGGACGAGTTCTATGTGAAAAGCACCGAGGAGATGTACGCGCTGTTCAGCGCTGTGCCCGAGGCCTGCGAAAATACCCAGAAAATTGTAGAAAAATGCAACTTTGAATACGAGTTTGGTGTGACCAAGCTGCCGGGCTTCACCGCGCCGAACGGCGAAGACAACGAGGCCTATTTCCGCCGCCTGTGCGAGGAAGGGCTGGTGCAGCGCTATGGCGAGGCCCCGCCCGCCGAGGCGAAAGAGCGCCTGGAGTATGAAATTTCCGTCATCGCCAGCATGGGGTATACAAATTATTACCTTATTGTGGCGGATTTTATCCGCTACGCAAGGGAGCAGGGCATCCCGGTGGGGCCGGGCCGGGGCAGCGGCGCCGG
>JAJDGD010000052.1 GCA_030265505.1 Ruminococcaceae bacterium OttesenSCG-928-O06 | reverse complement strand
TGCCATTTAATCTCGTAGTTCTCGGGAACGTTCTCCTGAATCAGTTGTACGTCCTTCACCGCCTCTTCCATAGAGGTGGTGTAGCTGATCAGCGCTTCGCACGCAGGGATGCGGGCGGGGTCGATACCGCCGTACTTGGCAAGGTTCTCAAACATGCCATGGATATTCTCCTTGGCGGCGTCCAAAAACTTCTGGTCAACATCATACATCACGGTGGGAAAACCATGCTGCACAAACCCAACCGCCCAGCTGGCACCAATAACACCCGAGCCCAAACATGCAACTTTCTTGATCTCCATTTTCCGAACTCCTTCCCGTTTCTAAAGAGATATACAAATTCTGCCTGTTCGCAGATTGTATAGTCAGTGTACCCTTTTTGCAAAACTTTTGTCAATATTATTATACAATTCCCATGCTGGCAAGCACGGTTCCCGCCAGCGAGCAAATAGTGGTGATGACCACCGAGATCATGAAGGTGTGCTTGTAAGCCTGCTTGTGGGTAAGGCGGCTCACCATCAAGCTGTTCACAATGGCGCCGTTGTGGGGCAGGGTGTCCAGGCTGCAGCAGGCCATGGTGCCCACGCGGTGCAGCACCTGCGGGTTGATGCCCATGTCCAGAAAACGCTGGCCCAGGCTGTTCAGCGCGATGGTGAGGCCGCCCGAGCCGGAACCCGTGGCACCGGCCGCCACGCTGACGGCGATGAAGAACTGGAAGATGGGGGGCCCGGGAATGCTGGTGAGGGCGTTCAAAATGGTTTGATAGCCCGACACCGCCGAAACCACGCCGCCAAAGCCCACGCACGCGCAGGTAACGATAACCGCATTCACCGAGTTGAGCGCGCCCTGGGTCAGCACATCCAGCACGTTTTTTGGGCCCTTTTCTGTTTGGGCCAAAGCAGGCCAGAACAGTATAACGGCCGCAGCGCAAGCGATGATGAGGGACAGCACCGGAGACAACTTGATTACGTTGAGCACGATGAGCAGTACCGCCGAGGGGATGACCGACTTGAGGATGCCGGGAGGTTCACGGTCGCCCAAATCGAAAGACACCTTGTCTATCTCGGTGCCTGTGGGGAAGAAGCCTTCTTTCTCCTTTTCGGCCTTGCCCAGGGCGTAGCGGCAGTAGAACAGCCACAAAATGCCCGCCAAAATGGAGCACAAAATACCCAGCACCGGCCCCGCCGTGGGCGCGGTGCCCAGGAAGGTGGTGGGGATGAGGTTCTGGATGGAGGGAGAGCCGGGCAAAAAGCCCTGCACCCACACGGCCGACGCCACGGTGGCAAGGCCGCCCAAATGCCAGGGAATGTCCAGCCGCTTCAGCAGCTGGCTGTTGATGGCGGTGGTGGTGTAGATGATAACAAAGCCGTTCACGCCGCCATAACCCAAAATCAGGCTGATGGCGGTGATGCACAGGATGGCCAGGAACTTGCGGTTTTTCTCCGGCGCGCGGTTCACCAGTTTGGTAATGGCGTTGGAGATACCCCGCGCACAGCCCGTAGCCCCCATCAGCGCGCCAAACATGGCGCTGAACATAAACAGCAAAAAGTAGTTTTGGGCAAAGCCCACAAACCCCGCCATGTAGGGCCCCGTTAGCATTGCAATGGGGTCCTGCAAAGAGAAAGCTGCCACAACCACCGCCGCAAGGGGGGTACACAGCAGCAGGCTTACGCCGCGGTAGGCCAGGAAGATCATGACAATGAGGCCCACAATGATGCCAATGATACTAACAACACCTAAATCCAAAATCCATTCCTCCTTTTGTTTGATACACGCCCTTCTTCTTGCGTTTGGTTTTGGCACACCTCCTGTTGCTTTTTCCCATTTCTTATCCCTTCTGTTCATACATTAGCAACAAATGTGCCAAATGGTGTTCAAGTGTAAGATGCGTTTGTGCGCCAGTTTTTTGTTTGTGAACCATATAACAATGAATATTTTCATCATTCGCAAAAAAACCAATGAATATTTTCATTTGTGATGAAAATATTCATTGGTCGCTTTCTGTGCCTTGCGTCAGTATTGTATGTTGTATTTTTGCTTTTTCTTGGCGATGGAGGACTGCGTCATGCCCAAAAACGCCCCTGCTTTATAGGTACTTTTGAACTGCTCCAGGGTGGCCTGCAGCACTTCGCGCTCGCACTCGGCCAAGTAGTCCTTCAGGGAAAAATGGCCGCCGGCAAAGTCTATGGCGGGGGCGGGCGGCCCCGCAAAAGCGGCGGGCACCGCTTCGTCCGGCAGCAGGTTCTCCGGCGCTTGGCGCACGTCCAGTTCGTCCTCGGCACTCATAATGACCAGGCGCTCTACATAGTTTTTCAGCTGGCGCACGTTGCCGGGCCAGTCGTACCGTTGCAGGGCCTGCAGCGCCTCTTTGGAGAAAAAGCGCACCCGGCCATACTGCTCGCAAAACTGCTGCAAAAAGTGCACCGCCAGGGGAATGATGTCCTCGGCCCGCTGACGCAGGGGCGGGATGTTCACCGGCACTGCGTTGATGCGGTAGTACAAATCCAGCCGGAACTGCCCGCTTTGCACACAGGCCTCCAGGTCCTGCCCGGTAGCGGACAGCAGGCGGAAATCCACAAACCGGGGCTGTACGGAACCCACCTTCTGCACGGTGCGGGTCTCTAGCGTGCGCAGCAGCTTTGCCTGCATGCCCAGCGGCAGGCTGTTAATCTCGTCTAAAAACAGGGTGCCGCCCTCGGCCTGTTCTATCATGCCCTGGCGGCCCGTTTGCAACGCGCCGGTAAAGCTGCCTTTCTCGTAGCCGAACAGTTCCGCCTCCAGCAGGTTTTCCGGCAGGGCGGCGCAGTTCACCACCACCAGCTTTTTATCGCGCCGGTTGCTGGCCTGGTGGATATACTCGGCCATCACCTCTTTGCCGGTGCCGCTCTCTCCGGTAATCAGCAACGGGATGTCGATGTTGCAAAAGCGGTCCACCGCGTCGAACAGCCGGCGCATGGCCGGGCTTTCACAGATGATGGTTTTGGGCACGCGCCGCGGTGCGCCTGTGTCCCCCTGTACCTGCTGCAACCCCTCGCCGGCCAACAGGGCGGCATAGTACCGCATGTTCAGTTGGCTCATGTTGTGCGCTTCGGTAAAAAAGTACTCAATCTCTCCGTCTTCGTCAAACAATGGGGTGGAGGTAATAAGCTGCCGGTAAGGCGTGGCGCCCGTGCCCGGGGTTACCAGTTGCACCACCGTAACGGCCCGGCCTTTTTCACGCACAAGGTCGGAGATACAAAAATCTACCACACCCAGGGGAATCAAATCATGCACATCGTTGCCCAGCAGCGCCTCTTCCGCCACGTCCGATTGCTCCAGGTGGGCCTTGTTCGCGTAAATATACACACCCCTTGCGTCCAGAATATAGATGCCGGTTTGCAAATTGTCCAGCATGGTTTTGATATGCGCGCTGTTTTGGAACATGCTGCCCCCTCCCCCAAAGGCGGCCCGTGCCGGCCGCCAAAAACCGCGCGGGTACTACTTGTTCTTCACCATCAGGTTTTTGCCGCCGCCGGGTATCTGCTCGTACTTCGTCTCAAATTCGCCGGTATAGTCCAGCAGCTTGTGCAGCTTTGAAAACCCGTAGTTGCGCGTGTCAAAGTCTGCATACATGCGCCCCAGTATGCTGCCCACCTGCGAAAGGCCCATAAAGCCATCCTCGTCGCTGTCCTTGTCCAGTATGGTCTTCACCCGCGCCACAATCTCCTCTAAGGGCACAAAGCCCAGGGCGCTCTCCTCGTGGGGGTCGGCATGGGGTGCGGCGGCGGGCTCTGGCTCTGGCTCCACCGCGGGCTTTTGGGGCGTTTTGGCCGCGGGCTTCTGCGCCTTTTTGGCCGCGGGCCTTGTTTTGGCCTGCTGTGCCTTCTTCTCGGTTTGGGCCTGGCCCTCGCGGGCGTTCAGCAAAACGTCCAGGTACTTGAAGGTGTCGCACGCGCTTTTAAACGAGGTGGGCGTTTTGCTCTCGCCCATGCCGATGACAAACATCCGGCTTTCGCGCAGGCGGGCGGCCAGGCGCGTAAAGTCCGAATCGGACGACACAATGCAGAAGCCGTCGCAGTTTTTGGTGTACAAAATGTCCATCGCGTCGATGATCATGGCGGAATCGCTGGCGTTTTTGCCCTGGGTGTAGCTGAACTGCTGGATGGGCGTCAAATTGCTCTCCAACAGGCATTTTTTCCAGCTGGCCATCTCGCCGCTGGTCCAGTCTCCATAAATGCGCTTGTAGGCCGGCGTGCCATATACGCTCAGTTCGTCCAAAATCACCTGAATATATTTCGGCGAGACGTTCTCCGCGTCGATGAGCAGCGCAATCACTCTGTCGTTGTCAGTCATAAGGGCTCCTTTCCACCGGGGCGCCAGGCCACCGGGGGCTTTGCGTTTTTACCAGTATAGCAAAAACACCGGGCAAAATACAGGGGGTTGGCGCGCTTTGTGTGTTTGGCACGCGTAGCAAAACCGGCGCCGGCACGTTTCCCATTGCGGCGCCGGGCCATTGGTGCTATACTTTTTGCAGGAAATATAAGCGGAAAGGGGGCCCCGTGTGCAGCAGGAAAACCAAAACACAGCCGGCGGGGAGAAAACCGCCCGGCTTTCCACCGCTTTGCGGGAGTGGGTCATTGCCATTTTGATAGCCCTTTTGGTGGCCCTTCTGCTTACCCAGGTGGTGTTTGTGAACGCCCAGGTCCCCAGCGAGTCGATGGAGGACACCATCCAGGTGAACGACCGTGTGCTGGGCCTGCGCTTTGTCTACCTGTTCGAGGACCCCGCCCGCTACGACATCATGATCTTCCACTACCCGGATGACGAGACCCAGCTGTATGTGAAGCGCGTCATTGGCATGCCGGGCGAGCAGCTGGAGATACGCGACGGCCTGGTGTATATAGACGGGCAAAGCACCCCCCTGGAGACCGGCTTTGTAAAGGGCGCCCTGCGGGGCAATTTTGGGCCCTATACCATCCCGGAGGACTGCTACTTTGTGATGGGGGACAACCGCAACGAGTCGTGGGACTCCCGCTATTGGCAAAACACCTTTGTACGGCGAGAGCGTGTGGTGGGCAGGGTGTGGCTGCGGCTGTTCCCCTCGCCGGGCACGATATCCTAGCGTATATAAAAAAGCAGGGCGGCCTTGCACAAAGGCCGCCCTGCTTTTTTGCACTTTGCCCCGTCTTACCCGGGGAAGTCCTCTTCCATAGGCCAGGAGGCATAGCCGTTCAGGCCCGGGCCCGCCGTGTGCCCGGCCAGATACTCGTAGTAGCCCTGGGCGGCTATCATGGCGGCGTTGTCCCCGCTGTACTGCAGGGGCGCTAGGTGCAGCACCATGCCCTCGGCAGCGGCGCGGGCGGCTACCTTTTCCCGCAGCAGGGCATTTGCCGCAACGCCCCCTGCAAGCCCCACCACCCGCTGGCCTGCGGCCTGTGCGGCGCGGAACAGCGTGTCGCACAAAATGTCTGCCACCTTTTGCTGGAAGCTGGCCGCAAGGGCCGGGATATCCACCGCTTCACCCTTCATGGCGGCGGTGTTCACCACATTCAGCGCGGCGGTTTTCAGGCCGGAAAAGCTCACGTCGTAAGCGCCCTCGGTTTTGGGGGTGGGCAGGGGGTAAGCGGCGGGGTTTGCCCCTTCGGCGGCCTTGGCAATGGCCGGGCCGCCGGGGTAGCCCAGGTGCAGCGCGCGGGCCACTTTGTCAAAGGCCTCGCCGGCGGCGTCGTCCACCGTGCGGCCCCACACTGTAAAGCCGGTGTAGCCCTGCACCTGCACAAAATGGCAGTGCCCGCCCGAGGCCACAAGGCAAAAGAACGGAGGCGCCAGGGCCGGGCTGCCCAGGTACAGCGAGGCCACATGCCCCCGCAGATGGTGTACCGGCACCAGGGGCTTTTGGGCGGCAAAGGCCAGCCCCTTGGCAAAGTTTACCCCCACCAGCACGGCGCCGATGAGCCCCGGCGCGGCGGTAACGGCCACGGCGTCCACGTCCTGCACGGCAAGGTGCGCGTCCTTCAGGGCGGTGGCCACCACGCCGGAGATGCTCTCGATGTGTCGGCGGCTGGCAATCTCGGGCACAACGCCGCCGTACAGGGCCTGTTCCTCCACACTGGAAGCCACCGTATTGGACAGCACCACGCGGCCGTCTTGCACCACGGCGGCGGCGGTCTCGTCGCAGCTGGTCTCTATACCCAGTATCGTCATGTTTCGTCTCCGGTTTTCGGGGGGATGTCCAGGGCCATCAACAGGCCGTCCTCGGGCGGGTGCTGGTACATGCCGCGCCGCACCGCCAGGGTGTGAAAGCCAAGGCTGCCATACAGCGCAATGGCCGCGGCGTTGCCTTGGCGTACCTCTAAAAGCACCCGCTTTATCCCCTGCGCGCGCAACACGGCAAGCCCGCGGCCCAACAGCAGCCGCCCCACCCCACGCCGGCGGGCGGCGGGGGCCACCACCAGCTGGGCCACGTCTGCCGTGTCCTGCGCGGCCACAAAGCAGGCAAGGCCCACGGGGGTTTGCCCCTTTAGCGCCACAAGGCAGTGGTAGCGCGCGTCCGCAAGGGCGGCGGCCAGGCTCTCGCGGCTCCAGGGGTCGGGCGCGGTGGCGGCAATGGCGCAGACGGTGGCAAGGTGACCGGTAGAAAGTGGCTCAACCGTAAGATGGGTGAAAGTATCCATAACATTGCTCCCCGGCACAACGGCGTCTGGCGTGGCCTTCGGGCCCTACCCCTTCGCGTCCAGCCAGTTTTGGCCGGTGTGCACGTCGGCCTGCAGGGGCACCGCCAGCGTGGCCGCGCCCTCCATCTCCTCTTTTAAGATGGCCGCAACGCGCGGCACTTCGGCCTTTGGCGCCTGCACAATCAGCTCGTCGTGCACTTGCAGCACCAGCATGGCGGAAAGGCCTTCGGCGCGCAGGCGCCGCCACACGCGTATCATCGCCAGCTTGATGATATCCGCCGCGGTGCCCTGGATGGGGGTGTTCATGGCCATGCGGCGGCCCACCGCCTGGATGTTGCGGTTGCTGCTGGCAAGTTCCGGCAAGGGGCGGCGGCGGCCGTACAGCGTTTGCACATAGCCGTGCTCTTTGCCGTCCTCCACGGTTTTGTCCATATAGGCCTTCACGCCGGGAAAGCTGTCCAGGTAGCTTTTGATGAACTCGTCCGCCTCTTTTACCGAGACGCCGATGTCCTTGGAAAGGCTGAACGCCCCGATGCCGTACACGATGCCGAAGTTGACGGCCTTGGCCGAAGCCCGCAGCTGGGGCGTTACCATGCTTTGTGGCAGGCCGTGCACCCGGGCCGCCGTGGCGCGGTGGATGTCCTCCCCGTTTTGGAAGGCCGCGCGCATGGCTTCGTCCCCGCTGATATCGGCCAGAATGCGCAGTTCTATCTGGCTGTAGTCGGCGTCGGCCAAAAGGGTGCCTTCGGGCGCCACAAAAAAGCGACGCAGCCGGCTGCCCAGTTCTGTGCGGATGGGAATGTTCTGCAAGTTCGGCTCGTTGGAGGAAATACGCCCGGTGCGGGCCTCCGTCTGATTGAAGGTGGAGTGGATGCGCCCGTCGGGGCCAATTTCTTTCAAAAGGCCCTCCACATAGGTGCTGTTCAGCTTTTGGTAGGTGCGGTACAAAAGGATGGTGTCTATCACGGGGCTGTATTCCCGCAGGCTTTCCAGGGTCTCGGCGTCGGTGGAAAAGCCGCTTTTGGTCTTCTTGCGGGCGGGCAGGCCCATTTTTTCAAACAGGGCTTCGCCCAGCTGCTTGGGGCTGTTCAGGTTGAACTCATACCCCACCTCTTGGTAGATGGACGCCAGCTGCTTTTGCAGCTCTGCCTGCAGCTCGTCGCCAAAGGCACGCAGGCCCGCGGCGTCTATGGCCATACCCACCAGCTCCATGCTGGCCAGCACCTCGGCCAAAGGCTGCTCTATCTCCATCAGCAGTTTCGTCATGCCGGCGGCGGCGCATTCTTCCGAGAGTTTGCGGTACAGCGGCTCCAAATACGGCGCGTCGGGCTGGGCGGGGCAGGCAAAGGCGGGGCGGGTGTCATACTCCGCCGCAAGGCGCTGCACCGTGTAGCTGGCGGCCGCCGGGTTCAGCAGGTAGGCGGCCAGTTTTGCGTCAAACACCACGCTTTGGGCGGGCCGGCTGCCGCTTTGTTCTGCCAGGGCCAGCTTGTGCAGCTCTTTGGAGGAAAACACCCGCTTGTAGGCTTTTTCGTCCCGCAACAGCGCCAGCAGGGCAGCGTCGTCCGCCGCCGCATAAAATACCTCTTGCTTGCCCGCGGGCACCACCACAAAGCCGCCGCCCTCGGCCGGGGCCAGAAACACCATGCCCGCCAAGGCCTCTTGTAGCGGCTTCGGCTGCACCTCGGGCAAAGCGGGGGCGTTTTCGTCTGCCGCGGGGGCGGGGGCCTTGTCCAAACCCAGGCGGTCCAGTATAGAGTACATCTCCAGCTTCGAGAGCAATGCCGCGGCACCCGCAGCGTCGGCCGGTTTCTTTTTATAGGTGCCGGCGGCGGTGTCTATGGGCACTGCACAGTCTATCTCGGCCAGTGCATAGCTCATCTCGGCGCTTTCGCGCCCGACCTTTAGCTTTTCGCGCACGCCGGGCTTGATGCTCTCGTCGTCCAGGTTTTCATACACGGCACCCAAGCTGCCAAACTGCTGGATGAGGGCGAAGGCGGTTTTCTCCCCCACGCCCGGCACCCCGGGGATATTGTCCGACGCGTCGCCCATCAGGCCCTTGGCGTCTATTAGCTGTTTTGGTGTAACGCCATATTTTTCCCACACGGCGGCTTCATCCATGCGCACGGTCTCGCCGCGGCCCATCTGGGTGGTGGTAAGCAGCACGGTCACGCCGTCGCCCACCAGCTGCAGGGTATCCCGGTCTCCGGTGGCCAGCAGGCACGCCTCGCCCCGCTGTTTTGCAGCTTTGGCCAGGGTGCCCAAAATGTCGTCCGCTTCAAAGCCTTCGCGGCTCACCTCGGCATAGCCCAGCAGAGCCAACAGTTCCTTCAGCACCGGCATCTGGGCGGCCAGTTCCTCGGGCATGCCCTTGCGCTTCGCCTTGTAGCCGTCGTACATCTTGTGGCGGAAGGTGGGCGCGGGCAAGTCGAAGGCAACGGCTACCTCGTCCGGCTTTTCGGCGTCCTCCAGCTTCAACAAAATATTCATGAAGCCGTAGATGGCGTTGGTATACTGGCCGCTTTTGGTGGTAAGCAGCTTGATGCCGTAAAAGGCGCGATTTAAGATGCTGTTGCCGTCCAGAACAAGGATTTTCATGGCACTCTCCTTGGGGAAATATGTTCGTTATATGGCTTTGAATGGGCACGCCGCCCGTGCTTTGCATGCACCGCCCGTGAAAAAATACGTTTGAGCGAGGCCGCCACACGGTGACAATACTTTCACCCGCTG
>JAJDGD010000051.1 GCA_030265505.1 Ruminococcaceae bacterium OttesenSCG-928-O06 | reverse complement strand
CCGCCTTGCCAAAGGCATTTTTCCCAACATGTTGGCGCTGTAACCACAGATGAAAGTCATCCAGCAGCGGTCCTGCCAGTTCCCGGCGCTTTTCTAGGCGTTCTTTCGGTGGACGTTCAGCCAAGCCGCGCTCAATGGCAAACAGCCGGTCGCAAATCTGCTTCCCATGAAGGGCTCCGCTGCCAATCTGCTGTTCTTTTGTAACAGACTTGAGGGCCTCGTCGAATTTCCTGCGGGCATGGGCCCAGCAACCGACAACCACAATATCCTCGGGCAAACCGTGGTATCCCTCATACCCATCGGTATGAAGGTATCCCTTGAAGCTTTCCAGAAATGCTGCGGCCCGTTTGGCCGCCCTGTCCGGCTGGTATTCGAACAGGACAATGGGCATGGCAGCATCTCCACTGGTGCGGTACAGCCACATCCGGCTTTGGCTCTGCGCGGTTTTCCCGTCCTCGTGCAGAACTTGCAGTACGCTCTCGTCCGCGTGGAGGACGTCTAGGCTCAGCATGAGCCGCCGCAGGGCATTGTATACCGGGAAAAGCCAATCCTGCGATGCACGTAGCAGCCAGTTGGACATCGTCTGCCGCGAGAGCAAAATCCCGGCCCGTTTCCATTCCTGTTCTTGGCGGTACAGCGGAACACACATCACATATTTTTGCACCGCAATGTGCGCAATAGCTTGGGGCGAGGCAAAGCTGCCCTTGATGACCGGCGTGGAAATCGGCGCCTTCACAACAGGTACACTCTCTCCATCCTTCTCGCAGCGTCGGCAGCCGTATGCAAAACGCACATGCTGCACTTTCACCGCCCTGGCCGGGATGAGTTTCAATTCCTCCCGCACGATCTCTTTGCCCAGGATATGCAGTGCTCCGCCACATTCGGAACAAGTCTGTTCTTCATCTGGCAAAATGTGCTCCACCACTTCCACCGGCAATTCTGGCGGCAGGCGGTCCGCGCCACGCTTTGCTTTCTGGCGATAATGCTTCTCCACCTCGCAAAGCGCAGGCTCATCCGTGTGATCATCGACAGTTTGCTCCGCCTCGTTGAACAAATTTAACTGGCCATATTCACTTTTCTCGCTGGAGGCGCCAAACTGCCGGTGCTTCGCAAGGCGAACCTGCTCCTTTAACCATTGGAGCTGCGCCTTCATTTCCTCATATTCTTCCCGTGGGAGCGTCACTGTATCCATACCAATATTCTACCACACCGCGACTTTTCTCGATATTGACAGGCCGGAGAATTTGAGGCGGTACAGCAAAATATTTCGTATTAGATGACAGCCACCCGGCCCACAGGCTTCAATGCCTTCGGCTGCTCGATCCGCAGTCCCTCCATCAGCCATCGGAATTGCTGCGGCGTAATTGCCACAGCTTCGCTCTCCTTACGTGGCCACTGGAACGCGCCCCGCTCCAGCCGTTTGTACAGCAGAACGAACCCATCGCCCTCCCAGTAAAGCGCCTTCATCCGGTCACACCGCCGCCCGCAGAACAAAAACAGGCTGTCTGAGAACGGGTCGAGTTCAAAGCGCTGCTGTACCAGGGCAGCTAGGCCATCTATGCCTTTGCGCAGGTCGGTGTACCCGCAGGCAACATAGATGTTCTGCGCCTTGGTTATATCGCCTAACATTGGCCTGCAAGTATGCGCAGCACGCTCATGGCCACGGCCATATCCGCGCCAGGCTCAATCTCCACCACGGCGCCGCCAATCTCTATACGCACCGCACCGCCAGTTTTGAGCGCCGGCAGAGCAGCAAACACAGGAGCAGGCGGTAGCGCGCCGGGAACTTGGCTCTCGCCTTGACCCATCAGGGATTCCCCGGCTGCCTGGCGTATGCGCTTTTGCCAATAGTAGTAGGTCTTTTCGCAGATTCCTTCCGAACGGCAGAAACTGCGGATCGTCTGCCCGCTCTCCCGCCGCCGGCGCAACACCTCCGCCCAATGCTTCAGCCGTACCTCGTGCGTCAGCTGACGTGTATCCATATCCTATCCCAATCCTCTCGAAAATATCTATTGCACTTTTTCGTTACCTTTGGGATATTTTCTCACACTATCCAATCTTCCACCATGTACCGCTTGGGTGGACGCTTACCAAAGATCCATAGTGAACGTGTAACGGAAACGCCAACAAAAGAGATATGCCCACCATAAAACGGTGGGCATATCTCTTTATGATTCTTTTGCATGTGGATAATGCCACGAGGGGATATTAGAAGTCCAGCGCCACTTAGCTTTCTAAACGGTTTTTTCCATTTCTTTTTGCAAGATACAGCAATTCATCGCATCTATCTAACAACTGTTGCATATCTTCACTTGGGTTTAGCTCTGCGATACCGATACTGACAGTTGCCGACAGGGCGTGTCCGGAAACCTTAACTATAGTTTGTTCGATTTGCTGCCGAATGCGCTCAAGAATGTTGCACCCAGTCAGCAAGTCGACGCCGACAAATAGCATCAGGAACTCTTCGCCACCGTACCGCACGGCCAAGTCGGAACTGCGCCGAATAAATGACGCGATGGTCCGTGCCGTTGCAGCCAACACTTGGTCACCTGCCCGATGGCCATAGGTATCATTAATCTGTTTGAAGTCATCGAGGTCCAGCATTGCGCAGCAGATACTTTGATTGTGCTCGTTGTAGCTCTCCATCATTTCCGGTAGTTTTTCGTCAAAATAGCGACGGTTAAACAATCCGGTCAACGCATCTGTGGTGGCCAATTTGTTCAAATCATGAATGACACCGGTAATTTCATCTACACGAGATTTATCCCGAATATCGGTGGTCATTGAATCCGTGATGTCTTTGACCAATTCAGCAACAAACCGGTGACCGTTATATTCAATCGGGACAGACATAATAAGTAGCACACTACCTTTGGAATACTCCAGCTTTACAGTCGTTTTTCCACTATAAAACGCACGGATTGAAGTACAGTTCTGGCAACGCTCGTCGGTACCGAACACGTCAGTGCAATTTACACCAGTTCGCTTAATGTTGTTCAAATCATCATATTCCAGCAATTCGCCCTGCTGAGGATCAACTAATCGAATGCTATCATAGATATGTAGAAAGTAGTTCTGGGATTCCAATAATTCATGTAGGTGCTCCAATTCGAAGTCCTCCTTGTGCTGTCGGGATTTGACAGATTTGCACAGGACTGATTTGCCTGTCGGCGCGCGAGATTCATACCTATACAATTGTTCTACAATAGATTGATATTATCATATCATTGATTTCAGGTCAAAACAGATTTTGGGAGAGCTGTATGCAAAACCGAATTAAGCCAATTGTGTTCCGTGAAATATGTTGGCATGTCTAATACCCCAAAGTCAGTTATTTACGCGGGCAATCACAAAAAATGAAACGAGATTTGTTGAGGGGTTTGTCCGTCTAAAAAGATAGCAAATAGAAAAAAGATAAGCTTCTGCATATCACAGCAGCTTATCTTTTCTTTACAGCAATTTACTAGTTGTCTTCGATATATATGAGTACATAAGCTTTATAGCTATTGTATCCCTTAACGCCCGTCTCTCCATATTTTTCCAACAGAGAATTGAGTGACTCCGGCATGTCCTGGCGAAACATCCCAAGATGTTCTGGTGCTTTTTCCTTCGCCGTTGCATATATTTCGATGGCCAAGGAAGGGTCTAAAGTATCGATCAGCGCACGAACACACAAAACAATAACCTCCCCTGATCATGCCAGATAAAAAGTCTGCGAGATGATAATAGCTACTCGTCACCAGATGCCTCTGGTTGGTAAACTACTTTTTTGATTTCGATTTTCGCTGTTCCCGAGGGAACAGACCATTCTACGATATCACCCTGCCGATATCCCAAAATAGCGGTTCCAATGGGAGACAAAACTGACAATTTGCCTTTGCTCCAATCTGCTTCGTCGGGATACACCAGCACGATTTCAAGATCTTCTTTATCAATATGAAGTATGGCTTTGGTATTCATTGTGACCACATCCGCGGGCATTTCCTGCGGTTCCATTTCAGCAGCCTGGCCAATTTCATTGCGCAGCTCACGCACTGCCGCATCCTGAATATCTCCGTTCAAAACAGCTACTTGGATCGTTTTCAGCAATTTTTCCTTATCATAGCTGGTCAGCATTATTTGAGGCATACTTCAGGACTCCCTTCAGAAAATCAATACCAAAAAGTGAAGAGCCCTATTTCCCACACTCAAAAGTGTATGAAGTAAAGCCCTTCACGTATTTCTTGCGACGGTTCTTTATTTAATTATAGCGGATAATTTCTTTTTGTTCAAATTAACCATGCACCGCGCACAAAGATATAGTCTACTTTAGATCACATGTGATGACGGAACAATTAGAAAATGACACCACCTGGTAGGCTTGAAGTCGTGCTCATGCTTACATCCACCACTTGGCTGTCTCCTGCAGTGATACGATTCGAAGTGCTGCTATTTCGGCCAGTAAGTATTGTCCATTAAACACCCAAAACCTACACTCATGATACAGTTTATGAACCCTCGTAGGCAACCCCAAAATCGGCAAGTCGTGGCTGTCGCAGGCCAGATAACAGGAAACGGCGGTTGATTCTGAGCCTTTTAGGTGTTCAGCATCAACCACCGTTCAGTATGCGTTTAAATATTTAACTACTGCACCGAGACCTCGGCGTTCTTTTCTCCGAACTTCTCCATCAACATCTGCTTGATCTCATCACGGCCCTTTCCGTGCTTTTCCTGGGTCTTGATGAGCTTGTAGGCTTGGAACAGCGGTGACGGACCGATTTCCGAACTGAAAAAGCCGATCCCCTGGTTCCATGCCAACAACTCGAACACATCGTCAAACACAGCGGACTCCACACCATAGGCATACGCCTTGATAAGCTCCCTTGAGGCTTGCCGCATCCGCCCTGCGCCAACAGCATTAGTTAGCGACAGCAGAAGGCGCGTCTCGTATGGCAAAGTGCGCTTTTCATCGTTCCAGGTCAGGTCCCAAAAATCGGTGGCGATCCGCCCGAGACTCTCGTCAATCATCGGGTAGTTCAGCAAGGCCAAAGGCTTGAACGGTCCAGGCTTTGCGTCCTCTTTGACTTCCGCCCGGTAAAAATAGGCATGGTACTCATTTTCACCGGTTTTCTCAGTATGGTGCTCAAACCCAAGGGCTTCCAGCGCCCCATAGAGTGGGTGCGGCTCAAAGGTCTGGATAATCTCCAGTCCTTCACCAACAGCCAGCGCGCCGGCCTGTTTTTGGAGTCCGGGGAAAAAGTTGCCCTGGACATGGCGGACATCCACCGTCTTAAATTCCGGTGTTTTGGATTTCCAGGTTTCGTAGCTCATGTGATCTTCCTTTCTCCACACCGGATAAACTGGTATGGGTTTACGCCAAGATTTTTTGCAGATCCTCTTCCGGTGTGCTGATGGGGGCGATACCGAAGTTCTCCACCAGGTAGTTCAGCACGTTGGGGGATACAAAGGCGGGCAGCGTGGGCCCAAGCTTGATGTTCTTGATACCGAGAGCCAGCAGGCTGAGCAGGATGACCACGGCCTTCTGCTCGTACCAGCTGAGCACCAGAGACAGCGGCAAGCCGTTCACGTCAGTACCGAAGGCCTCGGCTAATGCACTGGCCACCTTGATGGCGCTGTAGGCGTCGTTGCACTGACCCATGTCCATAATGCGGGGCAGCCCGCCGATCTCACCGATATCCAGGTCATTGAAACGGTACTTGCCGCAGGCCAGGGTGAGAACCACGGTATCCTCCGGGGTCTGCTTCACAAACTCAGTGTAGTAGTTGCGGCCCGGGCGCGCGCCGTCGCAGCCGCCCACAAGGAAGAAGTGTTTGATAGCTCCGGCCTTCACGGCGTCAATCACCTTGTCCGCCACGCCCAGTACAGTACCGTGGGCGAAGCCGGTGGTGACTGTGCTGCCACCGTTGATGCCGGTCATGGCCTTGTCCTCAGCGTACCCGCCCAGCTCCAGTGCCTTCTCGATCACCGGGGTGAAGTCCTTGTCATCGCCGATGTGCACCATCTCGGGATAGGCTACCACTTCGGTGGTGAATACGCGGTCGGCGTAGCTGGACTTCGGAGGCATCAGGCAGTTGGTGGTGAACAGGATGGGCGCCGGGATGCCATCGAACTCCTTCTGCTGGCTCTGCCAGGCGGTGCCGAAGTTGCCCTTGAGGTGCGAATACGCTTTCAGCTTGGGGTAGGCGTGGCAGGGCAGCATCTCGCCGTGGGTGTAGATGTTGATGCCCTTCCCCTCGGTCTGCTTCAGCAACTGCTCCAGGTCATACAGGTCGTGGCCGGAGATGACAATGAAGGGACCTTTTTCAACGGAGAGAGGGACAGTGGTGGGTACGGGAACTCCGTAGGTTTCGGTGTTGGCTTTGTCCAGCAGCTCCATACAGGCCAGGTTCACCTTGCCGCACTCAATCACCAGGGGCAGCAGCTCGTCCATGCCCCAGTCCTCGCCCAGGGCGGCCAGGCCCTTGTAGAAGAAGGAGGTCACTGCCTCATCGGTGTAGCCCAGCACCAGGGCGTGGTAGGCGTAGGCCGCCATGCCCCGCATACCAAACAGCAACAGGCTTTTCAGACTACGGACATCTTCATTGGCGTTCCAAATCTTCGCCATGTCATAGTCGCCCGATGCTGCGCCACAGGCGCTGCAACCAGCGCATCCGCCCTGCAGGCTGGTGGTCCCGCCATGCACCTTGTCAATGAGGTTCTGCACGGTGGCATCGTCAAAGTTCACGTTGGTGATGGTGGTGAACAGGCCTTCCAAAACAAGGCGATCTGTCTTTGTGGACGGGGTATTGTCCTGCGCGATGCGCGCCAGGCTGATAAGCGCGCCGGTTAGCTCATCCTGCAGGCCTGCGTTGGACGCAGGTTTGCCGCATACTCCCTGCTTGCCGGTACAGGCGTTGCCACCCGCCGTCTGCTCACATTGGAAACAAAACATCTCGTTCATGGATACTTACCTCCCAATATTGTATGTGAATCGCCCAAACACAGTACTGCTTCGGCACAGACCGTGCGCAAACATCAGGCAACCATCTAAATCTAGAGTACCGTAGATTTCTGTTTTCGTTGGTGACAAATGTCACTCAACAAAAATATTTTTCTGTTATACTTGTACCAACGCGAAAACAGGTGATAATACATAAGCGCTGGCGCCGACAAAGAGAAAGCAGGCCAGTATCAACTAGTGAGGGGATGTGACGAGATGACCAATATGGCGGTGGCAATCATCTATTTTGCCATTATGATCGTGACGGCGGTATTCTTTCTGATCACATATACTGGGGGAAACCGAAAGCGCCCCGTGGCCAGGGCATTTCTATTCATTGCGATAATGATACTCGGCTGGGTGGCCTGCGAGATACTCTACCACCTTACGCAAGACGCAACGATGGCCCGGTTGTTGTACGACTTCAAAATTCCGTTCGTGACCCTCGCCGCCACCTCAACGGTTCCCTTTGTGCTTTACTTTTATGGTCTGGATCGATATTTGAACAAAATGACGTATACCTTGCTATATCTGATTCCAGCCATCACAACGCTTTTCGCCCTGACAAGCCCCTTCCACACCCTGCTGCGCCAGGAGCTGGTTATCATCATCAGTCCGGTTCTCCACACGGATCACAATGTGCGGGGCATATGGTTTTGGGTGCATACTATCCAGGTATATCTGACGGTGGTGAGTGGACTAATCCTGATAATCCGCCAGCACTACAAAATGCCGCGCTCCAAACGGGCGGCATCGAACTTCCTGCTGTTTGGTATGACATTGACATTGGTGCTCAGCATGGTTTCCGTCTCAAATATCCTGTCCACCCCGTTTGATATCACGCTGATTGGTATGTGTGTTGCGCTCATTTTCTTCTACATTGGAACTGCAATCAGCGAGCGGGCCGGGTTTTTGTCTCTGGCTCGGGATGAAGTATTTAACAATATGAACGAGATGGTGTTTGTCCTTCATGCCGATGATACCATCGCGGAGATGAACGAGTCTGCAAAGCGCTGGGTTGCCAAGATGAAAATAGCAACACAGGATAGCTTCAATCAAATACTCGACAGCCTGCGAGCAGCCGGCGCTGAGCTCCGACCTGCGCCAGAAGAAGATGAAGGGATGGATATCCATCTCCCCTTACCGCAGGGGGACATGGCAATTGTGAACTACAAGGAAAACATCATTAAAGATGATGATAACGTAATCAAAGGGAAGTTTTACCTTTGCAGCGATGTCACAAAAAGTCGGGCAATTTTCAACCAGCTCACTGAACATGCCGAGATTGATCCGCTGACAGGCCTGCAAAACCGCCGCGGGTTCGAAATGGCCACAGCAGCCTTGGATATCCGTCCCAACCTACCCCTGGCTGTCATATTTGGTGATTTGAACGGGTTAAAAACTGTTAACGATACTTTGGGGCATAAGCTGGGAGACCAATTGATTGTCACCGCAGCTGCGCTGCTCAGAAATGCGTGTCCACCAAGTGGCAGGTTGTTCCGCATCGGTGGGGACGAATTTGTGATGTTGGTTCCTAATTTTACGGAGCAATTGGCAGAGCAGCGAACCAAAGAAATACACGCGTTGTTTGAAAGCAACCGAAGCATGTCTTTGCAGCCTTCGATCGCTTTGGGATATGCGGTAAAAGAACGGCCGGAGGAGTCACTGCTGGCCATCATCGATGAGGCCGACAACCGGATGTATGAGAACAAACAGACAGCAAAGAGCAAATTAGCCGTCGTATCTTCACCTTCAAAGGAAAGGAAATAGGCATGGAAAAGGTATATGGGTTCAACCAGTCCAACGAGAAGCTGATCGAGAAAATCCTGGACGATGATGTGGTGATGATCAACCACATCATCCTGAATCAAGGTGAAGCGCTCCCACAGCACGATTCCAATTCAAATGTGTATTTGATAGTCGTGCGGGGTGTGCTTACAGCACAGTTGGGGGACAACGCACCCAAATCCTATGAGAATGGAAATATCATCAACGTCCCTGGGAAAATACGGATGAACATCTCAAACGCGGAACCAGATCAGTTGGAGTTTTTTGTTGTTAAAGCCCCCAGTCCAAGGCTTTATATATAGCCGAATCTGAAAGGAGAATATTATGACAGTGAAAGTAGATCGCGACGCGTGTATTGGATGCGGATTATGTGCCGGCATTTGCCCGGAGGTGTTTGAAATGGACGACGAGAACATCGCCAAGGTGATTGCACAGCCCGATGCCAGTAATGAGTCGAGCGCGCAGGAAGCTAAAGACAGCTGCCCAGTAGGCGCAATTTCCATAGAATAGTCCCAGAACTGCTGCAATCAAAAAAGAACTAAAAGAGCCATCTGATTTGATCGCAAAATCAGATGGCTTTATTCATATGCACACCCCCTCGACTTAACGCAACTAATGGCTCAATCGCAACATATAGCTTTGGAATTTCGACAGAGTAATCCAGAAAATGAATTCTATCGAAGCCGCTTGACAATGATGGTGACCCGGTCACTGAACGCAAAAGGACAAATGAATACTATATGTACAGCGAGCATAATCA
>JAJDGD010000050.1 GCA_030265505.1 Ruminococcaceae bacterium OttesenSCG-928-O06 | reverse complement strand
AAATATATGCGACTACATTGAATACCTATTATCCAAAGCAGATGATGCTGTTACGAAGAACTCGCTAAACCCAATTTTTGTTAGCAAGGGTTCACCTATAGTCGGCACAGATGGCGCAGATGATATTACCGGCACAGTTGTTAATATGGAAGTGGATGGCGATTTTTATCCCACCGTTACAAATTTGGATTCAGCAACCTTAAAACTTCTACTCGAAGATTACTTGAAGCAGTTTTACGTGATCGCTCAGATACCTTCTATTGGTGGTCAGCAGAATGTGGCGAATCTATCTGAAATATCTTTGAAGCTTCTCTATGCCTCAACAGAAGGAAAAGCACTAGAAACAACAAAATCACTTACAGATGGCTTTAACCAGCGCTTTGCATATTTTCGTAAGCTGCTGGCTTTAGATGGGATCACATTTTCAGATGAAGACTTTAATTCGATTGGTGTTACCTATTCTTTGCGCCGCCCCGTTGATAGTAAAAGTGCTATGGAAGAAATGAAACTGCAACGCGATATGGGCGCAATCTCCAAAATCACAATCATGGAAAATTCTCAGTGGACAAATGATGTCTCTGAAGAAATTCGTCGTATTGAAGATGAAATTCATTCCCCTGCAAAAGAGGGCGATAATATTATTTCCAATAACGAATCAACTACAAGACCCACCGAGACTATTGCGGTGGATGATTCCATTACAAAAGAGGAAGGTAAGAGATTATGAAAAAAGTACCTGTTAAAGCAATTAATGATTTGCTAAAGAATGGCGCTAAGATCGAAAATACTGTGGTTCCATATCACTACACCCGCGAAGGTGAAGAATGCTATACTGGCCCAACCGATGGACTAAAGCCTGATTTTGAAATAGAGATTCGTCACCGCCTTGATTTTAAGGAAGTGGCAGCATTTGTTGCCGATGTGGTAGACAATGTGGTTGACCCTGATAGTAGTGGGCTATATCACCCTGAATTCGTTGATTTTATGATACGTGTAAATGTTTTGGAGCGATATTGCAACATAACAATCCCGGATGAGTTTAGCAAGCTGTATGCCCTAGTTATGGACACAGATATTTATGAGATCATAGTTGCTAACATATGCAAAGTGCAATTTGATACCATTAAAAGTGCAATCAACAAAAAGATTGATTATTGCATTGCCCACAGCACTAAAACCAGTATTGATAAATTTATCGAGACCATGACAAATCTTGATATGAGTGGTTTGTACAACAATATTGAAAAATTGGCTGTTGCTAGTACTACTATCACAGAAAAGGGCACGGGAGTAGAAGCGGCAAAGGCAATGATACAGGCTATGAATAATACCGCTGGTGGTGAAGTTCAATGAGTGGGAAAAAGTGCCTTATGTTCATGAATGATGTTCTAATCTTCAAAAAGCAGCTCATGTGGGATATCTGCACGAATGAAGACATCATTGCTTTGATTGATGTTGGATTCAAAGCAAAGAACCATGATCCAGACATTAGTGACATTGAATATTATCCCTACAGACAGGTTTTCCCTTATTTGTACGCACCTGATGTTGAAGATGAAGAAAAAGTATATCTATGTTACGATTTCGAAACGTTGGGTCTAAGCCCGTACAATGATATTCAAAAAGACCTAGAGATGACAATTTATATAGTATCTCACCGCAAAAAGATGCGTGTAGAAACTCCTGCTTTCCAGGGTGCCAGAACAGATCTGCTTATGCATGAATTTGACAGTCTTCTTAGCCGCAATCCTGATTATGGGTTTAGCTGTAAAATCAGTTCCACTACAGTAATGCCCAACCCCCCAAAAGATCATTATGGCTTCATCATGCGGTATGATGTCAAGTCAATAAATAGCGATAATACGCACGCAAAGGCCAATTACGTGAACAGAATACGCTACTAATCACATTACGATAGAAAGAAGGAAATATATATGGCAGTAACAATTAAATCTGAACAGGGAAAAGAGTTCAGTGGCTCATTTGAGTATTATTGTGATGATGCAACTGATATTCCAAGCTTACCAACAGACGCACTTGCTGGAAGCAGCGCCATTATTATTGATACAGGAGATATCTTGATGCTCAACTCAAAAGGCGAGTGGAAAAAGTGGTAACAAACAACAGAAGTAGATGTAAGGGGTACTCCGAAGTGTGGGGTACCCTTATTTATGAGGTGAAAATATGACATTGACAATTAATGATTTACCAGATGTTCTGACCGTTGACCAGCTAATTGAATATCTTCCCATTGGGAGAAACAATATATATGCCTTGCTAAAGAGTGGCGTTATTAAATCCATAAAAGTAGGCAGAAAATACATTATTCCAAAGAAATATTTGTTGGACTTTCTTGAAGGAAATTTCTACAATGAGAATACACACACGGCAATGGAGAATGTCAATACGGTGTCATTCGGAATTTTGGAGGTGTCCTAATGACAGGCAATCTTCACGTAAAAAACGACAAATACTATATTGTACTCAGTTTTAAGAATGATGCAGGAAAATGGAAAAGAAAATGGATATCCACGGGTTTATCGGTCAAAGGTAATAACAAAACAAAAGCAAAGCAAATGCTCAAGGATACACTAGAAAAGTATGACGGTATGGAGCAAAGCCTAAACACCAATATGTTATTCTGTGATTTGCTCGACAAGTGGCTAAGCATTGCAAAGCTTAACATTGATATTGTCACATACGAAGGGTACCACCATACGGTAGAAAAGCACTTGAAGCCATACTTTTCAGGAAAACGCAATAAAAAGCCTCACGAAGTCACCACTGACATGATTCAGCAGTATTACATTCTGAAAATGGATAGTGGGCGGCTTGATGGCAAAGGTGGTTTGTCAGCCAAAACCATAAAGCAACATCATACTGTTATTTATCAGGCATTTGAATATGCAATTGAAAACGATCTTGCTACAAAAAACCCTGCCAAATCTACAAAACGTCCCCCCACAAAGAAATACAAGGCTGATTTCTATTCTTTGGAAGAGACAAAGGCCTTACTGGAAGCATGCAAAACAGAACAACTCTATGCCCTTATTCTGTTTACAGTTTATTATGGCTTGCGCCGTTCAGAAGTGCTGGGGTTAAAGTGGAGCGCCATCAACTTTGAGAATGACACGTTAACCATCCAGCACACCGTTGTCAATAACTTTACATTGGTACGTAAAGATGAAACCAAAAACGCAGCAAGTAATCGTTCTTATCCGTTGTTTGACTTTATCAAAGAAATTCTACTTGCAATGAAGAAAAAACAGATTGAAGAACAAGTATTACTGGGTAGTGAATATCAGAAAAACGACTATGTATTTCGTTGGCCAGATGGACATCCATTCTCACCAAGCTATGTTACAGGAAACTTTGCCGTTATACTTAAGAAATATGGTTTACGGAAGATTCGATTTCATGATTTGCGCCACAGTTGTGCTTCCATGATGATCAGCAAAGGTCTTACGCTCAAAGATATTCAAGAATGGCTTGGGCATTCCAGCATTCAAATGACTGCTGACATTTATGGGCACTTAGAAGTGCAGCGTAAACAAAATATCGCGTCCACCTTTGCTCATATGCTAGAACTTGATAAAAAAACCGTGTCTTAGATTTTTGTAGAAATTTTTGTAGAACTGCCCATTTTTCGCAAAAAAATACACCGTCAAAACTTAAGTTTTTAACGATGTATCGTGGTCCGAGTGACAGGACTTGAACCTGCGGCCTCTTGACCCCCAGTCAAGCACGCTACCAACTGCGCCACACCCGGTTACATTTTACAGCATTCCCATTATATCGAATGCCCCAAGGCTTGTCAATTCTCTTTGGGGAAACATTTTTGCCCCGCACAGATGCACAGGCCTGCACGGGTTCTGCGAAGATGAGCGTGGGTCAGGCTTGAAATTTGATTAAGCAAACCTAAAAAGAAAAAACACTCACAACGACTTTAAGCGTGGGTGTTTTTTGGCAATATTTGGATTTGGTGGTTGAAATTTGAATGACATGCTATACTTGACACAGTGAAAACTGCCATTACGATGGTAAGTTGCCCAAAATGCGCTTTTGGGCAGTTCTGGCCGGTTAGGTTGTAGGGCAGCAGGGAGAGGGGAAAATGCCAATTATTGCAAAATCCGATTTTATGCTACAGACACTTTCAACCCTTTTAGAAACTGGCGAATCTTTGCAGTATCCGTTATATGGTACGATTGAGAAGATAGGCAAAGAACGACAAAACCTTTTCGGCTTTTTTGGCGTGGCTGGTGACTACCTGCTGATTGCGATTTTGAGTGGCACAAACGCAGAAAAAATTACAGAATCCATCCGCGTTCCATTAGAGATTGAAAAGTGTATCATAAAGAAATCCATTATCCCAAACCAGTACAAGGTACATTTGATTTTCACCGAGGGTAATGATGTAGTTATTCGAGTGAGCAAGAAACTCCTTGTGGATGACTTTTACCACCAAGAGGAAAATGTTACGGCATTTCTCGACTTTGTATCAATGCTGGAAAACGGTTGAACTGCTCGCAAGCCTGCTTTTGGGTAGTTACAATGATAACTTAAACTGAAAAGGACGGTTGGGCGTGTGCCTAAATGAAGCCATTTGTGTGGTATCGGAATGGTATAAAGCGGCAAAACCAGCATTGATGAGTAGCTGCGAGCAAATTGAGGAGGTCAGCATGTCAAATGACCTGCTCAGAGTTATTTTGTACTTTCATGACTGCGCTGGAGAGATAATTGTGTGTGAGCCGGGGTTTGCACCGTACAGATTTTTTTCGTTTTGGTCTGACCCCGTAGGATGTATACAGAATTGGAGTTAGAGAAAATGGTAAAATAACTCTGAAAGGAAGTGTACAGAAATGGGGAAGCAGAACTATACAACAGAGCAAATCATCGTAAAATTACGAGAAGTAGAGGTGCTTTGCGGACAAGGGAAAACAATAGGTGAAGCCGTTCGCCAAATCGGCGTCAGTGAGCAGACATACTACCGTTGGAGGAAGAAATACGGTGGCATGAATATATCTGAAGCCCGGAGACATCGGGAACTAGAGAAAGAGAATGCCCGATTGAAGAAACTTGTGGCTGATTTAAGTTTGGATAATGCCATTTTGAAGGATATTGCCCAGGGAAACTTTTAAGCCCGGCAAAACGACGGCAGGCTGCAAAGCAGGTACAGGAGAAGTACCAGCTCAGTCAACGCCGTGCTTGTCGGGCGGTACAAATCAGCCAGCGGGTGGCGCGATACCAGCCAGTAAAGCGTGTTGATGAGGATGTATTGCGCAGCCGTATCATAGAACTGGCCTGCAACTATGGCCGGTACGGGTATCGTCGTATCACGTCAATGCTGCGGGCAGAAGGCTGGAGGGTCAATCATAAGCGAGTTGAGCGCATATGGCGCGAAGAAGGGCTGAAAGTACCACAAAAACAGCCAAAGCGCCGAAGGCTCTGGCTGAATGATGGCAGTTGTATCCGTTTGCGCCCAGAATACAAGAATCACGTTTGGAGCTATGATTTTGTAGAAGACAAACTGAGCAACAAGCGAAAAGTGCGCTGGCTGAATATCATCGACGAATACAGCAGGGAGTGTTTGGCCAGTATTCCTCGCCGCAGTTGGAAACATCAGGACATAATCGAAACTTTGTCGGGCCTGTTCGTCACCAAGGGATGCCCGGCATATATCCGCAGCGACAATGGCAGTGAATTTACCGCCATTGCTCTTAGGGAGTGGCTCAAAGCATTGGATATTGGAACAGCCTATGTCGAGCCAGGAAGTCCGTGGGAAAATGGCTACTGTGAAAGCTTCAATGCTCGAATGCGGGATGAGTTTCTTAACGGCGAAATCTTAGATACGCTGACCGAAGCCGAAATTCTCACCCGCCGCTGGGTAAACATCTACAACACCTTCAGACCTCATAGCTCTTTGGGCTATCGACCGCCTGCGCCGCAGACCGTCCTAATATCTGCATGAACCGCTCAAATCCTAACTCTTTAACCGTGTACAAAATTGGGGGTTGACCAGCTAAAGCCCAAGGTATTTGCAGCTATTTTAATAGGTGTAAACCTGTTATTGGTTCTTTTGTTCGCATTAACAATGCTCGGTTAGTGAAATGCCCAAAAGGCAGCTTTTGGGCAGCCGAATAAAGAGGTAGTCAATATGGACAGGGAGCGGGTTCTCAAATACCAAGAAAATGTGGACGCTCTCTTTGCTGAGTTAAATTATCAACCCGCTATACTCAATAATACACCTGTTTTGAGAAGAACGGTGAATATCGTCGCTGCACCTATGTAAAAGGATTGGATGGGTTTGTCATGGAATGGGTTGCGAATACTGCCGATGCGCGGAATAATCTTTTTGAAGACCACGACATTTACTCACTTTCGCTCGGTGAAGATAAGTTGATAGATGAAATCCGCATTCAATTAATAAAGGATGTTGGGCCGTGATGCCTGTCTGATAGTCGTGTAGAGCTACCCCAAAGAGCGTATGGGTAGTAGTGTACCGTCCCCCATAGGACATAGAAACTTGGCGCAAAGCCCGTATATTCCTTGATTGTCCGCCCCTTCCGTGGTATAATTATTACAGTAAGTCGCACATTTTGTTGCGGCTTTTCTAATCTTACAATAGGGAGAAGGGGAATCCCATGAAAAAACAGATGCCGGATTTAAGGCTGGATGAATTCGTTGTCATCGACTTTTTAGAAGATGACCTGGATATGGAAATCTTCGTGGAACCTGCCATTTCAACCAGTGCCATCACCTGCATTCACTGCGGGTCGCCTCCGACTACCGAAAACGGCAGCGAAGAGCGCTTTTTCAGGGACCTTAATATCTACGAGAAGCGCGTTGGTGTTGAAGTGCAATCTCACCGATATAAATGCAAAAGCTGCAATCGGACGTTTTCTCTGCAATACAGGTGTATCGGGCGAAAAGAGAAGATGACGAAGCGTCTTAAAAACACCACATAGAAGAAAGCTCTACACCGTACTTTTACATCTGTCGCGCAGGAATATGGGCTGGCTGCCAAAAGCGTGGAAAATACCTTCTCTGCTTACGCTGATGTTTTGGACCGTCGGCCTGATGTGATTGCCCCCAGGGTACTGGGGCTGGACGAGTGCCATCTTCAGAAGGTAATGCGCCCGGTCCATGTGGACATAGAAAATGCCACCATCCTTGAAATGGGGCGCAGTGTCAAGAAGGATGACGTCATCCGTGACCTGATGAATTTTATGGACTTGGACAACGTTGAGGTTGTCGCCACGATATGTGCAATGCATACAGGAGCGCCATTCAGTACCTTATATCCAACGCGATTCATGTGGTGGACAGGTTCCATGTTGTACAGGTTTTCTTGAAAGCTGTGGATTATGCCCGCCACGTCATTTATGAGACAATGAAGTCGGACATCGCCCAAATCGCTGACCCTATCCGGCGTGACAATGAGTATCGCCAACTTATGGATATGAAAATAGACACGTTTATGTTCCGAAAGAACCCGGAGAACATGAATGATTATCGCCTGTTCAAATACAAGGAAATCTGTGAAGCCTACCCGGAATTTGCAAAACCGGCATGGGGACGTGATAATTTCATGAAAATCCATGATTGCGATACGTTGGCTGACGCAGAAGCTGCATATCGGAACTGGAAAATGCTTGCCCCAGTGCATCTGGATGCATACAAGAAAATCAAGAGTTTTATTTCCCATACCATGAAAAATTGGCGGAAGGAGATTTTCAATTACTTCGTCATTGATGGCAAGCGGAAAACAAATGCCACAACCGAGCGTCTGAACGGGGCCATAAAGATATGCAGAACATGGGGTGGGGCTACTTATATAAGGTTTTGCGGGCCAAAATGCTTTTTGGCTCCCAGGTTGCTAAAAAGCCGCTTTATGAACGCATATTGAGAAAACAGGATTTAATCGGTATATCAACCAGTAGCGACCCGCTTGCGGTGAAGGAGGTATTTGAACTCGCCGCCTGCGAAGCCGGCGTGGTAGAGACGGCAGAATACTATGGTGAAGCTATTCCACAAAAAGCAGTGAAAAAGAGTAGTGAAGATGCCGCCCTGTGGGAAGAGGAATATCTCCACAGAGATGAGACAGAACCGACACCCTCATCAGAATCTGAAAGAGTAGATGGAATGCTTATCGAGAACGGCGGGGCCAGTATTGAGTCAATTACATGATACTATAAGCAGCACGGAGAGTGCATATAGCAAACTGCCGGTGGTTATTCAGCCACCGGCAGTTCTTTTACTTGATTTGCGCATCTCAATAAGCTGCTTGTGAGCGGCGGCCATGATGACAGCCAGCTCTGTTTCAATCTTCGCCCGTGGCGGAATGATTATTGCCTTTCCTGCGGGTGGGGTGTAAAGAACATCATCGTAGAGTTCTTCTAACGCGATTGCGGTCAGGGTGTCGCCATATTTCCGAGCCTTGTTGATAAGGCGGATGAGGTCTTTTCTGTTGGGCATCTTTCGCCTGTCAAGAATGGCCTAGTCGTTGTCGGAATAGAAAATCCCATATACGCTTTTCTTGACTTCATCAATTTTGATGCCGGTCCACATCACAAGCACCACCTTTCTATCCGGCTAATTCCATTATAGGAGGCTGGAATCAAAAGAATCAATAGAAAAAGCGGTCACCCACGTTCAAAGTCGTAGAACCCCTGCATGCCCACTCTTGACAAAAATTCCCCTATTTGCTATATTATCACTTGCACGAAACGTGCCGGGTGAAACGTGCAACGTGCCCGGTGCCCATAAAACAAATACGCGGATATGGCGGAACTGGCAGACGCGCATGATTCAGGTTCCTTAAAGCTATCTGGAACCAGGGTACAAGCAAATCCGACGGCCGACCAGCACATTTGTTCTTTGACATTTTCAATATTTCAGTGGTGTATCTTCCCGCTCATCTACAACGAGCTTTTCGGGTGGGAAATATTCATAAATATGCGGCCATGGCGGAATTGGCAGACGCGCTAGATTCAGGTTCTAGTCGGGGCAACTCGGTGGAGGTTCAAGTCCTCTTGGCCGCACCATTTTTAGACGATACCTCGTCGGTTTTACCGATGAGGTATTTCTACGTTCGAGTGTTTCACAGAAGACAAAATCTCTTGTTTACATGTGCATCTACAAATATGAAAAATATGTCAATGCCGGAAAGAAATTGCAAGAAAACGCCGGTTAAATTTTGCAGGAAAGTGACGGAAGTGAGAGCAACGAATTAGGCGGTCGGCTCGAACAAAGTGTTTACGACATGCTGTTTTTGCTTCATAAGTTCTTTTCTTTCTTTAAGGCGGTAACTTTCGCCCTTGATGTTGATGACAGAGCAGTGGTGCAGCACCCTGTCGAGGATGGCGGAAGCGATGGTGACATCAGCAAAGATGTCGTTCCATTGAGAAAAAGGTTTGTTTGAGGTAAAGATGGTGGAAGCTTTCTCGTAGCGGCGTGCAATGAGTTGGAAGAACAGGTTTGCCCCTTGAATATCCATGGGCAGGTAGCCAATTTCGTCGATGATGAGCAATTTGAAGCGGCTGAGTATCTT
>JAJDGD010000005.1 GCA_030265505.1 Ruminococcaceae bacterium OttesenSCG-928-O06 | reverse complement strand
CCCGTGCCTGGGGCGCATAATAGCCCGAGGAAGTGTCTTGCACGCCTGTCACACCCGTCATATACCGCAGGGTAATGCCGCCGCTGCGCACCTGCACATTGTCGGGCCGCAGCAGCGGTGTGATGTCTGTTTTTGCGGCCAGAATCTCCAGCTGGGCAATAAAGGCCCGGGCGGCCGTGCAAATCTCAATGCGGTCCATAGGGTCCTCTTACTGCGTTTTTTATGGAAGGGTACATCACTGCCACGCGCCGGGCGCCGGGCCCTGCCCACTTTCGGTGTGCATTTGGCTGCGGGTGGCGGCAAGGGCGTCCCGCAGCTGGTGCAAAGTGGCAATGCGGCTGTGGGCCTTTGGCTGCATGGCGTGCTGCACCAGGCCCCGCAGGGCGGCGCTGGTGCAAAAGACCGGCAGCTCTCCCGCTTCGGGGCGGGCCGGCGCATCCGGCGGGCGGCGGCCGCTCACCAGCGTATACAGCACGGCACCTATAAAATACACACTGGCGGCAGGGCCCGCGGTGCCCGCATATACCTCCGGCGCAGTGTAGCCCGGCCAAATCTCCGTTTTGGTGCCCTTGGGCGCGCCCTCTTGCGCCAGGGCCAGGGCGTGTTGCCCTATATACACATTGTCGGGCGTCAACAGCGGGTTTAGGTCATACTGCGCCAGGGGCAGCAGCGTTTCCACAAAGGCCAGGGCCATATCCACCGCGGGCGCTTCCTCCAGGCGGCCGCTGCCTTCCTCAAAGACGCGCAGGCTTTCGCCACGGGGCAGCGGGGGCTTTTTTTTGCGGGTGCGCACCAGCAGCACCACGGCCACACACACCACCAGCACCGCCGCACCCGCGGCAATGCCAATGGCCAGGCGGTTGTCTGTCGTGGGCACGGGGGCGGGCGCGGCATAGCCCTCGTCCGGCTCCTCAAAGCGAATGTTCGCCGCCCGCAGCTCTGCCACCAGCTCTTTGGCGTGCACTGCGGCGTGCATACCCTCCACGCGGGAGCCGGAATCGTCCCGTATGCTGAGCGTATTGATGCCCACCACACAGCCGCGTTCGTCCAGCAGCGGCCCACCGGAGTTACCCCCCGAGATGGCCGCGTTGGTTTGCACCGTGCGCACCACGCGGCTTTCGTCGCCCATCCACTGGTTGTCGCGTATAGCGCTTACAATGCCGTCGGTCACGGTCATGGTGTCTTTGTCCGCAATGATGTTGGAGGCGTCATAGTCGTAATTGTACCAGTCTCCGGCCAATTGGTCCGACGCCGCGGGGTACCCCAGCGCATACACGGCAATGCCCACCTCCACATCCTCGGTAACCACCGGCAGGATGGAGATGCCGCGGATTTTGCGTACCGGGCGCAGAATGGCGATGTCCCGCCCGGGAGACTGTGCCACGATGTCCGCCTCTACATAGCGGCCGGTTTGGTAGTAGATGCGTATGTCGTCCCCGTCCTCGATGACGTGGTAGTTGGTAACAATGTAGTACCGGTCCTCGGTACCCACGGCAAAGCCCGTACCCACGCCAAAGCCGTCGGGGTACAGGGTAACAATGCGCACCACGCCGTTGCGGGCGTCCAACACTTGCTGGGGCACGGCGGCCGCACCTGCTCCCAGCGGCATGGCCAGCGCCAGCAGCAGCGCCAATGCCAGCGCGGCCCAGCGCCGCGCGCCGCGCGCCCGCTTTGGCCGCCTGCCGGGGGCATGGCGCGTTTCGCTTTGTGTCTGTTTCATTCCTCCACCGCCTTTTTGGGGTTGCTTGTATAACACCGCTGTTTCTGTGCCTGGAGTGTGATTTTAACTGCGCTATATTGCCGAAATAATGACAGATTTTTGCCGGGCAAGGCACGCTTTTGAAGGAGTACTGGATGTATTGCAAGAAAGCCGGGCGCCGCATGGCGGGAAAAGATGTCTTTTTTGTGCATGTTCGGGCTTTGGAAGCATACTCTAAAGTATACCACAGTTTTTTGCGGCCGAACAGGTATTTGCGCCGCCGTGCATGCGGCAAAAAAGCGGGGTGTTGGGGCACACTTATTTTACCATGTGCGCCTCAATGCCCCGCTTTCTGTGTGGCCCCTTGCGCCTGTCCCGCCCCTACACCTTCAGCGGGGGCTCGGCCAGGTCTAAAAACGCACCGTAGCCCTCTTTCTCCATCTCCTCTTTGGGGATGAACCGCAGCGCCGCGCTGTTGATGCAATAGCGCAGGCCGCCTTCGCTTTGCGGGCCGTCGGTGAACACATGGCCCAGGTGGGCGTCGCCCACGCGGCTGCGTACCTCGGTGCGCTGCATGTTGTAGCTGTCATCGCGCTTTTCCTCTACAACAGCCGGGTCTATGGGTTTTGTAAACGACGGCCAGCCACAGCCGGAATCGTATTTTGCGGCGGAGGCAAACAGCGGCTCGCCGGTGGTGATATCCACATAGATGCCGGCGCGCGCTTCCTCCCAAAACGGGTTTTGAAAAGGCGGCTCGGTGTCGTTTTCTTGCGTTACGGCATATTGCGCCGGGGTAAGCGCCGCGCGCAAAGTCTCATCATCTTTCTTTTGCCAGGCGGCGGGGTTTACCCGGGCGGTGGCGGCTTTTTGCATTTGCCCGCTGGTGATGTGGCAGTACCCGCCAGGGTTCTTTACAAGATATTTCTGGTGATATTCCTCCGCAGGCCAAAAGTTTTCCAGCATCCCTTGCTCTACGGCCACCGGCTGCTCCAGCCGGGCGGCCAAATCTTTCAGGCTGGCGGCCACCACCGGGGCATCGGCGGCATCGGTGTAATAAATGCCCGTGCGGTACTGGCGCCCGGCATCGCCCCCCTGGCGGTTTACGCTGGTGGGGTCTATGGCGTTGTAAAACAGCTGCAGCAAAAAGCCCAGCGGCAGTGCTTTTTCGTCATATTCCACCTGCACCGTCTCGGCGTGGCCGGTGTCCTCGCGGCACACTTGCTCATAGGTGGGGTTTTGGGTGGTGCCGTTGGCATAGCCCACCTGCGTGGCACACACCCCGTGTATACCGTCTAAATATTGCTGGGCGCCCCAAAAACAGCCCCCCGCAAGGTAAATCTCCTTCATGTGTTCCTCCCCTTGCCGCCGTGTTTTCTGCCTTTTTATCGCGGCGCCCTCAGTATAGGAAAAATATCTGTAAAAATCCCGCAAAAATACACGAAATCACAACTGTGGCCATTCGCCTCCGCCCTCAAAGGCCGCCACCTGGGCGCGGGCGGTGTCCGTTACTTCGCGGGGAAAGCCCATGCGCTCCAGCAGCAGCAGGGCATTGCGCGTGGTAGAGGGGCCCTGCCGCAGCTGGTAGTCAAAAAACACGCCTGTTTCGCCCACGGTCTCGCGGAAGTGGAAGTTGTAAAACCGCTTTTCCAAAATACGGGTCAGCTCAATGTCATGCGTGGCGGCAAAGCACATGCACTCGCCGTCGTGCAGGGCCTCCAGCACCGCCGCCGATGCCGCGATGCGCTCCACCGTGTTGGTGCCTTTCAAAATCTCGTCTATGAAGAACCAGGCAAACCGTGCTTCGCCCGCCTCGTCCTCGCGGGCGGCCAACTGTACCAGGCGGCGCATGCTTTTTATCTCTGCCACAAAATAGCTGTCGCCATCCACCACGCTGTCTGCCACGGCCATGCTGGTGGCCACCATGCCGCTTTTCAGGCGGATGGACGAGGCCGTGCAGGTGTTGATGGTCTGCGCCATCAGGATGTTGAGGGCCACGGCCTTGATAAAAGTGGATTTGCCCGAGGCGTTGGACCCGGTGAGCAGCACGTCCCCCTCAAAGTGTCCGTCGTTGGGCACGGGGTCATCCAGCAGGGGGTGCCACATGCGCGCAAAGTCCAGCTCCGCCTCCTGGGTATATTGCGGCGCGGCCCACAGCGGCAGGCTAATGCGGTACGAAAGCAGCCCCAGGGCAAGGTCTACCTCGCCCAGCGCGTTGAACAGCCCCTCCACGCTCTCGCTGTTTTTGGCCATGTAGGCCGCAATGCGCCCATAGCACACCAGCGGCAGCTGGAACAGCGACAGCGGGGACATGCCAAGGCTTTTTTCCATCATCTCGTCCAGGGCCAGTATCAATATCCAGGGCCGCAAAAACCAAAAGCGGCGGCTGTTCTCTTTCACGCGGGCAGCGGCATCCGGCAGGGGCTTTGCCAAAATGTCCTGCAGGCGGAAGGCGCAACTTAGCGCCGTGGACAAATACCGCACCGCGCGGAAATACAGCTCGTTGCGGTTTTTCACGATGGAGGACATCATGATATTGGTAAGCAGGGTGCCTATCAGCCACAAAATGGCGGCGGTGGTGTTGGCAAAAAACATGGGGATGGCTGCAAAGGGCAGCACCGCCAGCACATAGTGCATGCCCTGGCCGGGCAGCGCCATAAAGCTGGGGGTAAACACCATGTTCTCCAGGCCCGCGCCGTCGGCCCGGCCCATGCGGGCAATGCGATACTGCGCCTTTTCCCGCAGCGGCACATTTTTGGCAAAGGTGTTCATCATCTCTTCGCGGGCAGCCAGGGTGGCGTCCTGCGCGGGGTTTTTGGCCGGGCGGCGCAGCACCTGGTACAGCCGCACGTCGCCCAGCGCGCTTTGGCAGCCGTTCAGCCGGCCATACACGTCGTCCATGTCCAGGTCTATCCAGGTAAGGGCATCCACTTCGTCCTCGTCGGGCCGCACCACACGCAGTGCCTCGTAGTATTTGGCGGCCTCGGCAAGGCCCCGCCGCTGGGCAGGCGGCTTGCCAAACTCTTTGCGCAGGCGCCGCCGCAGCTTTTTTTCGTCCCGGGTCATCAGCAGTATAATGCCCGCAAACAATACCACCAGCCCGCACAATACCAGAATGATTGGGTCCATGCTTCCTCCTTGGTTGGGCACAGCCTTCCCTTTTTGCCGGCAGGGGTACCCCGCCGGCAAGGCATTCCCATTTTACCACACCGGGCCCCGGGTAGAAAGCCCGTCTTTCTTATGTTGTATTTTCTGCGCCGCTTTTTGCAGGGCAGGCGCAGATACAAAATATGGGAATAAATGGCGCAAAAATTCAGTTTAATTCCATTTCTTGTGGCCGAGGGGTGTGCCGGGTGTTTCCTTATATGGCTGTTCGGGCCTGCCCGCTTTGAACATTGGCGGCAAACTTGTCGGCGGGGGATGGGCCGGGAACGGCGCCGGGCAGGCAGGACAAGTACATAGCCGGCCCGGGTGCAAAAGCCGCCGCAAGCCCGCGGCAAGCACTTGCCTTCCGGCATCTTTCTTTTGCGCATCCACTTTTTCGCCTTTTCCCGGCTTTTTCGTTGCATTTTTGGGCCGGCACCCTTACAATAAAGGTGTTCTGCTGCGGGGCAGGCCCGCAAATCATCTGCCTTTTCCCCGCAAGGCTGTCCCGCTTTTTCCCCACACACAAAATATGGAATGAATGGTATCATCCCGCGGGGCAAGCCCCGCCCCCGCGCCCTTCGGGCGCAAGGTACCGCCACTGGGCGGCGGGGCATTCACCCTCTCGGCCGGCCTCGCTCGGTAATGCGAAAACATGGTTTCGCATTACCCTCGCTTCGTTTGCCAATAAATCTTCAAAAATCCCACATAATTCCACAGGATATGGAGGCCGTTATGCTGTTTTTGTGCTATCCCAAGTGCTCTACCTGCCGCAAGGCGCGCGCTTTTTTAGACGAAGCCGGCATCGCCTACACCTTCCGGGACATCCAAAAGGACAACCCCACCGCCGCAGAGCTGGATGCCTGGCAAACCCAAAGCGGCCTGCCCTTAAAGCGCTTTTTCAACACCAGCGGCCAGGCCTACCGCCGCCTGACCCTGAAGGACCGCCTGCCCGCCATGCCGCGCACCGAACAGCTGGCCCTGCTGGCCACCGACGGCCTTTTGGTAAAGCGGCCTTTGCTGGTGGCCAATGCCTTTGTGCTGGTGGGCTTTTCCCTGCCGCAGTGGCAGGCAGCCCTGCAAACGGGCTAGCATCTCTTTGCGCTTCCTCTCAAAAGCCGCCGTTTGCACCGCCTTTCAGGCGCCTTTCTACAAAATTTTTAAATCCAAAGAAATATGATTAAAATTGCCCTTGGCTGGTGGCCTCCCCATTTTACCCCGCTTAGGCGCCCCCATGGCATGGCCGTATCCCGTGGCACCCCGCCGCCGGCCTTCCCCTTTTGTAAAAAGTTTACGCTGTGTTCACCTTTTTTGCCACGGCGCGGCTATAATAAAGGTATTCCCCTTTGCGCGCCGGCCCCGGTGCGCAGGCATCACCCACAAAAAGGAGGCAACCCATGAACGAGACCCCGAAATTTCTGGTGTGCAAACACTGCGGAAATGTAATTGAAATGCTGCACGACAGCGGCGTGGCCGTGATTTGCTGTGGAGAGCCCATGGCCGAGATGGTGCCCGGCACCAGCGACGGCGCAGCCGAAAAGCATGTGCCCGCGTACACCCAAGAGGGCAACACCATCCAGGTGCAGGTGGGCAGTGTCATCCACCCCTCGCTGCCGGAACACTACATTGGCTGGATATGGCTGCAAACGCGCCTTGGCGGGCAGCGCCGCCGCCTTTCCCCCGGGGATGAGCCCAAGGCCACCTTTACCCTGGCGCCGGGCGACGAAGCGGTTGCCGTGTACGAATGGTGCAACCTGCACGGGTTGTGGAAAGCCGATGTGAAATAGCGGAATTCCTAAATTTCCCATGCTGCTTGTACAGCAAACCGCCCGCGCTGTTTTGCGCGGGCGGTTGATTATTTCACTATTTAATTGTTCGTTCTTGTGTTTTTATTTTAATTTTTTGGGGATTTTATCTACAGGGGTTTACGCCTTGGCCTCCCCCGCATTTTCCGGCTTTTCCTTTTTTTCGCGCGGCTGGCGGGTAAAGCCGGTGAAGGTGAAATATGCCACGTTGGCGCCCTCGTCGTCTACAATGTCCACCTCGTACACGCTGATGGTTTTGCCCAGGCTGATGGGGGTGGCCGTGGCGCGCAGGGTGCCGCCCTTGCCGGGGGTAAGGTAGTTTACCGTGCCGCTGATGGTGGGCGTGCGGGGGCGCACACTGTTTACCCCCACGGCAAAGGTGAAGTCCCCCAGGGTGAACAAAATGCCCCCCTGTGCCACCCCAAAGGCGTTGCGCTGGTCGTCGCGCAGTTTCAGGCTGCACACGGCAATGCCGTCCTCGCCCACGCTCTCAATCTCTATGCCCTGGTTGAACGCAAAATGCCGCGGGCCAAAATATTCCTTCATCTGCTGTATCGTTGCCATGCCTTCTCCTCCTTTGCGGGTGTGTTTTGTGCTTGTACTATACCACATTGCCGCCCAAACGCCAAGAACGTATTTCCCCGCCCCATTTGCGCTGCCGCGCCTTCCCGCACCGGGCATTTTGTTCATAAATATGAAACTTTCACTTTTTTGTGTTTTGGCATTGACATCCCCCGCCCGCTGCCTTTATACTTAGTAGTGTACTAGGAAATAGTGTTTTTGGCGCATTATCATTGTTTTTTCTTGTCTTTTTATAGAGACGCACTGCCGCTTTGTATGCCATTGTGTTTTGCGCCGGGAAAGGGAAAGTACATGTCCGCAAGCAACAGGAACAACCGTTTGAATCATCTGATGAACGAGCTGGGCATCCGTTCGGTCACGCTGGCCCAGGCCAGCGGGGGGGACCACTCCCTGATTACCAAGTGGCGCCGGGGCGAGCGCCCCCTTACCCGCCGCAGCCGCCATTTGATGCCCGTGGCCAAGGGCCTGATTGCCCTGGACACCAAGGGCTTGATTCCCGATATTGTTGCGCCCTGGCAACAGGCGGGCGAAAGCACGGCCGAGGCTTTGTGCGAATACCTGCTTAGCAGCGATTTGCCCGCTTTGCCCCCGCGCACCGGCCCGCAGCAGCGCATCACCAGCGGGGGGTATACCGTGCAGCACCAGGTGTACCTGGGGCAGCGCGGCTTTCGCAGTGCGGCGCTGGCCATGCTGGACTATGTGACAACCCTGCCCCCCCGGCCGGGAGATTGTGGTTGTGTGCCACGGCAATTACAACTGGATGGTAAGCGACATGGCCTTTGTGGCGGCGTTTCTGGAAAAGCTGCAACGGGCCTTTGCCCGGGGCACCACCATCACGCTCATCAACCGTAAGGGCTACGCCATAGCAGACATTGCCGCCTTTGCCGGGCCCTGGCTCATCGCCCATCTCAAGGGGCACATCCGCAGCCGTTACTACGAGGGCGAGATGCCCGGCAATTTGCGGTTTATCGCCTCCATACGCGAGTATTGGAGCGCCCGGGTGCTGGAAGACCCCGAGGTGGAGGACAGCCTGTTTTTGGCCATGTACACCGATGTGCTGGACATTCGCCGCGAGGTGGCGGAATGTGACGAGTATCTGGCCATCAGCCGGCCGCTGTCTCAATACCACTTTTTGCAAAGCCCCGCGGGTACCCCCGCCGAAAAAAAGCTGTGGCCCGCAGACGGCTGCCTGCCCGGCTGGAACGACTTAGAGGCGCCCGACGGCAGCTTTTTTGCCAGCATGCGGGTGCCGGGTTTTGGTGTGATGACCCGTGCGGAGTTTGACCAGGTGGCCGAGGGCCGCGCGCCGGAGTTGCCGGCCTTCCTGTTTGCAGGCGATGCCGGCTTTGCCCCCGGGCCCCACAAGCTGGTGCTGTGTGCCGAGGACGTGCAGGAGGGCCTTTTGAAAAGCCGCCGCATGCACGAGGCGCTGAGCGAGGTAATGGGCCAGCGGGCCTTTGTGCCGCAAAGCATGCTGCGGGCCCAGCTGCGGCGCATTCTGGCCGCCATGGCCCAGCGCGACGACTTTGAGGTGGCGTTGGTGCCGCGGGTTGCCTTTGCTTCCTTGCAGATGGACCTCATTTGCTGGCGCAACAGCGCCACCGTTGCCTGGCTGCAAGACCGCACCGAGAGTGTATACAGCTTTGACGAAGCCACCAGCGGCGCCTTTTATGGCTTTATGGGCTTTTTGTGGGGCCGCCTGATGGCCGGCTGGAAAAACCAGGACCGCGTGCGCCGCCAGCTGCGGCGCTGGCTTGCGGGCAAAGGGCTGGAAAGCACCGAGCCGGACAGTGCCATTGTGCGGGGCTGGCGGCTGTTCCCCATGGCCTAGGGCGTGCCTGGAAATGCCGGCCCGCCGCCGGCTGGCTCGGCGAAGCCAGCGCGTTTGAACAGAATGCCAAGAAAAACGGCCACCCCTTTGGGTGGCTACTTTTAATGGTAGCATCCGCCTGCGCCGATGTGCGTTGCATCCGCCTGCGCTTTTCTGAAGGCCTAAAAGGCACCATCCCCCTCTCTCAAATGGTTTCCACACGGCAGATTTTGTGCTATACTAACCCTTACGTTGCATTGTCCTATAAGTGACGATTCGCTTTGTCAACTCTTTGCAGCCGAGGTGCATATGCACATTCCTTTCAATCGGTCTCCGGGCCTGCCGTCCTCCCTTGAATACATGGCACAGGCCACAGCCGGGGGGCACCTGAGCGGCGACGGCCCCTTTACTAAAAAATGCTCGGAATGGATCGAACGGCAAACCGGTGTGTTCAAGGCACTGCTCACCACCTCCTGCTCCCACGCGCTGGACATATCCTCCAGGCTTTGTAACATCCTGCCCGGCGACGAGGTGATTTTGCCGTCCTACACCTTCTCCTCCACGGCCAACGCCTTTGCGGGCATGGGCGCGCAGCTGGTGTTTGTGGACATCCGGCCAGACACCATGAACCTGGACGAGCGCCTGGTAGAAGCCGCCGTCACCCCAAAAACCAAGGCCATTGTGCCCGTGCATTACGCGGGCATTGCCTGCGAGATGGACGAATTTACCGATATCGCCCGGCAGCATAACCTGTACATCGTGGAGGACGCAGCCCAGGGCGTGATGGCAAGCTATAAAGGCCGGGCGCTGGGCGCGATGTCGCATTTCGGCACCTTCAGCTTTCACGAGACCAAAAATTTCAGCATGGGCGAGGGCGGCGCGCTGCTGCTGGGCGATGCCGCCACGGCGGAAGCCGCCGAAATCATCCGGGAAAAAGGGACCGACCGCAGCAAGTTCTTCCGCGGCCAGGTGGATAAGTATTCCTGGGTGGAGTGGGGCTCCTCCTACCTGCCCAGCGAGTTGAACGCCGCCTTTTTGTGGGGGCAGCTGGAGGCCGCGCAGGAGATAACCGATGCCCGCATGGCCATTTGGCAGCGCTACAACGCGGCTTTTTCGGCCCTGGCCGCCAAAGGGCGGGTGGTGCTACCCACCATCCCGGCGCACTGCACCCACAACGCGCACATGTTCTACATGAAGGCGGCCAACCTGGACGAGCGCACCCGCCTGCTGGCCCACCTGAAGGTGCGGAACATTCTGGCGGTGTACCACTATGTGCCGCTACACAGCGCGCCTGCCGGCCACAAATACGGCCGCTTTTCTGGGCAGGACGTGTACACCACGGCCGAGAGCGAGCGCCTGCTGCGCCTGCCGCTGTACTACGGGCTCTCCACGCAGGATGTGGACCGGGTAATCGAGGCGGTGCACGATTTTTATGCCGTGAACTGACGCCATATCGGCAATTCATTTGTGGAGGGGGCTGGGTGTGTATGATACCGGAAGACAAGGCGCCGGAAAACGGCGGTGTGGCACTGCGCCCCATCACCGAGGAGGACACCCCGGACATTCTGCGTTGGCGCAACAGCGGTTTTGTACGCAGTAACTTCATCTGGCAGCAAGAGCTTCCCGAGGAAGCCCACCTGCGCTGGATGCGCGAGCGTGTGGAAACCGGTGAAGTGGTGCAGTTCATCATTTTGTTGAATGGGCTGCCCGTGGGCTCTGTTTTTTTGCGCGATGTGGACCACGGCCACCGCAAAGCAGAGTTTGGCATCTTCATCGGGGAGGAAAGTGCGCGCGGCAAGGGCGTAGGCACCGGAACCGCGCGGCAGATTTTGCGGCATGCCTTTGACGAGATGAACCTGCACCGGGTTTTTTTAAGGGTATATGAAGAAAACGCCACCGCCATACGCAGCTACGAGAAGGCGGGGTTTTGCAAAGAGGGTGTGTTGGCGGACGATGTGTTCACCGACGGGCGCTTTCGCAACATTGTGCTGATGGCCGCGCTGAACCCGCATGAGGCAAACACCAAACCCGAGGAGGCCGGGCCGCTATGACGATGCTTTCCTTTGTGATTCCCTGCTACCGCAGCGCCGGCACCATTGCCGCTGTGGTTGGCGAAATAGAGACAGCCGTTGCGGCGATGCCGGGTTATGGGCACGAAATCATCCTGGTGAACGACGCCTCACCGGACAATACCTTTGAAGTCATTGTGCAATTATGTGCAGAAAACCCCCGTGTCACGGGCGTGTCGCTGGCCAAAAACTTTGGCCAGCACGCGGCGCTGATGGCTGGCTTTGCACATGTAGCGGGCGACATTGTCATCTGCCTGGACGACGACGGCCAAACCCCGGCGGATGAGGCAGGCAAGTTGGTGACGGCCATACAGGCAGGCAGCGATGTGGTTTATGCCAATTATACGGACAAAAAACACAACCCGCTGCGCAATTTTGGCAGCGGGCTGAATGACGTGATGGCGCGCTGGATGCTGGGCAAACCCAAAAACCTGCTGGTGTCCAGCTATTTTGCGGCGCGGCGCTTCGTCATAGACGAGGTGCTGAAATACCAAAACCCCTACCCCTACATTATCGGGCTGATACTGCGCACAACCGACAGCATCGTGAACGTGCCTGTAACGCACCGCAGCCGCACGGCGGGGAAAAGCGGCTACACCTTTGGCAAGCTGCTTGCGCTGTGGGTAAACGGCTTCACGTCCTTTTCGGTAAAGCCGCTGCGCATTGCCACCTTCATTGGGTTTCTCACCGGGCTGGCGGGCTTTGCCATGCTAATTTGGACCATCGTCAACAAAATTATCACCCCAGATGTACCGCTGGGTTACAGCAGCACCATGGCCACGTTGCTGTTCATCGGCGGCATGATCATGCTGATTTTGGGGCTCATCGGGGAATATGTGGGGCGCATGTACATCAGTGTGAACAATGCGCCGCAGTATGTGGTGCGCACGGTGATAGAGCCCCAAAAGCCGCCCGAAGACTAGCCGTTACAGCGCGAAAACAACCACCCCGGCCACAATAAGCGCCAGGCCCAGCACCTTTTTACGGTTCAGCTTCTCGTGCAGCATAAAGTAACCCAGCACGGCCACAAACACATAACTGCAACTCTCAATCACCGGCGCAAAGGCCAAGGGCACCACCCGCAGGCTGAACATGGTGAGCAGCGAGGACGCGAAGAAAATGCCATAGGCAATGACGACGCGCGGGTTCAGGTATTCTTTGATGCGGCTGGCGTAGGTCTTGTTCGCCGCCTGCTTCAGCAGTATTTGCGCGCAGGCCGAAATAAACACCGAGCCAAGCATCACCAGCGAAAACAACAGCGTATCACTCATCGGCCTTCCCCATCAGTACCACCCCGGCCACAATAATGGCCGTGCCCAGCAGCATGTTCCACTTGATGGGCTCGCCAAAAAACAGCAGCCCCCACACCATGCCCAGCACGATGGTAACGGCCTTGTTCACATAGGCGGTAAGCAGCGGTAGCCGCTTCAGCACCTGCTGCCACAGCAGGGCATACAACCCCAGCAGCGCCACCACCGCGGTATACAGCCCAACAAACCCCGGCGAAAGTACCTCGAAGCGGCCCGTCAGCTTGGACACCACGCTGATGAACGAGTAGAGGATGAGCGCAGCGTACAGCAGCAGGTAGGTTTTGGCCTTACTTTGGGTTTGGTTCATGCCTTTGCCTTCTCCGTTCACTCTGTTTTTGTGAGGTGCTTCTTTGGTTGCAGAAAAACCGGCCCTGACGCGGCGTATCCTCCCCACCCTTGCCAGGGGCCGGGGGTATTATGCCGCATTTTTGCTCTCGGCCCTCACCGCCGCACTGTTTATCCTGCCGTACACCATCGGGCAGGACGGCTTCTATATCGGCAGCGACTATGTGCACCAGCAGGTGCCTTACTGGACCTTTGCCAACAGCGCCGTAAAAACCGGCGATGTGCTATGGAGCGACACCTTGGACCTGGGCACCGCCTTTGTGCCGGGCTTCAGCTTTTCCCCCATCGGCAGCGTGTTTTTCTGGCTCAGCCTGTTGTTCCCTGCAAACGGCTTTTACCTGCTGGCGCCCTGGATGCTCATCTTCAAGCTGGGCGTTTGCGGGCTGGCGGCCTACTGCTGGCTGCGGCAGTACACCAAAACCGATACATCCGCGCTGGTGGGCAGCCTGCTGTACGCCTTCTGCGGGTTTCAAATCAGCAACCTCAACTTCAACAGCTTTGCCGACGCTTTGGCCCTGTTCCCCTTCATGCTGCTGGCGCTGGACCAAGCCGTGCTGCGCGGCCGCCGGTTTTGGTTTGCCATTACAGTGGCGCTGTGCGCGCTGTGCAACTGGTTTTTGTTTTTTGGGCAGGCCGTTTTTCTGGTGATATACTATGTGGTGAAAACGGCCACCCGCGAGTACCCCCGGCTGACAGGGCGGCTGTTTGGCCGCATGGCGGCCGAAAGTGCCATAGGCGTGGGGCTTTCGGCCGTGCTGTGGCTACCCAGTGTGCTGATGGTGGGCGCCTCGCCCCGCGCGGACGCCGCGTTTGAAAGCGTGTGGCGCATGCTGGTGCCCAAGCCCATCTATATTGCCGAGTGGGTGCGCGGCCTGCTGTTGCCCGCCGAGAGCAACTTTTCGCGCGGGTTTTTCCTGGAGGTCTTCTTCAACGGGGGTGAGCTGTACCTGCCACTGTTCGGCATTGTGCTGGCCATGGCCTGGGTGCTGAACCGCCGCAAAAGCTTCGAGGCCGTGATGCTGGCGGTGTGCGCGGTGTTTCTGCTGGTGCCAGTGCTGAACAGCGTGTTTGTGGCGCTGAACGCCGAGTACTACACACGCTGGTACTTTATGCCCACCCTGGTGATGTGCCTGGCCACGGCCCGCACGCTGGACACGCCGGAAATCCCGCTGAAGCGCGGAGTCATCAGCTACCTTGGGCTGTGGGGCGTCTTTGGGCTCATTGCGGCATGGTTTATATTGTACTACCAGGTGACCTTTGTGTACAACCTGGTGCCCGCGGCCGTCTATGTGTTCACCAGCCTGGCGGGTTTCGGCATCACACTGTTCACCCGCCGCATCCAGAAAAAGCGCTGGGGCGCGGCGGCGCTGCTGGCCCTGGTAATGCTATTCGCGGCCTCCACCGGGCTGCACAACATTTACCGTATGCACAAAACCTGGGACGATTCCGGCCCCAAAACCCTGTACACGGCGCCCAAAACGCTAGACCTGCCCCAGAGCGAGACCTACTACCGCATCGATGCGGACGGCTACCATTTCTACAACCTGGGTGTGATGGCGGGATACCCGTCCATGGAATCCTTCTCCAGCACGATAGCCCCCTCCATCTTCGGATTTTATGACTTGCTGGGCATCCCCCGCACCGTCATCAGCAACCTGCCCGAGGCGGACTACGGCTACCGGGCCTTCCTCAGCGCACGGTACTGGGTGCGCTACGGCGCCGGCACGGGGGCGGACGGCGTGCCCGGCTGGGAGCACTACACCACGCAGGGTAATTTCAATGTGTATGAAAGCGAATGGTACATCCCACTGGGCTTCACCTACAACGAAATTATGACCGAAACGCAATTCCGGGCATTGCCGCAGGAGACAAAGCACTGGGCGCTGGTGCGGGCATTGGTGGTCACAGAAGAACAAGCGGCTGCCTTTGGCGAAATGATGCAGCCCGTTCCCCCGGATGTGCTGGAATCGCTGTCCGCAGAGGGGTTTGAAGCAGATGTAGCGGCCCGCAGGCAAACAACCGCCGGATATTCAGCAAAAACAAACACCGGCTACGAAATAGGCATCACGCTGCAGCAGGAGAATATTGTGTTCCTGTCCATCCCTTGGGACGCGGGCTGGTCTGCCGAGGTGAACGGCCGACCCACCGAGATCCACAAGGTGAGCGGCGGCTTCATGGGCATTGCCTGCCCGGCGGGTGAAAACGAGATTACCCTACACTATATGCCGCCCGGGCTGGTTGCAGGGCTGTGGATGAGCATTGTGGCTTTGGCGGCGCTGTTGGGGTGGTTTAGTACAAATAGGTGCCGTAAGCAAAAATACCTGCGTAATAAATAATGCCAAACACCATGTGCGCCGCCAGCAGGGCGGCCATAACCCAAAACCCGGTTTTTTGTGCCATGCTGCCGGACCGGATAATCTTGTTCTTGGCCTGCCACTGGAACAGCGCGGCAGTGGCCACCAAAAACAACAGGAAAACAGCGATGAATGCCCCCCACATGAAGTTCCCCTCCGCCAGCCGGCGGCCTGTTTCGTACAGCAAAAAGGCATAGGTGACGGCAAACAGCGTGTTCAACACGGCAGCCCAGGCTGCCGTGTTGTTTTTTAGCGCCCGGCCGCACACCGCCAGTGCAACGGCGGGGAAAGCGATGGATTTCAGCAGTGAGAGCACAGGGTACTGCGTGTAATGGCCCAGAACAGTGAGCCACCCGATACTGACCGCATTGGCGTCGTCGAACAAAATGAGAGACTGCATCACGATGATAAGCAGGCTGGGCGCCACGCTCAACCCTAAAATCACCATGCGGCCAAAGCCCTTGCCGCGCCTGGTGATGAAATCGCGCAGCAGCAGAACAGCCATGGCCGGTGCAAAACTAACAAAGAAACTTGGCTTCACCCAGGTAGACAGTGTCAGTACCACGGTAAAAATGGCGTAGTGCGTCCAGGGAAATTTATCCAGGTAGGTTTTGCATATTTTCAGATAGTACAGCAGCGCCAGCGCCGCCAGCGGCTTCAACAGCGTGTAAGTGGGGTTGTGCCACACACCCGCCCCATAAGACCCCAGGTACATGGGCCCCAAAGCAGGGATGTACAGTGAAATCTCCATGGTGCAGGCAAAAGCGGCAAAAAACAGCAACAGCGGCGAGGCATCCGGCGCCAGGTACCGCAACAGGGCCCAGCCCGCCCACACGGCGGCCACACTCATCAGGGCCAGGAGCGTCGACATAAGGACGGTGTTGCTCCAGACACCGTGCAGCAGCTTTACCAGGATGTGCAGCAGAGAGTAGTTGCTGTCGCCCTCCAGCGAAAAGACAATGTGCGTCGGAAAATCGGACAGGGATAGCTCAATGGATTGGATATAAAACAGGAACAGGTTGCTCGCGAACACAGCCAGCGACAACAGGGCAATCCAGATGAACTGCCGGTTGCTCACCTTCAGTGGTTTTGCGGTCATATGTTTCCTCCTGCGGTAACCCTATTCCAAGTAATCAGCATTGATGTACAAATGCCGCCTGGACGCACAGACAACTAGGCATGTAATCTTGATGGACAGGGTTTTGCGCCACCCACCCTGCAAAACGACGGTAAGCAAGGCAAAACAAAAAAGCCGCCAAAGCCTGCATATCCGTGTATATTCCAACTTCGCAGAAAAGGCAAACCATCAACAGGCCAGCCGGCAAGATGGCCCCGCACATAAAGTATAGCATCTGTGGCTTTTCACGGCGGCACACACCCCAGAAGCCAGATGGTCATTTGCTGAATTACTATACTATATAATATATTTAGATGCTATGCAAATGGGTTTGCCGGCGCCTTGCCAAGAAAAGGCGCCCCATAGCGAATACTACGCCGCTGGGCGCATCCTATGGCCATCACTGATAGACTCTAATAAGGCGACACCAATGCACGGGCGGTCAAATCAGCTGTATAAACTCCTTGCCGTTGAAGTGGAAATGGTAGCATCGGCCTGCGCCGATGTGCGTTGTTTCTGCAAAAAAGCCCGCACCTTTGCACAGTGCTTTTTTGCGATACAACGGATGGTACGCCCGACTGGATGCCTCGTGCCGCGCTGCGCGCACACTCGGGCTGAACCAGCGCTGGTTCGAATCCATTTGAACAGAATACCAAGAAAAAGTCCCGCACTAAGGTGCGGGATTTTCCTTGGTACCCCCAACGCTTCTAAATCCGAACCAAAGGCTTGCTCTACATCTTTGAGGGTGATGGTCTTGCTTTCTTCCTTGTAATTGAATGTTAGAACGACCTTATCATCATAGAGGTATATTGCATTGATGAAGCTGTCAATCAGTCGCTGGCGCTGCTCCCTGTCCGTTACATCTGTGTTGCGGAAGCGCTGAATGAAGAATGTTACAAATTCCCTTGTCAGCGTAGGCTTCTGTATTTCCTCTTGGATAATCGCCACTTCCAACTCACTTTTGGTCTGCTCCAGTTCTTCTAGCCGTGTTTTGGTAGAAGAAGTAAGGACACCCTGCTGGATGGCGTTCAGCATATTTGCTATGGCTTTTTCGGCTTCGGCCAACTGCTGGCGCAGCAGGGGGATGGTGGTGTTCTCCTTTTTCTGCAAGTCCATTACTCGGTCAACGATGCCCTCCACCAGCTTATCGTTAAACAGCATTTGGATAGCTTCATCCACCACAAGGTTTTCAATCCATTCCTTTTTGACTGACTTCTTGTCGCAGCCCCGGCGCTTCTTCACGCTCACACACTTGTAATAGCGGTAGGTGGCCCCGGTGTTGCTGGTGCCGCACTCGCCTACCATGAACGAGCCACATTTCCCACAGAATAGCTTTGTCGTGAGAAGGTAATCGTCCTCGGCCTTATGCCGGGATGGTGCCTTTTTGTTTTTAGTCATCTGCTTTTGCACCCTTTCAAATAAGTCCTCCGGCACAATGACCGGTACGCCATTAGGTACCACTACATCACGAAAATGGTATTCCCCAATATAGATGCGGTTTTTCAGCATACGGTTCACGGCATCAAAACGAATGGGCTTCTTGCGCCAAGATTGCACACCCTTTTCGTTCAGCCAGATTTCGATTTCCCGAATAGTGCTGCCCTTGTCGTATTTCTTGAATGCATCCAGAACATGCGGCGCGGTCAACGGGTCGATTTGGTAATGCTTGCTCTCGTCAATCACATAGCCCACCGGGATACCGCCGCCGTTCCACTGGCATTTGTAGGCGTTCTCCTTCATGCCCCGGATAACCTTTTCGGACAACTCCGCAGAGAAGTATTCGGCGTACCCTTCCAGCACAGATTCAAGCAGAATGCCGTCTGAACCTTCGGAAATGTTCTCGGTGGCGGATATAACCTTGACGCCATTCTTGCGCAGCAGAGCCTTGTTATGGGCGCTGTCGTAGCGGTTGCGAGCGAACCTGTCCAGCTTCCACACAATCACCACGTCGAACAGACGCTTGCCGCTGTCCTTCATCATGCGCTGGAACTCTGGCCGGTTGTCGGTCTTGGCTGAAAATGCACGGTCAATGTAACTGCCTAGCATGGTGATGCCGTTCTTTTCGGCGTATGCCTGGCACTCACGCAGCTGCCCTTCTATGCTCTCCTCGCGCTGGTTGCTGTCAGAATAGCGCAGATAAAAAACACCGTTCATTTCTGGCCCTCCGTCAGCATCTTGGTCAGCATTTCTTTCAACCGGGGATTAATAGAAGAATTGGGGTCAAAGCACATTGCCACAAACTGCCGGATTTCTTCATTTTTTTCAGATATTTCCCGCAGCACTTCGGGCTTGTAGTCATACAGCTTGCCGCGCGGGTCATCGGTACGGCCATAGATGTAATCAAGAGAAACATCAAAATAGTCTGCATACCAAAGCAGGGTGTCGGTGGGTGGGGTGCCGCTACTGGATTCGTACCGATTGATGCTGGCCTGCGTAGTGCCAATTTTTGCGGCAATATCCTTTTGCAGCAGCTTGGCCCCTTCACGAAGGGAGCGAAGCCGCCCGCCGAGTTCTGCCATGTCGTATACCTCCACATCAGTTTATCTTGTTTTAGTATACTCGAATATATGGTATTTGTAAATATGATATTCTGATTTTGCCAAAAATGCTTGTGTTTTCTTTGCCGCCGCAGGCGGCAACCCGGATGGAAAAGCCAAGTGGCACTCCATCCGGGCGGGGGTTTCCAAAGGGGGCGCAGCCCCATTTGGCACACTACTTTGCGCAGCAAAGTGTAGTGTGTTATACCTGTCACGCAGGGGCTGCAAAAAATGGGCAGTTTTGGTGCATATACACAACCCCATTTTACCACAAAAGCCAAAGGGACAGGTATATAAAAAGCTGCCGGAAAAATCAGTCTTGCGGTGAGGAAGATGGATTGATTTTGGCAGCTTTGCCCGGCCCTTTTTCCTTTGGTGGAGTGGGTAAGCCACTTTGGGGCTTACCCACCTGTTTGCCACGCTGTAAAAAGTTGTCGGCCTGTCAAGAGCGAAGCCGCCGCAGGCGGTGGCGCAGAGCGCCACTCTTGACCGGCTGGCGGCTTTTTGCTATTTGTCTTTCCTATCGTCTGCGGAGCGCGGCCAGTTCAGCTTCCATTCTGTGTAATCAGATTTTGTGATGGAGCCATCAGCCAGGGCTTGCTTCTCTTTCATCCACCCGGCCAGAAAATCATCTACCAGCGGATAGGGAATGTGGATATTGATGCCGGTGGCGCCATCGTTGTCAAAAGGCGAGAGTTCCAGCTGGTGCTGCTCGTCCAACTCAAAGAGAAGAAACATAATATCTTCGGCGGCGTAGTTGTGGGAATCAAAGAAGTACCGGTAGTTGATGTGCAGGGCTTCCGCCAGTTTGTTACGCATATCGGCCTTGGGTACCCGCGTGGAGGATTCATACTGCGCTATGCGCACGTCGGCTGTTTTTTCATCAAAGCCCACTGCCATGCCCAGTTCTTTTTGTGTCATGCCCCGGTGTGTCCGGGCATGCTTTATACGTTCCCCAATCTGCATGGCTGCACCTCTTTTGTGCCATTTTCTTGCTTGCATTCAGCTTAACATATTTGATTAGTGATTGGCAAGAAGAATATTTAACAAAAAAGCTATATTCGTGCTTGACATAAGCATATATGTTTAGTATCATAAGTGTAGATTAAACTAAATCGTTTAGTCCGAGAGGAAGTGATACCCCACACAACAGAAGGAGGGCGATACCAATTCCACAGTACGGTATTCTACGGTTCGCAAAACACAAGGGCGGCGCCGCCGGAGGGCTGGAAGCCCACCACGAGCGCACCAAGGAAAAGTACGCCAGCAATCCCGACATCGACATTAGCAGGAGCAAGTACAACTTCCACATCATCCGGCCCGCTGGCCGTTACCGGCAGGAGATAGACAGCCGGATCACGGCGGCGGGGTGCCGCACCCGGAAGGACAGCACCCGGTTTGTGGATACCCTCATCACCGCCAGCCCCCAGTTCTTCAAGGATAACACGGTGGAGGATGTCAGAGCCTACTTCAAGCGGGCGGCGGAGTTCATTTGCCGGAAGATAGGCAAACAGAACATCGTTTCGGCGGTGGTTCACATGGACGAGAAAACGCCCCACCTGCACCTGACCTTCGTACCGCTCACCGAGGATAACCGGCTCTCCGCAAAGGACATCCTCGGCAACCGGGGCAACCTCTCCAAGTGGCAGGACGAGTTCCACACCCACATGGTGGCAGCCTACCCCAGCTTGGAGCGGGGCGAGCCCTCAAGGGAAACCGGGCGGCGGCACATCCCCATGAGGGTGTTCAAGCAATCGGTAGACCTCACAAAGCAAGCACAGGAGATAGAGAGCCTGCTCACCAGCATCAACCCGCTGAACGCCGGGAAGAAGCGGGACGAGGCGATGGCCCTGCTGCACAAATGGTTCCCGAAGATGGAAGACTTTGCGGGGTACCTCAAGAAATACCGTGGAACCATCGACATGCTGGCAGAAGAAAAAGCTACCTTGGCGGACGCCCTGGCGGAAAAGGCAGCGGCAAACAGCGAGAGCAAAATGCAGCACCGATTGGAGGTGGGAAGGCTACAAAGAGAGATTCGGGAACGGCAGCGGGTGATAGATCTTATCCCTCCCGATATGCTGAAAGAACTGAAAGCTGCACAGAAAGAAAAACAGCGCCGCGAGCGCGGAAGGGAACGGTGAATCTATCGATAACACACATAAAGCACCTTGAAAACTGAATATGGAGGGCACCGCCGGTGGCAAGGGCAAAGAAGAAAAAGGACTACGGAACAGGCATCCCGGAGCACGAGATAGAGAGCATCGCGGAAATGCTACTCCCCGCTATCCAAGCATTCTTTGAAAGTGAGGAAGGTCAGAGGGAGTTCGCGGAGTGGAAAGCACAGCAGGCGGCCAAAGAGAAAGAGGACAGGCCCAGAAAGTGACCGCCAGAACCAGCGCCGGGGCAGCGTAAGCTGCCCCGGTTGCTTTATTTGTGGGTTTTGGGGTTGGCTGAACCTTGCGGAAGGGTGGATGCTAGCAATGCTTTTGAAATATAGCGGTGTATCGTGTTTTGTGTGCGATAGCTTATGTGCGTATTATCGTTTAAAACCAGGTTTTACTTGAATAGTATTGGTGCCTGTAAGGTACGGTACTGCCGAGGGAAAATAGAAGGCTCATATGGTTATTGCGATAGTGAAATAACGATACAACAAAAACATTGGCTTTACTCCTTTGGCAGCACATCCCAGCTTCTCACAATGTTGCTGTCCTTCTCCTGCACATCCAGCCCCTTGCCCGCTAGCCACTTGCGCAGCAGCGGCAGGGTGTGGCGTTTGCGCTTCCAGCCCTGTTGCAGTTTGCCCCAGGTATGGCCGAGGAAACCGTAAAAGCTGCCGCTGGTGGCCTTGTCGTTGGCGAATACACTCTGGCTGCCGTCTTGCAGCCAACCCACACTGGCGCTGTTTTGCCAGCACACCAGTTCCAGCGTCAGCTTTGCAAAGGCGCTGCGGGGCACCAGAGCAATTTCAAAATCATCCCGCGCCTCGGCGGCGGCCAGCAGGCGCTTTAGCTGGGCGGCCAGCATATCCCTGGGCACAAAGGCGCGGCGGCGCAGCAGGGTAGAAAGCGGCAGGCTTTGGCTGCGCTCCTTGGTAAGTGCCTCGCGCACATCCTCGCGGCACAGTATGATGCGGTGCGGCTCCGGCGCAAAGGCCTTGCCTTGCGCAAACAGGTATTCCGGCAGTTCGGGCGGGGCATCATCTCCACAAACGGTGGTCCACTCCGCCCGCGTCATCACCCCAAAGCAGGGAGTGCGGCACAGGGCGTAAAAGGCGCCGGTGGGGGCCTCGGCCTCCGGCTGGGGCCAGCGGGGCAACGGGCCGCCCTGCCATAGACGCGGGCTTTCCGTGCTGCCCGCAGGGTTTTGCAAAAAACCGTACTGGCTAGCCGGGGCGCTCTGGGCGCGGTAGGTGTCGCACACCATCTCGCCCCGGCGAATGTCCCGTGGGTCGGTGTACAGGGTGATATACAAACTGTCCTCGGCGGTTTCATCCTCTACAGCGTAGCCGCACCAGTAGCCCTTGATGGAGGCGATAAACCTGTCGCCCACCGGCAGCTCGCCGTCGTAGTAAAGGCTGCGGATATGCCCGTGCAAGTGGGCCGTCAGCCACGGCCCGGCAAAGGCGGCGGTCTCGGCTATGCTGTACCCCCGGCGATTGATGACGGTGAGGGTGGTGCCGCGCTTTACCACCTTTTGCAGCTTTTGGATGAACTGCAGCACAAACACAATATCCCCCACCAGCCAGTCGTACCGGCCCTGGCACAGCACCACCACCTCGCGGCCCGGCGGCAGGGCCAGCAGGTAGTCCAGCATCAACAGGGCAGCCTTGCGGAAGCCCCTGCGCCCCAGCAACACCCGGTGCTGCACCACATAGTCGCCGCTCTGTTCAGGCGCGGGCGCTTCGGCACGGTCGGGCAGGCCGGGTTCAACCGGGGCCAGCAAAAAGGCACACATGGCGGTTTCGTCATCCTCGCCGCCGCTGTGGTAGGGGGCCAGCAGGTCATCCAGTGCGCCGCCTGTATCCAGCCGCAGCAATGCACGCGCAAGCTGCGGCACGGCCTTGCTGCGCGGCGTAAGGGGGCGTGTGCCGTGTTGCCAGCGGCTGACAAGGGAATTGGAAATGCCACACTCCCGGCCCAGCCGTTGGGCCGAAACCCCCAGTTTTCTCATTACGACGGCCAGCCGGGTGGGGAAATATTTTTCATCCATAAAACGCGTGAACCTCCGGCCCTAAAATTGTTTTTTGAATATACAACAAATCCACGGCATATTCAAGCCGTGGATTACAAAACTAATGGATAACTGTTCAAGGTTGAACACCCGATATTTGTGGTTGAACTATCGCGAAATATGCGGTACAATAGATTAAATATTGTAGCTTTAGTATACACAATCTGTTTCCATTTGGCAACATCCCGGCGGGAACATCCGCCCTGCGCGGCAAAAAGGGGAGGAAAAACCATGAACAACACAAAAACGGCACCACACACACACGGCAGGCGCATGGCCAGCCTGGGGCTGGTTTTGGCCCTTATGCTGGCCCTGTTTGGGGCGCTGGCCCTGGCCCTGCCCCTGCGGGCAAGGGCCGCGGTGGAAACTATCCAACTGGACACATTGACGGGCGGGGAAAGCGGCAACGGCTGGAGTTATACTGCTGGCTCGCCCAATACGTTGACCATCAGTGCAAACGGGGACGGCGACGGCTTTTTGCTGAGTGGCAGCCCGGCCAGCCCCATCAAGATTGTGGTAGTCACAGCCGGGCCGGTAACATTGAGCAGCGGCGGGACGGCGTTGACCAACGTATACATTGAAGTAACGGAAGACGCTGCCACCCTTACCCTGGCAAACCTTACCCTTACAGCGCCGGCCACCATGGTCTATGCCCACGCCCTGAACTTTACCAGCGCCTCCGGGTCCCACATCCTCCACTTTTCCGGCGGCGTGTCGCTCACCGGCGGCGCCAACAACACTCGCATCGGCTATGGCATCCGCAGCGCCGCCGGCCTCACCATCACAGGGGGCGGCGCCGCGCACACCCTGGCGGCCACCGGCGGCGGCCCGGCTACCGGGCTCTCCGGCGGCTATGGCATCTGGGTGAACAGCGGCAGTTTGGTATTGAATGGCGCCGGCGCCCTCACCGCCACCGGCGGCGCGGGGGATGGTACACTGGATGGTGCGCTAGGTATAGGTATTATATCTGGCAATATGACCATGGAGGCGGGCAGCGCCCTGCGTGTGGCGGCCACCGGGGGCGCGGGCGGCACCACCAATGGCGGTGGCGGGAATGGCCTGGTTGTTGATGGCGCGATGGAGGTGCTGGGGGGCAGCCTGGAAGCCTTTGGCGGGGCCGGCCACGGCAGCCGCACCGGCGGGCATGGCATCAAGTGCGAAAGCGCCCTGTTGGCGGCCCCCACCGAGGCCACCGGCGGCACGGCCGACGGCAGTGCCGCCGCCGGCGACGGAGTGCACATCACCGCCGCCGGCGGGCTGACGGTGGAAGGCACCCTGGCGGCCACCGGCGCCGCCACCACCGGCACCGGTACTGGCGGCTACGGAATATCAATTGACGGCACCGGCGGCTTTACCGTGGCGGCCGGCGCCGTGGTGAATTCCACCGGCGGCGCGGCCGGCACCGAGGGCGGCAGCGGGGTGTTTATGAACAGCAGCGCCGGGAACCTGATCCTTTCCGGCCAGCTGGCGGCCACCGGGGGAAACAGCACCACACCGCAAACTACGGCTACCGCCGGCGCCGGGATGCGGCTTGAAAACACCAGCACCAAAGTGGTGTTCGGGGCATCGGCGGCCCGCCTCACCCTCACCGACGGCGCCAATGCCTACAAGCGGCCCGCGCACCAAGCCGTGCCGCTGCAGCATGCTGTGGCCGGGTACATTTGGCAGGTGGCGCCCGCCGCCCAGCTTGCCACCGGCACCCCGCAAGATGCGGACATTGCGGTGGAAAGCACCACCGGCAGCGCCACCGTGGTAACGCTGGTGAGCACCGGCGGGGGCACGCCCGCACCAACACCAACCCCTGAACCAGCGCCAGACCCTGGCCCCGGTAGCCCGCAGACGGGCGACGGCAGCAACATACCGGGCTGGGTGGGGCTGGGTACAGCAGCCTTGATTGGGCTGGGCTTGTGCGGTTTGGTGATATACCGCCGCCGGCGGCAGCGCAACAAGGCAAGCTGATATTTATTTGCATAGCAAGGAAAACGGGCCCGGCTTTCACAATTATGTGAGGCCGGGCCCGTTTCTTTGATAGGGTATAGAGGCTACTTTTCGAAGAAAAGCACAAATCCGAACCCATCACCAACCGTTTTCACGGCTAGTCTGTGGTTCGGATTATGTGCGGTTGGTACGCCCGACTGGATTCGAACCAGCGACCTTTTGAGTCGGAGTCAAACGCGCTATCCAACTGCGCTACGGGCGCATATTTTGCCCGGGCCAGGGGCTTTCTTTTGGCCTGGGCCGGCTTTGCCAGCAATGCCCATTATACCTATTCCCCCGGCAAAAAGCAACCGGTTTTGCCCCGCCGCGCGCCGCCCTTTTCCCGCAAAATGCGATGGCACACCGCCACGGGATATGGTACTATCTAATATACGAATCCATTTCTTCCATTTTACATGGGGGTGCGTGCATGAAAATTACCCGCAACGTGTGGGCCCGCGCCGCGCTGCTTTTGGGCGGCGGCATCCTGTTTGCCTGGCTTTTGTACAACATCTCTGCCGTGGGGCAGGTGCTAAGCTTTGCGTGGGGGCTGGTGTTCCCCTTTGTGCTGGGGCTTATCCTGGCCTTTTTGCTAAACCTGCCCATGGCCGCCATAGAAAAGCACCTGTTTCGCGGCCGGGGCGGCCGGGCAAAGCGCCCCTTGTCCTTCGGCATCACCCTGGTGCTGCTGCTGGGCTTTTTGGCCATCATCGTGTTTGTCGTCATCCCCCAGCTGTGGCAAACAGCCCTTACCCTGGCAAACAACATGCCCGGCTATATTGCCCAAACCGAAAAGCTGCTGCAGCCCTGGCTGGACTATGTGCCCCTGGTGGAACAGTGGCTGGAAAACCTGGACCTTGACTGGGCCGACATCACCGGCAAGATAAGCGGCCTGCTTACCAGCGGCGCCGGCAACTTTTTCTCCTCGGCCGTGGGCGTGGCCACCAACATCGTGGGGGGCTTCGTCAGCTTTTTTGTGGGGGTGGTATTCGCCGTTTACCTGGTGTTCGGCAAAGAGCATCTGCTGGCCCAAACCAAGGGCCTGCTGTATGCCTACCTGCCCCAGAAGCGGTACGACACCGTGCTGGAAACCGGCCAGCTGGTATACCGCACCTACGCCCGGTTTGTAAGCGGCCAATGCACCGAGGCGTTGATCGTTACCCTGATTTACCTGGTGGTTCTGTGGGTCGGCGGGTTCGACTACCCGCTGCTGATCAGTATCATGGTGGGCATCACCACGCTCATCCCCATGATCGGCGCATTTTTGGGCTGTGTTTTGGGGGCATTTTTATTGTTTTTCTCCATGGGGTTTGTGCGCACGCTGGTGTTCGTCATTCTGTTTGTCATCATCCAGCAGTTTGAGGGAAACCTGATTTACCCGCGTGTGGTGGGCAGTAGCGTGGGCCTGCCCCCCATGTGGATACTGGTGGCCGTGATGGTGGGCGGGGGCCTGGGGGGCCTGTTCGGCATGTTGTTTTTCATCCCGCTGTTCAGCGTGGTGTACACCCTGGTGCGGCGCAGCGCCGTGAAGCGCCTGGCGGCGAAGGGCGTGGCGCTGCCCACCACAAGCAAAAAGGCCCCCGGGAAAAAACGGCGGAAATTCTGGGGAAAATCCCGCGAAAATGCCACCGTGCCCGGCAGCGAGGATGCGCCCGGTGATGCGACAACTGACGGCGATGGGTTTGCCGGCGGGGATGCCCCCACCGGCGAAAGCACGTCCTTTGATGCAAGTGCGCCCGAAGGCGCCCCGCAACAAGGCCCCGCAGATGATGCCCCGGAAAACGGCGAAGCGCCCACCGGCAACACACCTGCGGGCACCCCGCCCGATGGTGCCCCGCCGGTATAGTGTGCCCGGGCATGCTGCGCCTATGTATAGCGCTGTAACGCTGCCCCGGCATGTGCGCCGTGCTGCCGCGTGCTGTACCCTCTGCTGGGGCGGCGGTATCGCGCCGGGGCGGGCCCTGCAACGCCGAGCGAGCCAAGCCGCACACACAGCACACCAAGCAGCGTGTGTTATACCGGAATGCCAGATAGATTCAGCCTGTTTACCCAAGGCGCCCCTCCTCGCGTTTCTTTTTCACAAGCAACACCTGCGCGCTGTGTGGGGCCCGCCACATCACTGCTTTTCTCTTGCCCGCCGGGGCAGCTTTCTTGCCTTTTTACCGCATTTCTTTTGGTTTTTCCTGGGTTTGTTTTTTCTTTTTATACTCTGCGTTATCGTCGTTTTTCTTCGTTTTACTGTAAAAACCCCCGTGGCCAAGTGGCCGCGGGGGTTTGCTTTTTCGTGCTGCACAGGCCTACCGCTGCGGAATAATCTCCAGCCAGTAGCCGTCCGGGTCCTCAATAAAGTAGATGCCCATACCCTCGTTCTCAAAACAGATGCATCCCATCCGCTCGTGCAGGGCGTGGGCCTCGGCGTATTCATCCACGCGGAAGGCGATGTGGGTCTCGTTGTCGCCCAGGTCATACGGGGCCTTGCGGTCTGCCAGCCAGGTAAGCTCTATTTGATACTGGCCCACGCTGTCCGTCAAAAATGCCAGGGTGAAGCTTTTGTCCTCGGCCTCTATGCGGCGCACCTCTGTAAGGCCCAGGGCGTCCTGGTAAAACAGGATGGATTTCTCCAGGTTCAGCACGTTTAGGTTGGTATGGATGATTTTGAACTGCATTTTGTCCCCCTTTTCCTGTTTTTGGCACTGTGTTTCCTGCGGTTTCCTATGTTTGTCTATCACCATCGGTGTGCGTACGCACTTTCCCGGGTTTTACTGTCTCGCCGGGGCGGCCTTTGGCGGGCTTTATGCGGGAGTCTACGTTGCAAAATGGGTCAAAAATCAGAATTATTATTTTAATAATTTGACTCTGGCGTTTCTTGCGCATTATCGTTTGATTCGTCGGGTTTGCTCCATATTTTCGTCCTTATTCGGCATTTCTCCCATAAGGAAAAGCCGGAAACCGCGACACTTCGTTTCGCCTTATAAAATGGCCCGGCACTCCATATAGTACCTTTTTTCCGTGGCGTGCCCCATGGAAAAGGTTTTGCGGGGCAACACACCCCCCAGCGCCACCCCGCGGAACAAATCGCTTTTTTCAAACGGAGGCAATAGCAGGCCCACGGCACCGCCGGCGGCAAGCTGGCGCACGGCGTCTTCGCCGTGCACATAGTCTACCCGCAGGCCCGGGTGGCTTTGGGCACACCAGGCAATGGCGGCGTCCACACTGCCCACTGCCAGCGCCTCGCGCGCGTCCCGCAAGTGGATCTCCTCTTCATACTGCTCGTACAGCAGGGTGAAGCGCTGGTCGCCGTCGGCGCTGATGCCCACGGCGTTTTGGCGGGCATAGTCCTCCAACGCCAGGCGGAACTCCTCCGCGCTGGGGCCAAACACCACGCGGTGAATGGGCTCTATTCCGATGGCCGCGCTTTGGATGTTGCAAAGCTCTACCATGCAGTAACGGGCCGGGTGGTTTTCCTGCTGCTGGGGCGTCAGGTTTTGCTTTGTTTCCTCCCACAGGGCCTTGGCTGTGGCCAGGCTGTGGTTGCCGTCGCCTACGGCCAGGGCAAACGCCGCGCCGGCCGCCGCGCCATAGCGGGCGGCAAAGGCGGGCGCTTCCTCCAGCGCGGCCAGGGCCGCCTGCACGGCGGCAATGTCGGCGGCATCTGTTACGGCCCAGGCCTGCAGGCGCCCGCCCTCCAGCATCAGTGTAAAATCGTACAGCGGCGCAAGGGCGGCTTTCTTTTCGCCTATGGGTTCTATCACCGTGCAGGCCGCGTCGTCTGCCAGCATCAAAATGTGGGGGCACTCCAGCGCGCCGCCACGGCGCACCGCCAGCCGCGGGGGAATGCGCTCCACCAGCGTTCCCTCGCTGGGGCGTATGCGCGGCGCAGCGCCGGCTTCATAGCTATAGTCCTCCAAATCCACACAGCCCACAAGCCCGCAGCGCGTGCCGCTGGGGGTGGTACGCTCCACATACACAAAGCCGTTTACCGCCTGCGTCAAAACGCTGTGGCGGTACTTCTGCATGGCCGCGTGTATGCCCGCAATGCGCGCTTCGCCACCGGGCTGCTCCAGGTACACCTCAGGGAAGATGATGTGCAGGGTGCTGGGCGCGTCGCCCACCAGGGCCTCTGCCTGCTGCCAATATTCCGGCTGGCTGGTGAATTGATCGCACGCCAGCACGGCCCATTTTTCGGGGGCGGCGGCCGGGCCGGGCAGCAAAATTTCTGTGGGCAGGAACACGGGCTGTTTCATGCGTTTCTCCCTTGTGGCGGTTTTGTAGGGCTAAATGGCCACCCGGTGGCCGGTAAGGCTGTAGATGGCCAGGGCCAAAATGCCGATGTAGATAAGGTTGATGGGCAGGCCGCGGAACACCGCAGGCACGCTGCGGCTGTTCATCTTGCGCTGGCCCTCGGTTACAATAATTACCGCAAAGGCATACCCCAGGCCGCTGCCCAGGGCAAAGCCCATGGTTTGCGCAAAGTTGTAGTTCTGGTTTGCCGTAATAAGCATGGGGCCCAGCACGGCGCAGTTCAGGGTGGCCAGGGGCAGCACGGCCAAAAGGTCCTTCTTGTTGGGCAGGTTTAACAGCGCAATAACGAGGAACACCGCCGCAAAGGCGATGAGCGCGCACACGGTGAAGGCCAACGGCCGCACATAGTTGCGGTACCAAAAGGCGGGCTGCAGCAAAAACTGGTTCACAAAATAGCTCATGGGGGCGCACAGCACGTTAATAAGGCTCAAAAGCGCGCAGAAGGTCATGCTGTCCACGGCAGAGTCTGCCACAAGTTTTGTAAGGCGTGAGACGCCGAAGCCCCGGGTGAACACGGCGTTTTGCACAAACATGGCCGCCAGGGCGTACACCATAAAGGTGCCTAGGTTTTGCATTACAAGGCTCATTGCAGGTTTTTCACCCCCAGGCTGATGTTTTTCTTGAAGGTGTTTACAAGCCCGCGCCACAGCGACGCCACCAGCCCCAGCAAAATGAACCCGCCCGCCGGCATGCTGGCCATGGGCAATAGCGACACCCGCAAAATCTCAATGCCACCAAGGGTGCCCAGGGCCAAAAGCTCGCGCAGGCCGGCCATCAAAAACAATACCAGGCAAAAGCCGATGGTGGTGATGACGCCTTTTTTGAACGAGGTGATCAGGCGCTCGCGCTTGGGGCTCTCGTACCGTTTGATAATCAAGGGCTCCAGCACCAGCAGGGGCAGGTAAATGCCCACGGCCAGCGCACCGGTGCCGAAGAGATAATCTATGATATACCCCACGCCGATGTACACCACCCCGGCGGTGAGGGCGTAGGTGACGGCCCGGGCCAGAAAAGACCCCGTGCGCTGGCCAATGAAGGTGGCAATCATGCGGGTGGGGGTAAGCAGCAGGGCCACCCCCACGGCCAGAATAAAGGCGTTGCCCAGGGTGGTTGCCGGAATAACCACCGGCGCCAACCCCAGCCCCTGCATGATGACGGGGTTGTTTAAGAACACCCGGTCCCGGCGGGACAGGCGGTCCATATTTTTGGCGAAATAGCGTATCCTGTCGTCTCTCATGTGGGGGTTCTCCTGGGGGTGGATAAGCTTCGGTACTGGCTTTTTGCCCTACTAGGGCGAAGCCGTGGTGAGCGCCGCCTTCTTTTTGGCCGAGCGGCTGGCGATGGCCCTGTCGAAGTAGCCGGAGACGGCGTTGACAAGCAAAATGGCAAAGCAGGTGCCCAGCTCATAGGTGCCGAAGTAACGGAACATCATGGTGGCAAAACCCAGCAAAATGCCGTAGATAAGCCGGGAGAGCGGGTTTTTGGGCAGGGTGCCGGGCTCGCTTATCATAAACACCGAGGCAAAGATGATTGCGCCACTTAGTAACTCGAATTTCACCACCTGCAACCGCTGTATCACGTCTTGGGGGAATGTAGCGAAGAAAATTTCAGAGTAACGCGGAAAAACGAATGCGATGAGGCAGACGACGGCCAAAAAGCCCGCCGGTGCCAGCACTGAGATGCGCCGGCGCACCAAGAGGTATACCGCACAGGACAGAATAACCAGGCTGCAGCAAAGGCCCATGGGCCCGGCGTAGTTGCCTAAAAGAAGGTCCCAAAAATCTATGCGGGGCAGCCCGCCGTTGCGCAGCGTCATCGAGGGGCCCTCTACCAGCGTGACACCCTCGAACCGCCACAGGCTGAGCAGCTGTTCAAAGGTGAGGTTCTCCTGCAGCATCCAGTTCAGCGGTGCCGGGTAGCGAAACACCTGCTGCGGCCAGGACACCGCCGCCACGCAAAAGCCCACCGCCGAGGGGTTGAACGGGTAGCTTTGGTAGCCGCCAAAGGCCTCTTTGCCCACCAGCACGGCCACCAGCACGGCCATAACCACCAGGCTGTAGGGCACGGTGGCGGGCAGCATCAGCACCAAAATAAGCGCAATGACCACCGAGGAATTCTCGGTGCTGTCGTATCTTCGCCCCCGCAATACGGCGGCAAAGCGGTCGGTAATGCGGGCGGTAAGCACACCCACCAGGCCCAAAAGCAGCGCCCGCGGCCCGTAAAAGAAAAAGGCCATTAAGTAAACCGGCACCGTCATGGCGATAAAGTCCCGGTTCAGCGCATTGCCTTCGTGTATTTTTCTGCCGTGTTTGCTCATATATTCCTCGGTTTTTGTGTGCATTTCTTGTGATTTCTGTGTCTTTGTCCGTTAGTCGCCCTTTATCTGGCGCACGGCGGCCATAGGGTCTGCCGTGTGGAACACCGCACTGCCCGCCACCAATATGTCGGCCCCGGCGGCTATGCACAGCGGGGCCGTGGCCGCGTTGATGCCGCCGTCCACCTCGATGAGCAGCGGGGTACCCTGGCGCTGCGCTTCGGCACGCAAGGCGGCAATGCGGGCGGGGGCCTCGGGCAAAAAGGCCTGGCCACCAAAGCCCGGCTCCACGCTCATCACCAGCACCAGGTCTACCTCTTCCAAAAGGCTGTACACCTCTTGCACCGGGGTGCCGGGCCGCAGGCTTACCCCGGCCTTCAGCCCCAGGGCACGTATCTGCTTTAAGGTGCTGCGCAGGGGGCTCTCGCTTTCAAAGTGAATGGTAATGGCGTCGGCCCCGGCCCGAGCAAAGCGCTCTACAAACAAATGGGGGCGTAAAATCATCAGGTGCACGTCGTACACGGCCTCGGGCAGGGCTTTTACCAGGCTTTCCAGCACCGGCAGGCCCACGCTCAGGTTAGGCACAAACACCCCGTCCATCACGTCGAAGTGCAGCATGGGGTCGTCCCGCGTCACCACCCGGCGGCAGTCGCGCTCTAAGTTGGCGAAGTCGGCGCTCAATATCGACGGTGCCACCTGTACCATGGTTTCCCCCTTTGGGCGGGCGGTTTTGCCGCGGCGGCGCAGGGCGGCACCGAGGGCGTTTTTTGCAATACAATTTGTATTTTCTATGCCTGTTTATACTTTTGGTGCGCCACCGGGCGGGCCCGCCGCCCGGCAAGGTGGGCACTATTTTACACCATGCGCCCCCAAAAAGCAAACCGGCACCCGGGCGCGGGCGGCCGGTTTTGGGGCGTGTTTGTTAGCCGGCAGGGCGGTACAACTCTACAATTATATAGTGCTGCTGTTGGGTGCCGCGGCGCCAAATCGTCAGTTCAATGGTGTCGCCGGGGTCCTTCTTGCCGATGATCTCGGTAATTTCGGCCACGGTGGCCACGTTGACGCCGTCCACCTGCAAAATCACGTCGCCGGCGGCCACATCCAGTTCATTCAGGTGGCTTTGCGGGGTAATCTCTACAATATACAGGCCTTGCTCGGGCAGGCCGCGGGCCGGGCCAATGGTCTCGTTCAGGGCCAGCAGGCTGGCGCCCAATTTGGCCGGGGCGGGAATATTGCCGGTGTCTATCAGGCGCTGGGCAATAAGCGCCGCCGTGTTGATGGGGATGGCAAAACCGATGTTGTCGATGTGTTCTTCCTCCAGCTTGGCCACGCACACGCCCACCACCTGGCCATAGGCGTTCACCAGCGCCCCGCCGGAGTTGCCGGGGTTGATGGCGGCATCGGTTTGCAAAACGCTCATCAGCACGGTTTCCCCGGTAACGGCCGGCAGGGACACCTGGCGCGCCAGCCCCGAGATGATGCCCTGGGTGCTGCTGCCGGGGAAAATGCCCGCCGCGTTGCCTATTACATATACCCGGTGGCCTATGGCCAGCCCGTCGCTGTCTCCAAACTGGGCGGGCACAAGGTCGTGCGCGTCAATTTTTAGCACGGCAAGGTCTGTTTTAGGGTCCATGGCCACCAGGGAGGCCGTAAAGCCCTCGCCGGTATTCAGCACCACGCGCACCAGCGGCACGTCAAACACCACATGGGCGTTGGTCAAAATCAGGCCGTCTTCGCTTAGAATAATGCCGCTGCCGCCCGAGGCCGGGCTGACGTCTCCGGTCTCGTACAGTTCCAGGCTTACCACCGAGGGAGCGGCCATCTCGTACACCTGGCTGGCCGTAAGCCCCACCAGGGGCTCGGGGGGTGGCTCTTGCACCAGCTTGTGCCGCGTGCTGGTGAACAGGGCGTTGGGCATGCCGCCGGTAAGGCGCCAGGCCGTTAAAAACAGGGCGCTTACAGTAAGCAGCATGCTGCTGAACAACAGCGCCAGGCCCACCCCGCGCCGCAGGCGGCTGCGGGCGGCACGTTTTGCCCGTTCTTCGGCCCGGGCGGCGGCGTCCGGCTTTGCTGGCGCGCGGCGCGCAGCAGCGTTTGCATCCTCGGTGGTTTGTGCCTGCTGGGGCAACAGGGCCACCGGGGCATCTGCCTTTTGGGGCGCAGCGTCGGCACCCTCAGCCGCAGCGGCTGCGGCGGCGGCAGGCGCTTTTGCGTCCTCCGTCGGTTTTTCCGTGGGCACGCTTTGGGCCGCGGCGGTGATATCCTCCGCTGTTTTGCCCGGCACCGGGGCCTCTTCTTCCGCGGCCTGCGCTTCTTTTGATAAAGTTTGTCTCGTAGCGTCGATTTTTTTAGCAGGCTTCGCCTGCCCGTCCTCGCCTGCATTCTCCTGCGGGGGGCCCTCCGGCCCAGCGGCAGAATGGCTTTCCCCGGCGGCCTTTGCGGCAGGGGGCTGTTTTGCCTCCACCTCCGGCGCGGTTGGCCCGGCCTCTTCGGCGGGGGTCGCCCCGGGCGTTTGGTACGCCCGTGGGGTGGTTTCCATTTCCTCTTCTCCCCCGGCGGGGGAGCCTGCCCGAGCGCCGGGAGGTTCTTCGGGCTTTTCTGCCTGCCCGGTGTCGTCAGGTGACCCGTCCACGGCTACCGGTGCGCCGGCATCTGCTTTGGCGGGGGCTTTCTTCCCCTTGGGCGGCGGGGCAAACACATCCTGCTGTGGGCCCGGACCTATGGCCGCAAAGGCCCCGGTTTGGCCCAAAAGCAGGTCCTCCGGGCGGCGGGGCCCGGCCACTTCCTCATCCAGCCGCAGCTCTCTCCAGTTCAGGTTTTGTATTTCATCCGGAACTTTTGGCGTGGTTTTTTGTTTTTGCTGCCCTGTTTCTACACCCTTGCGGTAAAGGGTCTTCTCCGCCTTGCGGCGGCGGGCATCGCCCCTTTTGCGCGCAGGCACATCGCCCTCGGGCGGCTGGTTGCCACCGGGCGCAGGGTCTATGGGGTGTTCTGTTTGCGGGGGGTTTTTGGTATCCCTCTCGTCCATCAAAGCCTCCTGGGGTTTATCGGCCTTATCGATTTTGCCTTTAGCGCAACATTCACATGTTTTTAGCTGTTATTTCCGTTGTTCTTTGTGGGTTTCCCGTTTTGGCGAGGGGTTTTTGCCTCTGGGCGGGCCTTTCCCCGCTTTGGGGCCGCGGCCGGCAGGGTGAACAAAAACTCCGTCCAGTCGTCGCCATGGCTCTCGGCCCAGATGCGCCCGCCCATCAGCCCCAGCAGCACCTTGCTGATGTGCAGCCCCAGCCCGGCGCCGCGGGCGTTCACCCCGCGGCTTTTGTCCGCTTTATAAAACCGGTCAAACACATGGGGCAATGCGTCGGCGGGAATGCCGCTGCCGGTGTTGCGCACCCCCACGGTAACGGTGTTTTTGGCCGTGGCCACGCTGAGGGTAAGCGTGCCGCCCTCCTCGGCAAACTTGATGGCGTTGTCCACCAAATTGTACAGCACCTGGTGCACAAAATCCTCGTCGGCCAGCACCCAGGCGGGCTGCTCGTGCTCCATGCCCTGCACCTTCAGGCCTTTGTCCAGCAGGCGCTGCTCTGCCGCCAGCAGCACCGTGGCAATAGACGCCCAAACGTCGAACACCACGTTGTTGGCGGTGTATTCTCCGGCCTCCAGGCGGGAGATATCCAGCATGTTCTTGGTAAGGCGGGCCAGGCGGCCCACTTCGTCAGACACCACCATCAAATACCTGTCGCGCTGCTCCACGGGAATGGTGCCGTCCAGCATGCCGTCTATAAAACCCTTGATGGTGGTCATGGGGGTGCGCAGCTCGTGCGCAATGTTGCCCATAAAGCTGCGGCGCGAGGTGTCGATCGCTTCGATGGAGTTGGCCATGTCGTTGAAGGTGACGGACAGTGCGGCCAGCTCGTCCCCGCCCTCTACGGGTACGCGGGCGCTGTAGTCGCCCTCGGCAAAGCGGTGGGCGGCGTCTGTAATGCGGCGCAGGGGGATGACCGTACGGTTGGACAGCACCAGCGCCAAAATGCTGGATATCACCAGCACCACCGCCGCCGAAAGCACAAAGGTGGACAGCGTGTTGGCAAGGTAGGCCAGCTGGGTGGATGCGTCGGCCGCGGCGAAGGCATAGCCCCGCAGCTGGCCGGCTTCGTTGCGCATGGGGGCTGTGCTGTAGTAGTGGTTGGTGGAAAAAATGCCCCACAGCGGCCCCATGTCGGAAAGAACCTCTTGCCGGCCCAGCTGTTCCATCAGTTCCCCTGGCAAAACACTGCCCTGCTGGGGGGCGCCACGGCCAATGCTGTACAGCACGGTTCCCTTGGGGTCTGCCACAAACACGATGGCGCCTGTCATTTGCGAGGTGGTATTGATGGTGGTGCTGGTAACGCCGGCATACTCCCCGCTGCCCAGCTTTGCGTTGGAGGCGATGACCGTGACGGCCTGGCGCATCTGCTGCAGTTTGTCGTCCCGGAAGTAGTTGGTGGCCAGTACCGACTGGATGAGCCCCATCACCAGCACACTGGCTACCAGCACCGTGGTGATGGAGGTGAAAAAGTAATAGCGGATGGATCTGCTTTTCATAGGTTGGGGCCTTTCTGCCGGGCGGGGTGGCGGCGGTGCATCGACAATCTGCGCCTGCACGCCCTAGTTTTGCTTTACCTCAAATTTATAGCCTACACTCCACACGGTGGCCAGCTCCCAGGCGTCGCTGGCGCCTTCTATCTTCTCCCTAAGGCGCTTTACATGCACATCTATCGTGCGGGAGTCTCCAAAGTATTCAAAGCCCCACACCTCGTCCAATAGCTGGTCGCGGGTAAAAACACGGTCTGGGTGGCTGGCCAAAAAGAACAGCAGTTCCATCTCTTTTGGGGGGGCCTCCACGGTTTTACCGCACACTTTCAGCTCGTACTTGTTCAGGTCCAGCTCCAGGTTTTCGTAGGCAATGCGCTTGTCGTCGGCGTCCGCCTCTTTCCCGGTGCGGTTTGTGCGGCGCAGCACCGCCTTGATGCGCGCCACCACTTCCTTTGTCTCGAAAGGTTTTACGATATAGTCGTCCGCCCCCAGCTCCAGCCCCAGCACCTTGTCAAAGGTGTCGCCCTTGGCGGTAAGCATAATAATGGGCACCTCGCTGGTGGCGCGTATCTTACGGCAGGTTTCCCAGCCGTCCTGCTTGGGCATCATGATGTCCAGCAGCACCAAATCGGGGCTATAGTCCTCAAAGGCGTTGAACGCAGCCTCGCCGTCGTGGGCAAGGTGGGTGTCATAGCCCTCCTTCTCCAGGTACAGGCGCAAAAGCTCGCAGATGTTCTTGTCGTCGTCCACAATCATGATCCGCTTGTTGGTCATCCGACGTTCCCCTTTCTGGCCGGGCCGGTTTGGGCCGCCTGTATGTTCTGGCGGCAGTGCCGCAATGCGCAGTTCTTTTCCTTATTGCGAAGGTGGATAAGGGCTGCGCCTGTGCTTTTGTATGTACGCGCTGGTGTATAGCATTCCTGCGGCGCCTTGCGCCGTAGCCTTGTCCCAGGCCTGGTGCGCGTAGTACCTTCCGTGCCGGACGCAGGCATTCCCGCGGCACGGTACGCCGAAGGCGGACAGCACGGCGTAGCAGGGCGGCCGCGTATGCGGCCATACGCGCCGCGGGCAATGTGGCAGCCTTTGGTGCGTAGCACTTGCCGCGCTGTGGGCGCGGCGGCACGGCGCAGGCGGCCAGCCTGAGGACATTATACCCCGAAAGCGCCGCCTTGCAAAGCCTTTCCCGTTGAAAGCCCCGCCCCAATGGGGTATACTGGTTAGGCGGCGGTTTTGCTTTTTGTTGCTGTAAAACGCCCCGGTGTGGGCGCTTCTATAAAGGAGAACGCATGAAACTTGGAATTGTAGGCCTGCCCAATGTGGGCAAAAGCACCCTGTTCAACGCCCTTACCGGGGCCGGCGCCGCCAGCGCCAACTACCCCTTTTGCACCATAGACCCCAACATCGGCGTGGTGCCCGTGCCAGACGGCCGCCTGGACGTGTTGGCTGATATGTTCCACCCCAAAAAAGTAACCCCGGCCACCATAGAGTTTGTGGACATCGCGGGCCTTGTGAAGGGCGCAAGCCGTGGCGAGGGGCTGGGCAACCGCTTTTTGTCCCACATACGCGAGGTAGACGCCATTGTGCATGTGGTTCGCTGTTTTGATTCGGACGACATTGTACATGTGGATGGCCGGGTAGACCCCGCCGAGGACATCGCCACCATTGATTTGGAGCTGGTGCTGGGCGATTTGGAGATTGTGGAGCGGCGGGCCGAGAAAACCGCCAAACTGGTGAAAACCGGGGACAAGGCCCTGGCCGCCCAAAGCGAGATGCTGCAGCGCCTGCGCGCCCATTTGGACGAAGGGAAAAGCGCCCGCACCTTTGCCACCCAAACCGACGACGAGGCCGCCGTGCTGGCCGAGATGCCCCTGCTTAGCGGCAAGCCCGTCATCTATGCGGCCAATTTGAGCGAGGACGACCTGTTGGCCGGCATAGACCAAAACCCCTACTACCCGGTGGTGCTGGAAATTGCCAACGCCGAGGGCGCCGGCTGCCTGCCCGTGTGTGCCAAGATAGAGGAGGACATTGCGGCCCTGCCCCCCGCCGAACGCAAGCAGTTTTTGGAGGAGCTGGGCCTTTCCTCCAGCGGGCTGGAGAACCTGATACGCGAAGGCTATGCCCTGTTGGGGCTTATCAGCTTTTTAACCGCGGGCGAGCCGGAGGTGCGCGCCTGGACCATCACCAAGGGGACCCGCGCCCCCGGCGCCGCCGGGAAGATCCACAGCGATTTCGAGCGTGGGTTCATCCGGGCCGAAGTGGTGGCCTTTGACGATTTGGTAAGCTGCGGCAGCATGGCCGCCGCCAGGGAAAAGGGCCTTGTGCGCAGCGAGGGCAAGGAATATGTGATGCGCGACGGCGATGTGACTTTGTTCCGTTTTAACGTATAACCGCTTGCTTTTGAATGCGGGCGCCTGCCCGCGAAAGGGGTTCGCTATGAAAAAAATCGGTGTAATGGGCGCGTTCAACGAGGAAGTGGAGCTGATTGTGGGCGCCGTGAAGGGAGACCGCGAGGAGGAGTACGCCGGGGTGCTGTACCATCACGGCCGCCGTGCCGGCAAGGACCTGGTGGTTTGCTGTGGCGGCATGGGCAAGGTGAACGCCGCCTCTACCGCCCAGGTGCTCATCAGCCATTTTGGCGTGGATGCGATTATTTTTAGCGGTGTTGCAGGAAATATGAGCAAGGAGATTGGCATTGGGGACGTGGTGATAGGCAAAGAGCTTGTGCACCACGACGGCGAGGACAGGATGTTTGCGCAGTCCGCCCCGTTCACCGCGGTGTACACGGCCCACCCCCTGCTGGTGGATGCCGCCCAACAGGCCTGCCGCCTTACGGGCGTGCGGCATTTGGTGGGGCGCATTGCCACGGGGGACCAATTTGTGGGCGATGCCGCCACAAAGCGGGCCATACAGCAAAAGTGCCACCCCGCCTGTGTAGAGATGGAGGGCGCCGCCGTGGGCCAGGTGGCCATGCGCAACGGCGTGCCCTTTGTGGTGTTGCGCGCCATGAGCGACGACGCCGAGGAGAGCATCGAGACCCTGGGTGCCGAATTGTTTGATGTGAGCGAGTATGTGAAAACCGCTACAGCTATTCTGCTGGCCACCGTGGATGCCCTGGCGCGAATGGAGTGAGTTTCTGTTTGGGCCCGTATTTTCCCGGGATTTATGCGAGATATCACTGGGGTTTTGCTTCAATGCATTCCTTTTGAGGGTTTGTGCTGTTTTTACTCTTTTATTAAAGCTTTTTGATAATTTGTTGGTTTTTTTGTTGTGTTTTACCTTTGCTCGCTGTAGTGCCGGCCGCTCCCCGCACAACATGCTTGGCGGTGATTTCAGTCCAAATCACCTTCCGGGGGGCCCTCCTGCGCCAGGCTGGCCCCCATGGCAGAAAGCGCATCGTGCAAAAATTCTATGCGCTGCTCTTCGCTCCAGGTATAGGTGTCCATCATCTGCTGTTGCAGGTGGGTGCCTATCTGGGTTTGGGCGGCCGTGTTTGCCCCCTGGCCAAAGGGCAGCGGTGCCTGCCCGGCCGTTGCGGGTTGCAGCACACACTGCATCAGCAGCGCAGCGGGGTATGCCTGGCTAAAGGGCTGCAAGGCCACTTCGTCTGCCAGGGCGGCCTGGCCCTCTTGGGTGGTGTACAGCCGCAACAGCAAAGACTGCGCCGCGTACATCTGCTGCGCGTTTGCGTTCAGGCACAAATAGCCGTCGCTTGCGTACCACAGGCGGCGGTTGCTTTGGGCCACGGCTGCTTCCAGGCGCTGCAAAATGGTGTCCGGGTCTGTATCGGGGTCCACTTCCGGGGCGGTGGGCTGCTCCTCTTCGTCGTTTTCCCCGCTGTCGTCATCGGTTTGGGGCGCGTCGTCTGTCCCGGCCCACGGGGGAGCATCTTCCTCGGGCGGCTGGGTGGGCGCCGGCAGCTTGATGGGCACCAGGGCCAGCCGGCCTTCCAGCGCCGGGTACTCTGCCTCCAGCGTGTGGCCTTCCCGGCTGTCTGCCCTGTAAAAAAGCGCTGTACCTTCGGCAAAAAGCGCAGCTGCCTCCTGGGTGGATATCGTCGGCTGCTCGCTATAGCCCTCGCCACGGCGCAGTGTGCCGTTTTTCTGGGTCATGTGGGTGGTCTCCAGCTCCAGCAGGCCCAGCAGGCTGGTAAGGGCCGGGTGCAACCAGGCGGCCTTTTGCTGGCTGTCGGCCTGGGCCAGGGCGGGGTATTCTGCAAGGCACAGGGCGTACAGGGCATCCAGCGCATTGCCGCACAGGGCCGTGGCGTTGCCGGTGGGGGTGGCAAAAATGCCCCGCAGGGGCTGGGCGGCGGCGGGGCGTACCACCGGCATGGTGTACGCCGCACCCGCAAGCTGCACCTGCATGGCCGCGGGGCGCGCCAAGTAATTTTCGATGGTGCGCATCATTTGTTCCCACTCTGCATAGCTGCACGCCTGCAGGTCCCGCAATAGCTGGCCCTGGTTTTGGGTGCCCAGCAGCGCGGCCAGCAGCTCTATATTAACAAGGTAGCCCTGGGCAAACCAGCCCACCGGCAGGCCATACACGGCCTCTTCCTGCACCAGGCGGGCGGCGCCGGGCACAAGGGCCGCCAGCGCCTGCACCAGCGGGCCCTGGCCCTCTTGCAACAGGTTTGCGGTATACGTTTGCAGTTGCGTGGCCTCCTCATCCGTTTCCAGCCAAAACAAATCCGGCGCTTCATCGCCCAATAGGGCGGCCTCCAGTGTGCTGGGGTACAGGCTGCCCGTTACGGTGGTTTGCACTTTCAGGGTGTTGCCGTCGGCGGCGGCAAGGCGCTGCAGTGCCGTGGCCAGGGCCGTTTGGCCCGCTGGCAAAAACACGCGCAGCTCTACCGCCTGGGTGGGCGGCGCGGCCAACTGCTGGCGCACGGGCGGGGTGTCGGCCCCTTGGGGCGCCTGCGTGCCGCCGGCGCAGCCGCACAGCAGCCCCGCCGCCAAAAGCAGGCTGGCCCACGCCAGGCGTTTGTTGCTTGCTTTCATGGTTTTTCCTTTCCCCGTGCGCACTTTGCCCCATTATACAAGAAAATGGCCCACAGCGCCACCGCAAGTTTTCCCAAAATAGCCAAATAATGTTTCTTTAATGTTTAATAAATCTTTTATACTACAGAGGTACGCATATTATGCGCATGCGTTTTAAACCCTATGCCCGGCCGGAGCTGGCCGCCTGGCCCTATCATATCGATGCCCCGGCCGCCTTGCGCGGGCGCTGGAATACCGCTTTTTCCAACCCGGCGCTGCCCCTGCGGGTAGAGTTTGGCTGCGGCAAGGGTGGTTTTTTGGCCGCAGTGGCCCTGCGCGACGCGGATGCCAACCACCTGGGCATAGACATAAAGAGTGAAATGCTGGTGGTGGCAAAGCGTAAAATGGAGCGTTTATTCGCCGAAAATGAGCAGACCTTGGACAACCTGCGCATCACCTGCCAGGAGATTGAGCAGGTGGACGCTATTTTGGCCCCCGAGGACAGGGTGGAGCGGTTGTACATCAATTTTTGCAACCCATGGTACAAAAGCGGCCACGCCAAACACCGGCTTACCCACCCGCGCCAGCTGGCAAAAGCACGGGATTTTTTGGTGCCGGACGGGGAAATATGGTTTAAAACAGATGATACACCGCTTTTTAATGATAGCCTGCGGTATTTCGCTTACACGGGCTTTGCGGTGGTGTGGCAAAGCTGGGATTTGCACCGCGAGGAGCCGGCATGGAACATCCGCACCGAGCACGAGGAGATGTTTGCGGCGAAGGGCATCCCCATAAAAGCCTGTATTGCCCGCATGTGCCCCGCCCAGCTGGATCGGGAAGAGATCTCGCGTCTGAAAAATATATGAAATGTTAGGAAATGCCATACAAATGCCCTTTATTCACTTGCAATCCCCCGGTTGGGCCGGTATACTGGGTACACGGATGAAATGATGTACCATTTCGCCTTTGTGCGCAGGCATTTGCGCTCTTTTTGTAGCCAGTATAGGAAGGCGGGACTTTCAGCATGATTGAAAAACTGTACACAGTGGAAGAAGTGGCGGAGCTGGCCTCGGTGACGGGGCGCACCATACGCAACTACCTGAAAAGCGGGCGGCTGGTGGGCCGTAAAATTGGCGGCCAGTGGCGCTTCCCCGAGGCAGAGGTGCAACGCCTGCTTACCGGCGCGGAGCCCGACCCCCCCGCGGAGCAGGCCCCTGTGCAGAGCCCGGTGGAAGAGGTGGCGGCCCCGGTTGCCCCGGTACCGGCGGAAGCCCCAGCCCCGGTGTATGCAGAGACGGCGCCTGTGGCGGCACCCTCCTTTGAGGAAGCAAGTGCTTCCTTTTATGCGGAACCCACAGAAACGGCCCCGCCCGATGCCACCGCTGCCATAGAGCCGGACGCCCGGTACACCCAGCCTGCCCCGCTGCCCAGCGCGGCGCCCCCGCCAGGTTACGCTGCTGCGCCTGCGCAGCCCGTGGTGGAAACCAACCCAGCACCTGCGCCTGTAGCCGCATCACAGCCTCTCGCCGCACCTGTGGAGGCGCCCCCTGCTGCCCCGGCGGTGCAAGCAACACCGGCGCCCACAGTGGAAGCCTATATGTATGCCCCTGCCGAAGCGCAGCCCATTGCCCAGCCGGCGGCCACTTTGGCCCAGCAGCCCGCCTTTGTGCCCGCGCCGGGCGCCGCAGATGCTACCCCTTGTACCGCCCCGGCACAGGCCCAACCTGCCGCACAGCCGGCGCCCGCGCCCCAGCCCCAGGCCGCCGCGCAGGGCGCGCCTTATCCCTATGCGCCGCCACAGGGTGCGGTACCCGCACAGGCCTTTGCCTATGCACCGGCCGGGTACGCCGCAGGCCCCGCGCCCGCCACCGGTGGCTATTATGTGGTGCCCATTCCCGCGCAGGCGGTGCCCCCGGCGGCGGCCCAGCCCGCACCCGTACCGGAGGCGCCCGAGCCCCCCGAGGAAAAGCTGCCCGGTAACCCGCAGTTAAGTGACGTAGGCAAGCGTGTTGTGCGTTATATCGCCGAGGTGCACGACTGCTCTCACGGCCCGCAGATGTGCTCGGTGGTAGACCTGCACCAGTCCCTGTCCTCCGCCAAGGTTACCAGCGAGCGCCTGGCGGATATAGCCGACCAGGAAAGCGCCGACGGCCAGCCCTGCCAATGCTTTGTAGAGTTTGATGACCGTTTCTTTGTGGCACGCTATACATTGTTTGGCACAACGTCCTTTTTGCTGCGCTGTCTCAAGCTGATTGGTTGATTTCCCTGTGGACATTCTCTCTGCCCTAATACAAATGTAAAATCCCCGGCCATCCAATGGATGCGCCGGGGACTTTTAGATTGGTAGTGCTTTTGCTTTTTTCCGCTACCGTGGGAAAAACGGGTGTGGCACTGCGCGGGCCGCCTTACGGTGCAGCAAAAATCTTTGCTGCGCCCGCGAAAGGCCCGGCGCCGCCTTTCAGCACACGCACCTGCTCTTTCCGCGTCGCTTCCCGGCGCAAAGTTGCTTTCCGCCTTTTCCGCCCTTACTATTGTTGATAACTCTTTTTATTCTTGGCTTCAGGTGCAAAAAATGTCAAATAAATGTCTCATAAAGAATCTTTTTACACGCACCATCGTAATACATGTTTTTGTAACAATTTTTCCACCAATTCAGAGGGTTTTCAACAAACATATGTTCGCCTGCCGCTGCGCGCGCCGCCGCCTTACAAATCTGCTGCTGTTTTCCTCATTCATTTTCGTCCTCAGCTTCGGGGTGGGCGGCATCGGCAAGGCCAATGTCGTTGTGCAGCACCCCGGCCTCTAAAATGGCCTCTTTGCCGTAGCGCCGCCTTATTTCATCGATGCTGTGTTCCAATTTCTCGCGTCTCGGGTCAATTCCGGCCGGCGCCTCAAACAGGCTGGTTTGGGCGGCAAAGGGCATGTCGCTCAGGTTTTGGGCCGTCACCGTCAGCATACGGATGGGCTTGGCCAAATCCCAGTTGTCCTGCACCAGCGCCATGGCGGTGGCCGTCAAATCCTTCGCCAAATTGGTGGCGTAGGGCAGGGGCTTTTGCCGGGAAATGCTCTTTAGTTCGGGGTTTTTTATCAGTACCTGCAGGCTGGTAGCATACAGTTTTTGCTGGCGCAGGCGGGCGGCCACTTCGTCGGCCAAAGCGCCCACGGCAACGCGTATGTCGCGGTGGCCCAGCAAATTGCGGCGAAAGGTGAGGCCGTTCCCCACGCTTTTGGGGGGCTCGCTCTCCCCGGCGCGGGCCACGGGGTCTTCGTCCTGGCCGTTGGCATATTTGTGCAGCAGGCGGCCCTGCTTGCCCAGCACCTGCACCAGCAGGCTTTCGTCTGCCGCGGCAAGCTCGCCTATGGTTTTCACGCCCAAATCGCCCAGGGTTTGGGCGGCCTTTTCCCCCACAAACAGCATGGCCCCCACCGGCAGCGGCCACAGGACGTCTTGGTAGTTCTCTTTGGTAATTTCTGTTGTTGCGTCAGGTTTTTTATAATCTGACCCCAGCTTTGCAAACACCTTATTGAAGCTGACGCCCACCGAGATGGTGAGCTGCGTGGTGCGCTTCACCTCTTCGCGCAGGCGGTTTGCCACAGCACCGGGGCTTTCGCCAAACAGCTGCCAGCTGCCGGTCATGTCCAGCCAGCTCTCGTCTATGCCGAAGGGCTCCACCAAATCGGTGTAGTTGCCATAAATATCGTTGATAATTTTGGAATATTTGCGCTATTCGGCCCGGTGGGGCGGCAGCAGCACCAGGTTTGGGTATTTTTTCCGTGCTTGCCACACGGTTTCCGCCGTTTGCACCTTGTAGCGCTTGGCGGCCTCGTTTTTTGCCAGAATAATGCCGTGCCTGTCGTCCACACTGCCGGAAACCGCCACCGGTACGTCGCGCAGCTGGGGGTGCCGCAGCAATTCTACCGAGGCGTAGAAGCTGTTGCAGTCACAGTGGAAAATCACCCTGTCGCGCATAGGCACCTGCCTTTTTGTGGGGAAGTTGCTTGTTAATAGTATTATAGCAATTTTCCCACAGTTTTTACACCGGTTTTTCCTATACAGCGGCCAAAAGCCATGCTATACTGATGGTACGAAGCCGTC
>JAJDGD010000049.1 GCA_030265505.1 Ruminococcaceae bacterium OttesenSCG-928-O06 | reverse complement strand
AGGTTTTTAAGAAGACTAATGCATAGCCAAGCAGCATTAAAAGGCTACGAACAGTGGAACCAATTCTAAGATTTACTCTCTTCGGTTGAAAACAAAGAGCAGATTCGATATAATAAAGAACAAAGAACCGTCGCGAAAATGTGAAGGGCTTCACTTCTCGCACCATTTGGTGCGGGAATAGGGTCCTTCACATTTCTTTACTGCGGATTACTCAGAAAGGAACCCGGAATATGCCAAAAATAATGCTGACCAGATATGATAAAGAAAAGCTTTTAAAATCGATACATATAGCCGTGCTGGACGGAGATATCCAAGCCGAAGCAGTGCGTGACTTGCGTAGCGAAATTGGACAAGCCACTGAAGTGGAACCACAGGATATTCCCGGTGATGTGGTTACAATGAACACCAGGGCCATTCTCCATATAGATAATGAAGATATTGAAATTGTGCTGGTGTATCCCGACGAAGCCGACTGGAGCACAGGTAAATTATCTGTTTTGTCTCCAATAGGTACTGCCATCTTGGGGTATCGGCAAGGAGACACCGTAGAATGGTCCGTCCCCTCGGGAAAAGCAAAAATCAAGATTGTAAAAGTAATCTATCAACCAGAGGCCTTCAGTCTTGAATAGTACAGAGTGAAGCAGTATAGGAAAGTAAAAGTAGTAGTAATACTCAAGAATCCCTTGGTGCAAGCTATTTCTATTTGCCGCCTTCCACGTAATAATTCAACACCATATCAAGGCCACGGCGTCCTTTGTCCTTCAGGCTGTATGTATCCTCATGCAAGCACCAGTCATATATGATGCCGCGGGTGATGCTGAGAATGTCCTCTACGATGGTGTATGTGTCCCCAATTAAACGACCACTGTTTTTTTCAGCCTGCACGGCATCACGTATGGCTCGGAAAAAGAATCGGTCTGGGTTCAAAATATACTTTTCGCTGCTGGTTAGTTGGTTCTTGAAATATTGGGCGGCAGCCAAATGTCCCATGCTCGCCATGGATTTCAGCTGTTCTTCCACTAAAAAGCGAATGATATCCAGATTGTCTTCTAGATGGGCGCGGTCCCATTTTTCTTTCAGCCGCTCGTCAAACAGACGGTATCCCTCGTCGAGGATACTCTCCTTGTTCTTGAAATGGTGGTAAAATGCGCCAACCGACATATCAGACTGTGCACAGATATCCTGCACGGTCACATCCTCATACTGCCTTGTGGCAAACAGGTATAGGGCTCCAGCAAACAGTTTCTGCTTGGACTCGTACGCTTGCTGTTGCCTTTTTGTCTGCTGTTTCATGGCACACACTCCTCCTACTATCAATATAAGCATAGCACGACCGTTTAGCCTCGTCAAAGAAATGAACAAAGTTTGGAAATGTCTACAGAATATGATTCGGCGAATTGTATTCTGTGTCAATGGACGAGGTCATCCATAGATGTTATACTTTTGCCAAAGTGGCTGCCATCCGGTGCGGCCAACGTACGGAAGGAGAGGATTAACATGGCCACAGAATATGTAAAGTTGTTTTCGCCAATCAAAATCGGGGCGGTGGAGGTGCCCAACCGCATTGCCATGATGCCCATGGGAGTGTTCTCGCCCCGACTGATGAACCTGAAATGCGGCGCCTACACCAAGGAGGGCGCCGACTATTACATTGAACGCGCCAAGGGTGGCACTGGTCTTATCATCACCGGTCTCATTTCAGTCATCCCTAATATGCCGTACATGAATCCACTGCTGGCCCCTGAGGCCTTCGTGGAGGAGATGCGCTATCTGACCGATGGTGTCCATTCATATGGTGCTAAGATTTTTGTGCAGCTGACAGCCATGAATGGGCGCGCGGCACACCTAAATAACGAAAGAGATTGGGAGATGTTGCCGGCGCCGGCGCCCATCCAAAACGTGTGGGATCCTACCCTCAAGAACCGTGGTATGAGCGTGGAAGAGATTGGTGTCTACGTTAACAACTTTGGCGAAGCGGCCCGTCTTGTGAAAGAGGCCGGCGGCGATGGCGTGGAGATTCACGCCGTGCATGAAGGCTACTTGCTTGACCAGTTCGCTATTTCCTTCTTCAACAACCGAACCGATGAGTACGGCGGCAGCCTTGAAAACCGCCTACGCTTTGCCAAGGAGATCGTTGGATCTATCAAAGCCGCCTGTGGTAAGGACTTCCCGGTTTCTCTCCGCTACAGTGTGCGCAGCTATGTGAAGGATTTTAACCGCGGCGCCCTGCCCGGCGAGGAGTTTAAAGAAAAGGGCCGTGACTTGGACGAAAGTTTACAGGCAGCCAAGTTGCTGCAAGAGTATGGCTACGACATGTTGAACTGCGACAACGGCAGCTATGACTCTTGGTATTGGGCGCATCCACCCATGTACATGCCAAAAGCCTGCAATTTGGAGGACGTGGCCAAAATCAAAGAGGTCGTGGACATCCCGGTGGTCTGCGCAGGGCGGTTTGACGAGCCGGAAGTGGCGGAAATGGCCATCGCCGATGGCCGCATCGACATGATGGGTATGGGGCGTCCGCTGCTGGCCGACCCGAACTTTGCCCACAAGGTACAGAATGGTAAATTAGACGAAGTTCGCCCTTGCATCTCCTGCCACCAAGGTTGCCTTGGGCGCATTTTCCAGGGCAAGGACATCAGCTGCGCGGTGAACCCGGCCTGTGGTCGTGAAAAGAGCTACGCCCTGCAGCCGGCTCTGAATAAAAAGAAGGTCTTGGTTATTGGTGGTGGCTTGGGTGGCATGGAGGCAGCCCGGGTGAGCGTCTTGCGTGGCCATGAGGTGGATTTGTACGAAAAGACGGACGAGTTGGGCGGCGTATTTGTGGCCGCTGCCACCCCGGACTTTAAGGATGACGACAAGCGCCTACTAGCTTGGTATGTAAAACAGATGAACGACCTCCCCATTGATGTACACATGAACAGTGAAGTGACGGCGTCCATGGTCAGCGACTACGACGAAGTGTTTGTGGCTACTGGCGCCACCGAACGCCGACTATCCACGCCCGGATTTGACACTGCCAATGTGACCTACGCCATTGACACTCTGCGCTTCACTGAGGTGAAGGGCGATAATGTAATGATTGTGGGTGGTGGTCTAACTGGCTGCGAAATCGCCTATCTGCTGGGGCGCGAAGGGAAAAAGGTCACTCTGGTAGAGATGACTGATACCATTCTGAACGCCTATGGCCTGTCGGCAGCCAATTACAATATGCTGATGGAGCTAATGGACTACTACAAGGTGAAGATAATCAAGAACGCGGCGGTAGAAAGTTACTCCGAAGGCAAGGCCATTGTCATTGAGACTATCAAGAACTACCCCAATGTTGCCAATCGCGCTAAGATGCTGTATGCCGTAGGGCCAAACGGCGTGCCCAAAAAGCACAAGATTCTTGCAGACCACATTGTGGTCTCGGTAGGCTATACTCCAAACGATAGCCTGTATGAGGAGATCAAGGCGGATAATGTTTACCTGATTGGTGACGCCAAACAGCCCACCAATGTGATGGATGCCATCTGGGAAGCCTACGAGATTGCGAAAGACATCTAATGTTTTCCATCATGTAATAAACAGCTCGCGCCAAATCTTGGCGCGGGCTTTCCTTATGCCTAAATTACAGGAGATGGTTCATGCCTCGCACTAAAAAATGAAAAAGGAAGTGCAGAAGTAGCGACTAAAATGCTTCGTAAGTTGCAGGCCGTTTTCTACAACAATGCCGCCCTCCGAAGAGAGCGGCATGATGGTCGATTATTAGCCGAGGGATGCCGCCTCTCGACAGCCGCGGTAGGGAAGGAGACGTTGATGAGAATCCTAGTGCGTTGTTGATACGTGAGGTGTCAATCTGTCGGATTTGTGCAAGTTGTCGGGTGCCTCAAGTTAAAACTATTGACACCGAATAATTGGTGCGTCATAATCAGGCTTAGAAAGGTGCCATAACTTAGAACCATAAAGCTTGGGGGAAATCACATGAAATATGGATATTGCAGAGTGTCAACAGCGAAACAAATTGCGGGAACCAGCCTTGATGAGCAGGAGCAAAAACTCTGCGAGCAGGGAGCCGAACTAATATATCGGGACGGTTTTACAGGTACATCAGCAGATCGGCCAGAGTTCAAAAAGGTATTGAGTGTTCTTAGAGAGGGCGATTGGTTTATGGTGACTAAGTTAGACCGCTTTGCCCGCAACACACAAGATGCCTTGACCATTATTAATGACCTACGGAATAAAGGCGTCATAGTCCAAATTCTCAATATGGGTGTGGTGGATAATACCCCCATGGGAAAACTGATGGTAACCATGCTTGCTGCTTTTGCTGAGTTTGAGAGAGACATGATTGTGGAACGTACCCAAGCAGGAAAGCAGATGGCCCGGAACGACCCGAACTTTAGGGATGGGCGACCGCCGCTATATGGCAAACAGCAGATAGCTCACGCATTAGAATTACTTGATGAAGGAAAAACCTATAGGCAAGTGGAGCAGCTAACTGGCATGAGTAAAAGCACCTTGATAAGGGCGAAAAGAAAGCGGGTAGCCAATGGTTTATTAAATTCAGGGCATTCCTGATGCATTGGTAAGCCGACAGATTACGCATTTGCTTTGAAGTAGGAATATCAAAGCAAGGCAATAAATTGGGAGGGGCTATTTTACATATTTTGATTGGGAAATATCCATGACAAAGTGTGCAGTACATGTTTTTCAATCGCAAGTGGTATTTCAGGTACCGAATGACTTTGCAATAGTAGCGCACTCTAATAAATAGTGGCACAATTATCTGATTAGGCGTGTGAAGCCGACAGCGAGTTGCCCGTGGTCTGTCTTAGGGGCATTTTATGCTTCTATCATGCTGCGTGCCTGAGCTAGGGCTTGGGCAAATTGCTCAGGTTGGTCAAACATGGTGTTGTGGCCGGCATCTCTAATGAGATGGAATTGTTTGCGTGGGGCCAGGACAGTGTTAAAATATTTCCGCACTAGAGGAGTGGCTGTCTGGTAGTCGTTCTCACCTTGGATGTAGCATAAGGGAAGATTGTATTGTGGGCTATGAGTTTGCAAATCAAAGGTAAAAAGCATCTCGACCAAAGAGGCGTCGTAAGGGCGGCGACGACGCAGCAGAGGTCGGAGATCGGACAGGGTGAAGGTGGGATTTTTTATGAAGGAGCATATCAGGCGGGGTGAGAGGGATAGATTGAGGCCGTATTTTCGCAACAAGTGGTGAAGGGCAGCACGTTTTGAACTTGCCAAAGGGAGAGGGCCGGGCGTGGCTGACATGGCACTGAATATAGCCTTGAGCCGAATGCTATCGCGTGGGTGGTGGGCTGCAAGAATGGCTTCGCGGAGTCTTTGTATGGCAAATCGGTCGTTTTGTGTCATGCAGATATGTTGTCCCACACCGATGTAAAGCTGTACATTTTCAGGACAGGCCAAGGCGTAAAGGCTCCCGAGGATTGAGCCGAAGGAATGCCCCAACAGAACAATCTTTTCCACACAGTAGTGGATTTTAAGATGTTGCACCACCGCATCGAGATCATCGAGAAATAGTTCGATGCTGAAGATGGTGTCTTCGGACGGTGGATTTGCAGTAAGGGTTTTACCAGCGTCGCGTTGATCCCAGTGTACAACAGTGAAAAGATTTCCCCAATAGGGTGCATAGTGGAAGGCAAGGTTGGATTCCGGTACGCCAGGACCCCCATGTAGATAAAGAAGCACCGGAGCACCAGTTGAAATAGGCATGTGTAGAAGATATTGCTTGATGCCTCCAATTAGGGTGTATTCTGTTTGCCAAGTGTATTGATACATCACTCGCTCCTTCTGCTTATCGTACAAAAACTATAAACAGTATATCACAAAAAGTTGCCATACACTGAGCAAATTGCTATAATAAAATATCTTTTTGGGGAGTAGGAGCGCCGTGCCTTGAACTTACACCTAGTGACTCTGTTCTTAGCGGGTATCAATGTGTCAATGTTGATAGTTCAGTTTGTGCAGTATGTGCGCTTTTATAGGCAGCGTATTCCAGCGCTGAACTATTGCTTGATACTACTTTTGGTGGCTATCGTCTATGCTGTACTTACAATTGTTACCTTTTTGCTTCCAGAGGGAGAGACGCTGGATCTCTTTGTGTCGCTGTTACTCTGCATTTCACTTTGGGTGAATACCTTTTTCATGCTAATTGTTTTTACATTGACGGGAGCTAGCAACGACTCGTTGCTACGCTTTCGGCGAATATTTTTCTATATCCCGGCGGTGTTTACCTTGCTATTTGTGACCAATGGTCTGCATAATTGGGTGGTAACGTCGGTAACCAAACAACCCGATGGATTCTTTTACGATACCAGCATGACTTGGTTGACAATCCCAGTGTTTGCCTATTCGTTCCTGCTTTCTGCGGTTGCGGTAGTACGTGTATTTCGTTCGGGTAGCAAAGGTTTGATTCAGACACCACGGATTCGGTGGATTCTGCTTTTCTCAACCACGCTGCCGTTTATGCTTACAGTACTGGAGAGCCTGGTACCGATATTAGATGGAATCGGTATCAGCTATGTAGCTAACTGGGTACCGATAGCTATCCTATCCTATCTGTTTTTTGGTTATCTACACACCGCCCGCCGTATGGCCATCAATATTATGGATGATGCATATGTGGTGTTCGACCTGCGGGGGAACTGCCTCGATATCAACCGGGAGGGGATGGCGTTTTTTGAAGCCTATGCAGGTACCGATCACCCTTGTTCAGCCCAGCTTGCGGCACTGATTCAACAGGAAAATCTTCCGCGTGAAGCAGCGGTTGAGATAGAACTGGAGAACGAACAGCAGATGATAACCTATTACCGGATATCCAGTTTCCAACTGAGTTACGGTATGAACCAATACTGTGGAAACGGGTATATTATTCGTGAGGTGACCGAGTATCGCCGTAGAATGAATCAACTGAACACCTTGGCCACCGAGGATGCCCTGACTGGTGCAAAGAACCGACGTTTTTTACAGGACTATGGCGCGACGATGCTGGAACAGGCGAGAGCGGCTCAATATCCTATCACTTTGCTGATGCTTGACATAGACTTTTTCAAGCGGGTGAATGACATCTATGGACATGTGGCGGGGGATGAAATCCTAGCAGTGATATATCAGATTTTCAAGAACAATGTGCGGGACGATGATCTCGTGGTTCGCTATGGTGGTGAAGAATTTCTCATTATCAGCGAGCGTGCAGATGATGAGGACGGGCAGCACATGGCCGAGCGGATCCGCAAAGCGGTTGAGCACCATGTTTTCAAGACCAGTGAGGGGGACATTAGTATAACGGTGAGTATCGGAGTGTGTACTCGACAGCCCGCTGATGAAGTTACCCTCGAACAGATGGTGGATAAGGCCGATCAATATCTGTACCAAGCCAAAGCAAATGGGCGTAATCGTGTTGAGATGCAGGCATCGGATTAAACGTTGGTTCTAGTAAGAATGTGTAGAAGGTGTCTGCAGACAGCGAGAACGCGTTGTTTTTTCTCCGTTTCTTTTTATGTGCGTCTTCTGGAGACCTCCTTTCTCTTTTCACGGGATGGATGCCGGGAATTTTGATCCTTCGTTGAATTTATTCCTTGTTTTAATATTGTAAAAATGCGGTAAGTAAGTACTTTTACACCAGCGATCAAAGATTCATGAGTTATCAAACGGGGGAGGTCTATCGATTGTTTCAGAACAATACTAGAATATACACTAACGACAATTGTACCGGATGTAATCGGTGCATAGCGGCCTGTACGGTGCCTGAAGCTAATATCGCTAAGCAGGAAAACGGGCGCAACAAGATATACATTGATGCAGCCCACTGCATCAATTGCGGCAAGTGTATAACTGTATGTCCGCACAACGCAAGAGATTATCTGGATGATACTGATGAATTTCTTGCGGCTTTGACTCGCGGCGAAAAGATTGCAGCACTGGCTGCTCCGGCCATACGCTCGAACTTTCCGCAGTGGAAAAACCTGTTGGGCGTGCTTCGCCAGTTGGGGTGCCATCAAATCTATGACACCTCCTTTGGCGCAGATATTTGCACATGGGCCTATATTCGATATATTCAAAGGAACAATGCTACTGGCATGGTTTCGCAACCTTGCCCAGCCGTGGTCAATTATATTGAAAAGCATAACCCCGCAGTGCTGAGCGCTTTGATGCCTATCCACAGCCCCGCCTTGTGTGCTGCAATCTATATGCGGAAGGTGGCCGGAATCAGCGGCAAGATCGCCTTCATATCACCTTGTATTGCAAAAAAGGATGAGTTCTCAGATCCGAACACAAGGGACGTCATCCAGTATAATGTAACATACAAAAAGTTGGTGGCGACATTGCAGGCAATGGGCAAGGACTACCGCAACGCGCCTGCCAGTGAGTTTGATAATGTACAGCATGGTCTTGGTGCCATCTACCCAATGCCGGGGGGGCTGAAGCAGAACGTCCATGCACTTATACCGGAAACATGGATTTATCAGGTAGAAGGGCAGCCAGAAGCAAAGCACTTTTTAGATGATTATCCCAAGACATATAGCAATGCGGGGCAGCGACCCTTTATGGTGGATATCCTGAACTGTGCAAAAGGGTGTAATCTTGGCACCGGGGCTTTGTTGGGTGAGCACAGCGCTATGGATGCAGAGCGGTATATGATACATGCCGCAAAAGAAGTAACGGCATCTTCGAAAATGGGCCGTATCAAGCGCAGCAAAAGGAAATACTTGGGCAAACGCTTAGAGGAATTTGACAAAGAACTGAAACTTGAAGATTATCAGCGGAAGTATACCAACAAGTACATTCGGCCTATTTCAGTTTCTCCCCAGCAAGCAGAAGCGGCGTATGTTTCGCTGCATAAATATAGTGATGCTCAGCGACATGTCGATTGTTCCTCCTGTGGCTACCACGCCTGCGAAGAGATGGCATTGGCCATTGCCAAAGGCATCAATCATCCGGAAAACTGTGTTGAGTATCATCGAAGTGTGCTGCAAGTACAACAGCAGGAGATGCAGATTTTGCTGGAGCAGCAAAAAGCCATGGCGGAACAGCTGCGACTAAGCGTGAGTACTATTTTTGAAGAACTACAAGAAAACGCGACAAAAACAGAAGAGGCGGCAAGTAGAGTTACCGGCATTGGTGCTGAAGTAGATGGCATGAAGGAGATTGCCGTTCGCCTGAACAGCATGATGGATGTTTTAAACGAGCAATTGCAGGAATACAAGGAGATGGGTAATGGGATCGTGTCTATCTCCAGTATGACGAACTTATTATCCCTGAATGCCGCTGTAGAGGCCGTACATGCAGGACAGTACGGCAAGGGATTTGCGGTTGTGGCGGAAGAAATGAAAACCCTCTCCGACCAGAGTGGCCGTTCTGCCAAAGAGATTATCAGTAGCAATGAACAGATATTCCCCATGTTGGAAGAGGTAAAAAGGATGAGTGCGAGCCTTGATGAACTTTCTGGTAGTATTGCGGGCTCCACAAAGGAAATATTGCAGGCAGTGGAGGAGATGAGCTTGGCAGAACAGCGTATTACTGCAGCGGCATCCTCTCTGATTCGGGGCGACGAAATATCCCTAGGAGGAGGAGAGCCGACCCCAAAGTTCCTTGCCCGGCCAGAATAATTGTTCGCGCCTCTTTTCCGATTGGATTGGAATCGGCTTACCCACGAAACACCCCAAATCTATCCTAGTTGTTCCACAGACAAGCATTGATGAGTTGTCGAAATGTGAAGTAGGATGAAATTGGCCGCCATAGAATAATTGCCGAGGGTCAATGTGAGATAAGATGGGCGGTGGAAATTTCATTCAGGATTAGAAATCTGTTGTTATCTGCTTTGACCTATTGTAATTAATATGCAATGAGGGTACAATAAGCTTGGGGAGATAACTATTGCGTCTGGTTGGACAACGATGACAAAAAAAGAGTATAATTTCAGTAAAGAGAAAATCAAAATCTTCTGATTATCAAACGACTTACCGTCCATATTGCCCTTACCGACACCTTTGTGAAGCTGGTAAGCTGGTACGACAACGAGTGGGGCTACTCCTGCAAAGTGCTGGACCTGATTCGCCACATGGACAGCGTGAAGTAGACGATGGGACGATAGAAGTTTTGCCATTGAATGGCCACTGCCGAAACCACCGGTGTGCGTAACCGCGCATTGGCACATCAACGATAATAGAAAAAATCCCTTCCTGAGATGAATTAAATCTTGGGGAGGGTTTTTATTTATGCATTTGGAGGTGCCGCTACCCGTTCTCATCGTTAAGCCTTAGGAAACAGTGAAAGGGATATTATATATTAATGGATAGAGCAGCCGAAAGCACAAAACGCCGGGTAGTAAAACGGCTATAGCAGATGCTCAGCCATGCCAAAATCCCAGTGGGGTGGTGTCATAAAGGGAAATGGAACGGCCGAGCTTTGGGCGATTGCGGTGCCACTTGCTGCGGGGCG
>JAJDGD010000048.1 GCA_030265505.1 Ruminococcaceae bacterium OttesenSCG-928-O06 | reverse complement strand
CGCTGGCGGAAAAGCTGGTGTCGAAAGAAAGCTTTTACCGCTATTGCGACGAGTACGGCCTACCGTACCCCACCACCCTGCTGTTGCACGGGCCGGATGATGCGCACAAGCTGGCCGAAGCGCCCTTTGGCTGGCCCGCCATCGTGAAGCCCAGCAGCAGCATCGAGTACTGGAAGCACGAGTTTGACGGGATGAAGAAAGTGTATGTGGCACAGAACGCCGCAGAAGCCGAGGGCATAGCCCGGCGCATTTTTGCCTCGGGCTATGCAGACAGCCTGGTGGTGCAGGACCTTGTGCCCGGCGCCGACGACGGCATGCGGGTGCTTACCGCCTATTGTGACCGCAACGCCCGCGTGAAGATGATGTGCCTGGGCAACGTATTGTTGGAGGAGCACACCCCCCGGGCCCTGGGTAACCATGCCGCCATTTTGACGGAGTATAATGGCCCCCTGATGGAAAGCGTGAAGGCCTTCCTTGAGGACATCGGCTATACCGGCTATGCCAACTTCGACATCAAGTACGACCCACGGGACGGGGCGTATAAATTGTTTGAGATTAACCTGCGGCAGGGGCGCAGCAATTACTATGTAACCGGTGCAGGGCTGAACATCGCCCGCTATGTGGTGAAGGACCGTGTGCTGAAGGAGGACCTTGGCCCCCCGCTGCTGTACGAGGGGGAGAGCTACTGGCACTCCATCCCCAACAGCATTGTGTGGGAATACACGGCCGATGCCGCCCTGGTGGAAAAAGCCCGTGCCATTGCCGCCGCCGGTAAGGACACCACCGCCCTGGGCTATGCCTACGACTTGCGCCACAACCCCCTGCGTCGCCTGTATCTGTGGGAGCACTACCGCCGCTATCACAAAAAATATGCTACATACTGCGATAAACCAGAGAGATAATACAATGAGTATTGAGAAAAGCAAGGTTTTGGGCATACTGGGCGGCCTTGGCCCCATGGCCACCGCCTATTTTTACGAGCTGGTGATTGCCCATACCAAGGCCGAACGCGACCAGGACCACATCGACATGGTGATTTCCAGCAAAGCCACCACGCCGGACCGCACGGCCTATATCACAGGGCAAAGCAACGAGGACCCCTTCGGCATCATGGAGAGTGAAGCCCACCGCCTTGTCACTTTTGGGGCCGAGGTGATTGCCATACCCTGCAACACAGCCCACTATTTTTTCACCCGCCTGCACGAGGTGATTCCCATCCCGGTGCTGAATATGGTGGAGCTTACGGTGGAAAAAGCCGCCGCGCTGGGCTGCGGCAAGGTGGGCATTTTGGCCACCGACGGCACCATTTGCACCGACACCTACCAGCATGTATGTATGGCAAAACACCTTGCCTGTGAAGTGCCAGGCGCGGCGGGCCAAGCGGACGTGATGCAGGTGATTTACCGGGACATAAAAGGCGGGCGCCCGCCCGAAATGGCCGCCTTCCACCGGGCGGCCGAGGAGCTTTTTAGCGCCGGGTGCCAGCGGCTGATACTGGGCTGCACCGAGCTTTCCCTGCTGAAAAAAGACGGCCTTTTGGACGAGCGATACCTGGACAGCATGGACGTGCTGGCCGAAGCCGCCATTGCCGCCTGTGGCAAAACCCCGGTGGGTTTTGCCTGGCCGCCGGTGTAAGGGCGGGGCGGGGGGAACGCCAGATAGTGCCTGCACAGGGTTTCCTTCGCCGGGGAGAGCGGCGGGTGTTCTTCGACTGAGCCTAGGGCTAAGGATGTGCTGTTGCACGCGAAGGAGAAGAATATCCGTCGCTAAGCACCGGCAGGAGAAAGAGCAAGGGACGCAGAGATTTTTCTTGTACGCCAAGAAAGATCCAAAGAAGCGCCGAGGGGCGCTATGCGTCAAATCTGGCTTTGCGCAGCAAAGCAGATTTGCCCAATGTCCGGGAAATATCGACTGTGGGGAGATGGAGACCGGAAGCAGCGGGGGAAGGTGCCGCCACGGGTGCGGCGAGGGGGCAGACGCATTTTCTTTACGGTGATTCCATTGGAAATAAGGGCGAAACAAAGATTACAAATAGTAATATATCCCAACAATACTACAAAAGAGAGAAACCTATGTGCGGGATTGTGGGCTTCACCGGCGGCCAGCCGGCAGAGGAGAAAAAGCGAATACTGGTGCCCATGATGGAGCGCATTGTGCACCGCGGGCCGGACATGGAGGGCCAATATGCCGACGAGGTGATGGCCCTTGGTTTCCGCCGCCTGTCTATCATCGACCTGAGTGCCGCAGCGGCCCAGCCCATGTTCAACGAGGACGGCACCGTGGTGGTGGTGTTCAACGGGGAAGTGTACAACTTCATGGCGCTGCGCGAGCAGTTGCAGGCCGCGGGGCATGTGTTTTGCAGCGGGACGGACACCGAGGTGATTGTGCACGGGTACGAGGAGTGGGGCGAGGGCCTTGCGGCAAAGCTGCGTGGCATGTTCAGCTTTGTGGTGTGGGACATAAAAACCCAAATCATGCTGGCCGCGCGGGACCCCTTCGGTATCAAGCCCTTCTACTATGGCCGCCTTTCAGACGGCGGGCTCATCTTCGGCAGCGAGATCAAGAGTTTTCTCGACCATCCTGCCTTTGTGAAAGAGCTGAACCCCGACGCCCTGCGGCCTTACCTTACCTTCCAGTACGCTGCCGGGGACGCCACGTTTTTTAAGGGTGTTACCTGCCTGCCGCAGGGGCATTACTGCGTGTGGCAGCACGGCGAAATGCATACCGAGTGCTATTATGATGTGGATTTTGCGCCGGACGAGAGCCTTTCCTTTGAAGAAAGCAGCGATTTGATTGACGCCGCCGTGCACGAGAGCGTGGCGGCCCACCGCATTAGCGACGTGCCGGTGGGGGCGTTTTTGTCCGGCGGAGTGGACTCCAGCTACATCACCGCCTGCCTTTTGCCCGAGAACAGCTTCTCGGTGGGCTTTGCCCAAAACGAGGAGGCGCCCGACAAGTTTGACGAGACGTCTTACGCCGCCAGCCTGAGCGAAAAGCTGGGGGTGAAAAACTATACGAAGCATATTACCGCCGACGAATGCTTCGCCGCCTTCCCGGACATCCAGTACCATATGGACCAGCCGCAGTCGAACCCGTCCAGCGTGCCGCTGTGGTTTTTGGCGAAGCTGGCCAAAGAGCAGGTGACGGTGGTGCTGAGCGGCGAGGGCGCCGATGAGATTTTTGCCGGGTACGAGCTGTATGCCGACACCCCGGCCATGGCGCGCTTCAAAAAACTGCCGCGCGGTGTGCGCCGGGTGCTGGGCAGCATTGCGGCGGCGTTGCCCGCCTTCAAAGGGCGCAACTTTCTACTAAAAAGCGCCGAGCGCCCCGAAAGCTGGTTTATTGGCCAGGCAAACGTGTTTCCCGAAAAAGAGGCCGAAGCCCTGTTACAACCGGCCTACCGTGGCGGCCCGGCACCTCTGGCCCTGGCAGCGCCCTACTACCGGCGGGTGACCGCAAAACCCGAGGTGAGCAAAAAACAGTACCTCGACTTGCACCTGTGGTTGCCGGGGGACATCCTGCTGAAGGCCGACAAGATGTGCATGGCCCATTCGCTGGAGCTGCGCGTACCGTACCTGGACAGGGAAGTGATGGACCTGGCCGCCCGCATTCCCGCGCGGTACAATATCCAGGGGGTAGAGAATAAGGTGGCCTTTCGCCGTGCGGCGGGCAAAACCCTGCCCGATGAATGGGCCAGCCGTCCCAAAAAGGGCTTCCCCGTGCCGATACGCCAGTGGCTGCGGCAGGAAAAGTATGCCGCCATGGTGCGGGAGTATTTTGCCAGCGACTATGCCGCCGAGTTTTTTGAGCGGGAAAAGCTGCTGCGCCTGCTGGACGACCACCAGAAGGGTGTGGCCTCCAATGCGCGCAAAATATGGACGGTATTCACATTTCTTGTTTGGTATAAATGCTTTTTTATTGATGAACCCGCCAAGACTTGACATTAGAGCCGAGGTGTGTATAATAGGATTCACATAGCAAAATGGCAACGAAGGGAAGAGTAAGCTGGGCAAGGTTTTTGTAGAGAGCCTTTGGGTGGTGGAAAAAGGCAACCAAACCCGGCAGAAGATGGCCCCTGAGCCGCGCAGGTAAGGCAAGTGCCAAGCCTGCGACGGGCGCACCCGTTACAGTGCCCGCTGCCACGGCAGCGATGAAGGCCTTGCCTGCAAGGGCAGGGCGAAACAAGGTGGTACCACGAAGCATCGCGCTCTCGTCCTTGGGGGTTTCCCCACAGGGACGAGATTTTTTATATTAACAAACGTGCCCCGGCGCGAAAGGAGCAACCAGATGGACAAGCAAAAATACTATATCACAACGGCCATTGCCTACACCTCGAAGAAGCCGCACATTGGCAATAGTTACGAGGTGGTGTTCACCGACGCAGTGGCTAGGCTGAAGCGCATGCAGGGCCGGGATGTGTTTTTCCTTACCGGAACCGATGAGCACGGCCAGAAAATTGAAGAAGATGCCGCCAAGGCCGGGATGGAGCCCAAGGCCTATGTAGATATGGTGGCCGGCCAGGTGCGGGGCATTTGCGACGCATTAAATACCAGTTATGACAAATTTATACGCACAACAGATGATTACCATGAAAAAGCTGTACAGATGATTTTCCAAAAGCTGTATGACCAGGGGGACATATACAAGACGAAGTACGAGGGCTGGTACTGCGTGCCGGACGAGAGCTTTTTTACCGACAGCCAGGTAGAAGACGGCAAATGCCCCGAGTGCGGCCGCCCAGTGGAGTGGGCCAGCGAAGAGGCGTACTTTTTCAAGCTGTCGAAGTATCAAAAGCAGCTGGAGGACCACATTGAACAGAACCCGGAGTTCATTTTTCCGGAAAGCCGTAAAAAAGAAATGATCAACAATTTTATCAAACCGGGGCTGCAAGATTTATGCGTATCCCGCTCCTCTTTCAAGTGGGGGGTGCCCGTGCCCTTTGACGATGGGCATGTGATCTATGTGTGGATCGATGCGCTGTCGAACTACATCACCGCGCTGGGTTACCAGCCGGGCAACCCCGGCCCCCTTTACCAAAAGTACTGGCCGGCCGAAGTACATGTCATCGGCAAGGATATTTTGCGCTTCCACACCATCTACTGGCCCATTTTGCTAATGGCCCTGGGCGAGCCGCTGCCCAAAAGCGTGTTTGGCCACCCCTGGCTGCTTAGCGGCGAGGACAAGATGAGTAAAAGCCGCGGCAACGTGATTTACGCCGACGATTTGGCCGAACGCATCGGCGTGGACGGCGTGCGGTACTACCTGTTGGCCGAGATGCCCTACGCCCAGGACGGCACCATCACCTATGAGCGGGTGTTTGAACGCTACAACGCCGACCTTGCCAACACCCTGGGCAACTTGGTGAACCGTACCATTGCCATGACGCAGAAGTACTTTGCCGGCACCCTGCCGGCAGCCCGCAGCGCCCAGGCGATAGATGAGGAGCTGGCCGCCGCCGCCGTGGCTGCCCGGGACCAGATGGTGGAAAAGCTGGAGGCCTTCCGTTGTGCGGACGCGCTGGAGGCGGTGATGGGCCTTGCCAAGCGGGCCAACAAGTATATAGACGAGACCGCCCCCTGGCTTTTGGGCAAAGAGGAGGCCGAAGCGCCGCGCCTGGCCTCGGTGCTGGCAAACCTGCTTGAAGCCATCCGCTTTTTGGGTGTGCTGCTGGCGCCGTTTTTGCCCGGCACCTCGGTGCGTATTTTTGCGCAGCTGAACTGCCCGGAAGAATGGCAGAGCCTTGGCAGCATCGCCACATTTGGCGCGGCACCCACCTTTGTGCCCGGCCAGCCGAACCCCTTGTTTGCGCGGCTGGACGCCGAAAAGCTGCTGGAGGAGATTTTGGCCGAAGCCGGCCCGGCCCCGGCCGCACCGGAGGAGCCCCCCGTGCAGGACAAACCCTGCGCCCCGCCCAAAACGGAAGAGGCGCCACCGCTTTTGGCCTACGAGGACTTTATGAAAATCCAGCTTGTGGCGGCAGAGATACGCGCCTGCGAAAAGGTGGAGAAGGCCGACAAGTTGCTGAAATTGACGGTGTTCGACGGCGAGGGAGAGCGTACCATCGTAAGCGGCATTGCGCCGTGGTATGCCCCCGAGGACCTGGTGGGCAAAACCATTGTGCTGGTGGCCAACCTGAAACCCGCCAAGATGCGCGGCATAGAGAGCCAGGGTATGCTGCTGGCCGCCGACGGCCCGAACGGCGAAGCCCAGGTGATTTTCCTGCCGCCGGGTGTGGCCCCCGGCAGCCGGGTGCGCTGATTTTTGCGCAAAACCGAAGAAACTCACCCCAATACCCCGCCGGGCGGCCCATACCGCCCGGCTTTTGTTTTGCGCCACAGATATGGTATACTGGTACACACAAAACCCTGGTAAGCAGAACCGGGATGGACCTGCCTTCGCATGTGGGCGGGTGGGCCCTGCCCACCTTGTTCCATACAAATGCCCTTGCCACATAAGTGGGCTACCCCTGTGCCGCCCGGCCGGGGCCCTGCCAGGTGCGATACATCTGCCGTTTTTGTGTGGAAAGCCACCGGGAAAAGAGCGCCATCCCGCACAACTGCCAAAGGAGACGCCATGCAGCGCCTGATTTTTGACACCCATGCCCATTACACCGCCCGGGCGTTCAACCAAACCCGCCAGGCCTTGCTACAGGGCCTGCCCGCCCAAGGTGTGGCCCTGGTGATGGACTGCGGCACGGATTTTGCCTCCAGCATGGAGAGCCTGGCCCTGGCGGAAAACTACGACTGGATGTACAGCGCGGCGGGCATCCACCCGCAAAGCCTCATCCAGGAGGACGCGTCTACCGCGGTGCGCTTTGGAGGGGACTGGAAGGCCGAGCTTGCGGCCATTGACCCCTTGTATGACCTTCCCAAGGTGAAGGCCGTGGGGGAGGTGGGGCTGGACCACCACTGGCCGGTGCCGGAGGACGCCCAGTTGGCGCTGTTCGAAGCGCAGATACGCATGGCGCTGGAGCGGGACTTGCCTGTGATTGTGCACGACCGCGAGGCCCACGCCGAGACCTATGCCCTACTGAAAAAATACAAGCCCAAAGGGGTGCTGCACGCCTACTCCGGCTCTGCCGAGGATGCAAAATGGCTGTGCGCCCAGGGCATGTACATCGGGTTTGGGGGGCCGGTCACCTTCAAGAACGCCCACAGGCCGCTGGTGGCCGCCGCCGCCGTGCCGGACGACTACCTGCTGGTAGAGACCGATTGCCCCTATATGGCGCCAGAGCCATACCGTGGAAAAAAGAGCAACAGTGCGATGATAAAATATACCGCCGCCAAGCTGGCCGAAGTGCGCGGCCAGACGACGGAAGCCCTGCTTGCCATGACGCTGCAGAATGGCAAGCGCCTGTTTGGGATACAGTGACGCGGCGAAGCGCCGTTTTTACAAAGGAGATGCCGCATGGAGCATGTGGAGATAGAGCGCAAGTGGCTGATGGACGGCTTTCCCGATTTGCCGGTGGCCAGCGAAGTGGAGATACAGCAGGGCTACCTTGCCTTTGAGCCGGTGACCGTGCGAGTGCGCAAGGCCACCCTGCATGCCGGCGAAAAAAGCTATACCACCTGGCGCCTTACGGTGAAAGGGCAGGGCACGCTGGCCCGCGCCGAGGTGGAGGTGGACATGGACGAGGAACAGTACGAGGCGCTGTTGGGCCTTTTGGCGGCCCCGGCGGCCAACAAACTGCTGCGGTACTATGCTCTGCCGGACGGCTATCACCTGGAGTGCAGCCTGGTGGACGAGGGGCAGCCCACGGCTTTTTACTATGCAGAGGTGGAGTTTGACAGCATAGAGGAGGCGAACGCCTTTGTGCCCCCGCCCTTTTTGGGCCGGGAAGTGACCGAAGAGCCGGGGCACTCCATGGCGGCTTACTGCCGCCGCAAGGCCGCGCCGCCCCCCGCGGAGGGCTAGGCAAAGGTGCCTTAAAGAAAACGCCAGCGGCGACAAGCGCCCCGTATGCCTGGTGGCAGCGAACTGGCATGGCGTTTGAAAACACACCCCAAAAGAATTCTCGCCGCCTGGCGCATACAAAAAGCGCCGTCCCGAAAGGGGACGGCGCTTTTGCTATGTATTTATTGGGGCTGTGCGTTGGCTTTTTTCATCATGCGGCTTACCTTGCGGCTGGCGGTGTTTTTGTGCACCAGGCCTTTGCCGCCGGCCTTGCTCAGGGCCACGGTGGCTGCATTTACCAGGGCGTCCTTGTTCTCGGCGCCCGCTTCAATGGAGGCGTTTGCCTTCTTTACGGCGGTACGCAGCGCACTTTTGGCGGCCTTGTTGCGGGCTGTTTGCTTTGCGGAAAGCCGCACCCGGTCTTTCTGGGATTTGATGTTAGGCATCATTCCACCTCCTTTTGTTTTTGGGTCTTTGGCAACAGCAATCATTATGATACCATCATTGCCGGCGGAATGCAAGACTTTTTTGCCCTGTAAAAAACGCCCGCGGCAGGTCCTACAGGCCGGGCAGCCGGCAATAGCCGCACAACTGTACATACACCGGGGAGTACCGGTTCATCAGATAATCGGCAGAGCCGCTGCTGAGCAGGGTGGCCTGGCCCGTGGCCAGGGGCAGGCCAATGTAGAAACTGGTGCCCTCGCCGAACTTGCTCTCGGCAGAGATGGTGCCCCCAAGGCTGCGCACGGTTTCGCGCGCCACACTTAGCCCCAGGCCCATGCCCGGCTGCATGTGGGTGTCGCCGTAAGGGTCCACCGAAAAGTACGGCTCGAAAATGCGGCCCAGGTGTTCCGGCTTGATGCCAAGGCCCTCGTCCTGCACGGTAACCACCGCGCGCTCTTTCACAATGCGAAGCTGCACGGTAATGCGGTTGCCGTCGCGCGTGTATTGCAGGCTGTTGCACAACAGGTTTAAAAACGCGGCGCTCAGCAGTTTTTCGTCGGCATACACGGGCACGGGGCTGTCGGGTACTGTGCAGCATATGGGCACGCCGTGCTCGCGGCACACGGCGTCGGCACAATAGCACAAAGAGCTTAGCAGCTGGGAAAGGTCCACCACCTGGGGCAAAAAGGCGCTTTTTTCGGCGGCGGTAACATTCTCCATGTTGTTGGCCAGCCGCAAAATGTGATAGGCGTTCAGCTGCACTTGCTCCACATAGCGTGTGTCCATATCCTCCAGCCGGGAGGATAGCAGCGGCAGCGCGGCAAATATATTGGTAAGCAGCTCGCGCACATGCATGCTGAAGGCATTGACGGGCGGCGGGCTTTCCTGCAGGGCCACCGCCAGCAGGCCGTGGGCGGTGGGCACCAGCGTAAGGCTGTATGTACAGGCCGTGCGGCTTACCAGGGGCAGGGTATGCGGGCGGCCTTGCATATCTTCCGTTCCCTGCTGCATGGCGGAGGAGAGGTAACGCTTCATGAACTGCTCGTCACACAAGGGTTCGCCCGTGTTTTTTGCGGCATCATTCATATAAAGCCGGTCTTCCTCCAGCAAAAAGCAGGGGTACGCCACATCTTCAAACGGCTGAAAAAAACCAGAGTTCATAGAGGCTCTCTTCCGCACCCACAGAATAGGAAAGGGGCGCATTGGTTTGTCTCGATTGATACATTATTATAGCACAGACTGTTATTTTGTGCACCAACCATTTCCCGCGCGTGCGACAGCCTTCGCAGAGTTTTGCGAGGAGAAAGGCCCATATTTGGTTCAGAGCAGCAAAAAAGAGGCCACTTGCTTGTGATTTTTGGGTTTTTGGAGTACAATAAACGCACAGCCACAGAAACTGGACGGCCCCCTTACCCCGGGCCGGCCCTGTTTTGAATAAAGGAGGTAGAACCATATGGGCATCAAAATTGGCATCAACGGCTTTGGCCGCATCGGGCGGCTGGTGTTCCGTGCGGGGCTGCAAAACCCCGACATCGAGTTCGTGGGCATCAATGACCCCTTCATGTCGCCGGATTACTGTGCCTACATGCTGCGGTACGACACCATCCACGGCCGGTACGACGGGGACATCCAGCACACCGATAACGCCGTTGTGGTGAACGGGAAAACCGTGAAGTTCTTTGCCGAAAAAGAGCCGAAGGACATTCCTTGGGGCAGCGTGGGCGCAGAGTATGTGGTGGACGCCACGGGCATTTTCCACGCGAAGGACAAAGCCCAGGGCCACCTGGATGCCGGCGCGAAAAAAGTGGTGTACACCGGCCCGTCCAAGGACGACACCCCAATGTTTGTGTGTGGGGTGAACCTGGACAAGTACACCCCGGATATGGACTTTGTCTCCAACGCCTCTTGCACCACCAACTGCCTGGCCCCCCTTGCCAAGGTGATACACGACAACTTCGGCATTGTGGACGGCCTGATGACGACGGTGCACTCCGCCACGGCCACCCAGCTTACGGTAGACGGCCCCTCGAAAAAGGATTGGCGCGGCGGCCGCGCGGCCTCCTACAACATCATTCCCTCGTCCACCGGCGCGGCAAAAGCCGTGGGCAAGGTGATACCGGAGTTGAACGGCAAGTTGACGGGCATGTCCTTCCGTGTGCCCACACTGGACGTAAGCGTGGTGGACCTGACGGTAAACCTGGCAAAACCCGCCAGCTACGAAGAGATATGCGCCGCGGTGAAAAAGGCCAGCGAAGGCGAGATGAAGGGCATTTTGGGCTACACCGACGAGATGGTGGTGTCCAGCGACTTTATTGGCGACGCACGCACCTCCATTTTTGACGAGAAGGCCGGCATTGCCCTTACCGACACCTT
>JAJDGD010000047.1 GCA_030265505.1 Ruminococcaceae bacterium OttesenSCG-928-O06 | reverse complement strand
CGGCAACCCGGCGCATTTTGTTTGCCGAGGGCTCGGCCGGGGCGGTGATACGCGCCTTCGGGCAGTTCGTTATCCAAGGCAACCCCATCATTGGTATCGTCATCTTCCTCATCATCGTGCTTTCGCAGTACATCGTTATTACCAAAGGCAGCGAGCGCGTGGCCGAGGTGAGCGCCCGCTTCACACTAGACGCCATGCCCGGCAAGCAGATGGCCATAGACGCGGATTTGAACAGCGGGCTGATAGACGAGCCCGAGGCCCGTTCCCGCCGCCAAAAGATACAAAACGAGGCAGACTTTTTTGGCAGCATGGACGGTGCCACCAAGTTTGTGAAGGGCGACGCCATCATCTCCATCGTCATCACCTTCATCAACCTGATTGGTGGCGTGGTGATGGGCTTCATCGCCGGGCAGGGAGACTTCAACACGATTTTGGACATCTACGGCACGGCCTCCATCGGCAACGGCCTGCTAAGCCAGATCCCCTCTCTGCTTATCTCTGTGGCCACCGGTATGATCGTTACCCGTTCCTCCAACGACGAAGCCCTCTCCTCTGCCGTGGCAAAACAGTTTGTCAGCCAGCCGCTGGCCCTCATCATTTCGGGCGGCGTGATGCTGCTTTTGATTTTCATCGATTTCCCTGTCATCCCGGTGCTGCTTACCAGCGCCACGCTTATCGCCCTGGGCATACTGATGCTGCGCCGCCGCACCGTAGCGCCCCTGCCGGCCGAGGGCCCGCCCCTGGACGCCCCCATAGAGGAGGTGACCAGCGAGACCGCCTACTACCGCAACATCGAGAATGTGTACGGCCTTTTGAATGTGGAACCGGTGGAGATGGAGTTCGGCTACAGCCTGCTACCCTTGGTGGATGAGATGAGCGGCGGCAGCTTTGTAGACAGGGTGGTGATGTTCCGCAAACAGTTTGCCCAAGAGATGGGCATGGTCATCCCCTCGGTGCGGCTGAAGGACTCCGGCCAGCTGAACCCCAACCAGTACACCATCCGCCTGAAGGGCGAACAAGTTGCCATGGGCGACGTGCTGGTGGACCATTACCTGGCCCTGGCCCCCGGCGATACTGCCGAGGAGATAGACGGCATAGACGCCGTGGAGCCCGCCTTCGGCATCCCGGGTAAGTGGATCAGCGAGGACAAGCGCCCCCGCGCAGAGCTTGCGGGTTACACCCTGATAGACCCCACCTCCGTTATCATTACCCATTTGGCCGAGGTGATACGCCAGCACGCGCACGAGCTTTTGACCCGCCAGGAAGTGAACACTATGCTGGCCAATTTGCGCAAAACCAACGAGACCATTGTGGACGACATTGTGCCCGCCGTTTTGAGCGTGAGCGATTTGCAGAAAGTGCTGGGCAACCTGCTGCGCGAGGGCGTGCCCATACGGGACCTCGAGACCATTTTGGAGACGCTGGGAGACTACGGCGCCGCCGTGAAGGACCCCGATATGCTGACCGAATATGTGCGCCAGGCGCTGCGGCGCACCATCTCCCACCGCTTTGCCGAGGCCGGCCAGCTGAAGGTCATCACGCTGGACGCCGCCATAGAGAACACCATCATGAATGCCGTGAAAAAGATGGAAGGCGGCAGCTACCTTGCGCTGGAACCGGACATCATCCAGTCCATCGTAACGGCCACCAACCAGCAGATGGAAGCCGTAAGCGGCCTTGTGCAAACCATCATTGTGCTTACAAGCCCCATTGTGCGGCTGTACTTTAAAAAACTGATAGACCAGTTCTACCCGCGGGTAACGGTGCTCAGCTTCAACGAGATCAGCCCCGACATCCAGATCCAGGCGCTGGGGAACATATCCATTACCGGCTAAAAACGCCCAAAGCCCCGAAAGGAGGTGCTGTGCCGTGGCAGAGCCCGATGCAAGATACAAACTGGAAAACCCCGCCGAGCTGCTGGCGCAGTACCAGCAGACGGGAGATGCCGAATTACGCAACATGCTGGTGATGCATTACAGCTATATTGCCAAAAGCGTGGCTGTGCAGATGCGGGGCATCACCGGCAGCTTTGCCCAGGTGGAGGACATCGTGAACGAGGGTGTGCTTACCATTATGGACTGTCTGGACAAATACACCCCCGAAAAGGGCATGAAGTTTGAAAACTACGCCTACATGCGCGTGCGCAACGCCAACATAGACTTTGTGCGCAAGCAGGACTGGGTGCCCCGCCGGGTGCGCCGCACTGCCCGCGAGGTGAGCGAGGCGTACAACGCGCTTTCCACCCAGTTGATGCGCGAGCCCAGCAACAAGGAACTGGCAGAGTATATGGGTGTAGAGCCCGCGGCCATCCAAAAGCATTTGGCCGAAATGAACACCGGCGCCATTTTAAGCTTTGAGGAACTGCTTGCCGGGGCCATGCCCGGCGCGGCCGAGCCCGCCAGCCTTACCGGCGACGGGGACGACATGCCCGAGAAGGGCCTGATGCAGAGCGAGTTGCGCCAGCAGCTGGTAGAGGCCATTGAGGCGCTTACCGAAAAAGAGCGGCTGGTGGTGACGCTGTACTACTACGAGCACCTGAAGCTGCACGAGATTGCCAAGGTGATGGGCGTGTCCGAGTCTCGCGTGTCGCAAACCCACTCCAAGGCCATTTTGAAGATGAAACAGAGGATCACGGCCTATATGGCAGGCTAATGCCACACCCCACCCGCCGGGCAAAGCGGCCGGCACAAGGAAAGGAACACTACCATGCTACAGGGTTTTTACAGCGCGGCGTCCGGTATGCTGATGCAGCAGCGCCATTTGAACGTGGTGGCCAACAACCTGGCCAACGCGCAAACCCCCGGCTACAAAACAAACCGTCTGGTGTCCACCACCTTCCAGCAGGCGCTTTTGGCCCGGCTGGAGCCCGGCAACAGCGCCTATATCGGTACGGGGGAGTCCACCCGTATTGTGGACGAGGTGGCCGATATCTGGACAGAGGGCGGCATTATGGAGACCGGCCGCCCGTTCGACCTTGCCATTACCGGCTACGGGTTTTTCAATGTGCAAGGGGCCGACGGCACCGTGTACCTTACCCGCAACGGCCAGTTTGACTTGGACGACGAGGGCTTTTTGATGCTGCCGGGCGAGGGGCGTGTGCTGGGTGCAAACGGCGCGCCCATTCAGGTAACCACCAGTGACATCAACGTCTCGGCCACCGGTGCCATCACAAACTCGGTAACCGGTGCGGCCATTGGCCAGCTAGCTATTACCGAGCCCACCGAGGACGCCGTTGTGGAGCAGGCCCGCAACACCATGTACACCGCCACCGCCACCCAGCCGGCGGGCCAGCCGGGCATTGTGCAGGGCGCGTACGAAAATAGCAACGTGAACCTTACCGACGAGTTGACCGCTATGATCATTGCCCAGCGCAATTTTTCTTCGGCCAGCCAGGCGCTGCAGTTTATAGACGCCACCTACGCAAAGGCCGTAAATATTGCCGCATTATAGCGAATTGTGGTATAATTGTATAGTCTATTCGGGCGTGTGTGCAGCAGGTTTTTGACCGCCGTTTCCAGAGCGCAAACCGGCCGCCGCCCACGGAGGGAAAACTATGAGTATGATCGCTTTTTACACCGGCGCCGCGGGCATGCGTGCCTACCAAAACGGCATGAACGTTACGGCCCACAACATCGCCAACGTGCAAACCACGGGCTATAAGGCCCGGCGCGCGGTGTTTCAAGACCTTCTGTACAACCGCATCAACACCAACGTAGAGGGCAACCATCTGGTGGGCCACGGCGTGAAGCAGGAAAAAATTGACCAACTGATGGGTCAGGCCGGGCTGGACCAAACCATGTACACGCTGGACTTTGCCATTGTGGGCGACGGCTTCTTCCAGGTGGACAACAACGGCACCATAGAGTATACTCGCAACGGCGCGTTCGACCTTTCGGTAGAGAACGGCGTGCCCACGCTGGTTACCAACGACGGCGCCTATGTGCTGGACCGTGCGGGCAACCGCATCACGCTGGAGCAGTTGCCCGACGGCAGCTTCACCACCGACGGCCTGGCAGACCGCCTTGGCGTGTACACCTTCCCCAACCAGTGGGGCTTAAACCCGGAAAACAACGCCCGCTACACGGTAAGCGCCAACTCGGGCGAGGCCCAGCTGGCCATCCCGGGGCAAACAGTGAAACCCCTGGAGGTGATTCAGGGCGCGCTGGAATTCTCCGGCACCACCCTGCAGAATGAGTTCGTCAATATCATCACCTACCAGCGGGCCTATCAAATCAGCAGCAGGGTGCTGCAAACGGCAGACCAAATTGCCGAGGAGCTGAACAACCTGCGCTAAGCGGGCCGGGTACCTCGTGTAACATTACGATGGGAGGCATTTTATGGCTTTGTACGACTATGGCGAGCTGAACAACATGCATGTGGACATTCTGCGGGAGATTGCCAACATAGGCACAGGCAACGCGGCCACGTCCCTTGCCTCCATGCTGCAGCGCCCCATCAATATAGAAGTGCCTCGCGTCAGCTTTTTGGACTACCAGGCCGTTACCGAGAGCCTGGGCGGGCCCGAGACGCTGATGGTGGGCATGATGCTTACCTTGCATCGCGACGTTTCGGGCATGATGATGTTTTTGATGAAGGAAGAGTTTGCCCACATGGTGCTGAACAGCCTGTTGGGCCAAAGCTTTGCCAGCTTTACCGAGGTGGACGAGATGAGCCTGTCTGCTATGCAGGAGATCGGCAACATCATGGCCGGCTCTTATGTGAACGCCATCAGCCAGATTACCGGGCTTGCCATCGAGATTTCCCCGCCCGACATCACCATCGACATGATTGGCTCCATCCTCAGCGTACCGGCCATCCATTTTGCGAATATTAGTGACCAGGTGATTTTCATTGAAGACGAATTTGACGGCGGCAGCGGAAACAAGGACGAAGCCAGCAATATCCTGCTGATTCCAGATGTAGATTCGCTGGAAAAAATACTGGAGAAGCTGGGAGCCGGGTTATGAGCAACATTACCATTGGTATATCCGATTTAAATGTGGCGCGCCCGCCCGATGTATTGGTCACCTACGCGCTTGGCTCGTGTGTGGGCATTTGCCTGTACGACCAAACGGTGCGGGTGGCGGGGCTTTCCCATGTTCTTTTGCCAAAGTCGGGCCAGATACCGGGCAACAATACCCCCATGAAATTTGCCGATACCGCCATTCCCATGCTGATGGTGAAGATGCAGGCCTTGGGGGCCCGCCCGGTGAACCTGAAGGCGAAAATTGCCGGGGGCGCCCAGATGTTTGCCTCTTCCTCCAATGCCTCCATCGCCAATATTGGCGAGCGGAACGTGCAGGCGGTGAAGGCCACACTACAGCGGTTGCGCATCCCCATTGTGGCCGAGGACACGGGCTCGAACTTCGGGCGCACGCTGCTGTTTAGCGCCGAGGATTTCTCCATGACCATCCGCAGCCCCAAGCGGGCAGAGCTGAAATTTTAACCACAGCACTTTTGGGCCGGCCTGGTTTTCTTGGCCGGCCAAAATACTACACCGGGCGCAGCCCCGGCAAACCATGCCACCAGGAGGTGAAACCGTATGCCGCAAGAGGAAGGCAGCACCATGCAGACCCAGGCCGCCTTTGCCGATGCAGCCCCCGCCACCGAAGAGACACCTGCCCCGGATGCCGCCCCCCAAGTGGAGAGCCGCGACGCCGTGGTGCAGGTGACGTGCGACACCGGCTACATGCACTGCCAGGTGCTGGTAGAGGCGCCGCAGGGTGAGGGCCGCGGCATACAGGAGGAGGACATACGCGCCGCACTGCAGAAAAAGGGCGTGGTGCATGGCATAGACGACAATGCCATACGCGAGCTTACCACCCCCCTGTACGGCCAGGCGGTGCAGGTGGCCACAGGCACCCCCGCACAAGACGGTGTGGACGGCACTGTGACCGAACTGTTCCCCCGGGAGGTAAGTGCCTCGTACACCGAGCGGGACGACGGCACCGTGGACTATAAGGAGCTGGGCCTTGTGCGCGACGTGCGCGAGGGAACGCTGATTTGTGAAGGCACCCTTCCCACCGAAGGGGTGGACGGCGCCAATGTGCTGGGCAAGCCCATCAAGGCGCACCAGGGCGTGAAGGCCCTGCCCCCGGTGGGAGAGAACATCCGCGTCTCTGAAGACGGCCTGCGGGCGGAAGCCGCCGTGGCGGGCAACCTTGTGTTCCGCGACGGCCGCTTTGTAATAGACACGGTATACCGCGTACAGAATGTGGATTATGACACCGGCAACATCACCTTTTCGGGCGATGTGCAGGTGAACGGCGATATGCTGGACGGCTTTGAGATACACGCCGGGGGCACCGTTACCCTGCGGGGCCAGGCCGGCGCCGTAGTGGTGAAGGCCGGGGGCGACATCATCATAGAAAAAGGCATCAACGGTACGGGCCGCGCTTTGCTTGAGACGGAACATACCCTGAAAGCCGGATTCATTGAGAACTGCAACATCCGCGCAGCAGAGAAGATCATCGCCAATTCCATCATCAACTGCCAGGTGGAGTGTGAGGGCGACGTAGAGGTGGAAGGCGGCAAGGGAATCATCTGCGGTGGGCGCGTCACGGCCTTTGGCTCGGTGCGCGCAAAAGAGATTGGCAACGACTTCAACACCCTCACCGTGATTGTGCTGGGCGTAACGCCCCGCCTTTTGAAAGAGCGCAAACGCATTGTGGACCAACTGGAAGATGTGACCCGCCACATCGAGGAGCTGGTGAAGAACGTGAACTATATCGAGCGCCTGGTGGCCGATGGCCGCCCCGTGCCGCCCGAACGGGTGCAGATGCTGAAGCGCGCGCAGATACAGCTGCCTATGACCGAGAAAAAGAAGGAGCAGCTGGAAAGCGGCCTGCTGGAACTGGAGACCAAAATGGCCGAGGTGAACACCTCTACATTAACGGCCCGTGTCATCCATCCACCCACCAAAATCAGCATCGGGGCCCTCAGCACAAATGTGATCGAGACACGGCAAAACTCCCGCGTGTACAAAAGCAGCGAGGGAGAGCTGGTATTTGGTTCCTCCTGAAGAAGGAACCCGGCACCGGGTGGCAGAACTGGCAAAAACACAAACCCCCACTTCGCGGGCGCCCGCGAAGTGGGGGTTTTAGCATGGGAATAACGGCCTACATGGCGGCCAGTTGCCCGGCGGGAATCATCCGCCGCACCACCACGCAGAAATACTGGCGGTCTATGGCAAGGTCCACCACATCGCCGCTGTCCAAAATCTCCACCACGGGGCGCAGCGGGTTTTCACAGTTCAGCACCAGGCCGTACTGCCCGTTGGAAAGCTCTAAAAGGCTGCCCACCGGATATAGGGCGGCCTTCTTTGCCAGGGCGCACACCACGTCATAGTCAAAATGGGTGCCAATGCCGCCCATGATGTACTCCAGCGCGTCGGCGGGCTGTACCGGGTTGCGGTAAGGCCGTGCCGAGGTCAGCGCGTCAAACACGTCGGCTACACTGATGATGCGGCTCCAGATGGGGATCCTTTCCCCGGCAATGCCAGTGGGGTAGCCGGTGCCGTCCACCTTCTCGTGGTGGAACAGTACCGCCTGCCACTGCTCTTCGTCGCCGGCGGCGGAGTCGATGATAAAGGCAGAGCCCGCGCGGGCATGGGATTTTACCTGCTCAAACTCGGCCTCGGCCAGGCGGGCGGGCTTTTGTATCAGCTCGGCCGGCACGGCCGCTTTGCCAATGTCGTGCAAAATGGCACTTTGGCCCAGGCGCAAAAGGTCGCGGTAGGGGATGTCCAGCGCCTGGCCCAGCGCAATGGAGAGCACCGCCACGCTTAAAGAGTGGTGGTAGGTGTATTCGTCATAGCTTTTCAAATCCTGTATGCTCAACAGGGTGCTGCGGTTGGCCCGCACGGCCAGCACCAGCTGGTCCACCACATCGGCCACGCGCTGCAGTTCCCGTTCGGCGCCCACAATGCCCGCATCGCTTATCAACACGTCGTTGAAGACGTGGTCCAGGCTTTCCAGCGCGTCCTTGCGTAGCTGGGGTTTCACCACGGGGGGCGGGGGGTCCACCGCGTGGCGGGCGTTTTGCAAAAGGTAAAATGGGGAACTTGCCGCCGGGCGCGGTACCTCTATTTCCTCGGCCACATAAATGCGCAGCACGCCCTGCTGGGCAAGGCGGTCTATGGCCTCTTCGGTAAGGGCAAAGCCCCTGCGCAAATAGGGTGTTGTATCGTCCTCGTTCAGGTAAAGGTCCTGGGCCAGCTTCATGCCGGGGCGGGCCATGGCCAGGGGGATGATTTTCACGTTTGGGCACCTCCCGTGCCGAATGCATTTTTGGTGGCGGCGGTGTGCATACCACAACGCCATTATTATAGCACAAAATGCCGAACGGTGCCATATGTGTGCCGGCTCTCTCGTCTGTGTGGGTGTGAGGGCGCGCATCTTCCGCTCACATGCTACGCATATCCTTAGCCCCAGGTTCGCTTCAGATGCCCGTTCACACACCCGCACGGCCTTGTTTCGGTTCCCGCACGCAAAAAGCGCGCCCGGAAAATCTCCAGGCGCGCTTTTTTGTTTTGGGGTTACACCACCAGGTCGATGTGAGACACGGTGCCCGCCCCGCCGTCTTCTTTTAAGAAGAAGCTGGTGGAGCGCATGTACCCATGCGCGTTGTTCAGCTCATCGGTCAGGGCAAAATCCGTCTGTACATCGCCCAGGTAGATGGCGCCTATGCCCAGCTGCTGCAGGGTGAACAGCTGGTCGTTTCCGTCTGCGTCGCGGCTCCAGACGCGGAGTTTCGAGAATATATCGTCGTTCTCGTCAATCCAGCTGTTGCCGTCTTTGTCGTAGGCGCGAAGCTCATCGAAACCGGAACCGGTGTTGGGCCCGAAAAGCTCGCTGCCGTCGTTTATGGTACCGTCGCCGTTTTTGTCCAGTGCGAGGAAGCCGCTGCCAGGCCCCACAAAAGAAATCATTTCAGGGTTGCCGTCCATGGTAAGGTCGAAGGCGAACTTCTCCCCGCTTAGTGACGCGGCCGTGCCGCCGTAGTTGATGACGAGAGGGTCTACCGCGCTTTCCTGTGGCGTGCCAAACTGCAGGCTGCTGCTGGTGTACATGGAGAATTCCCGGCTCATCGCAAGGCTTATATCCACGTTCAGGGTTTTGCCGTCGGCCGTTTTGATGACCCCTTTTGCGTTATAGGCCATCGTCTCCTTCTCATAGGTGAAGGTGGTGGCGCGAATTTCCCCGCCCGCCGCACCGCGCACACCGGCCGCAAGGCCGTGTTGCAGGCCGCGGGGGCTCTCGCCGGGGCTGAAAATCTGCCGCAGCTTCGGGTTCAGCCGCTTGCCTGTCATAGAGAAAAGCAAGTCGTCCAGCATCTGCAGTTTCAGTTCTTCTTTGGTCATGGGTGTGGCGCGTTGGCCCTGCACGCCCCAAATGGAACTGGCAGACCCGCTTTGCGCGCGGTTCATCAGGCGGCTGGTTTTTTCCTGGGCCTCTTCCAACATTTTCTGTGCCAGGTCCGAAAGGCTCATTACAACAGCCTCGCCTTCGCCGGCGTTGCTGGTTTCCTCGCCAATTTCTTGCACCTGGCCGCCGCCCCAAATGGTTGCGCTTAGGCTTTGCATCTCTACTTTTGTGTAGCTACGCGCCGCCGCCGCTGTTACGTCGTAGGCCTCAATCTTCAATACATTTCACCTCCCTGTTGTAGACGAAGGCAAAAAATGGCAGGCAGCAGCCCTCTTTCGCCTCCGCCGTGGAAGCGCACACAAAAAGCCCCGCCTGCCGCCCACTTTTGAAAAGGCCCCCTGCATGTGCAGCCCGCCCCAAAAGGAAACAGCAAACAAAGCCCGGTGCGCATCCCCTGCAGGCAATCCCTTGCCTGCAGGCAATACCGGTAATAGTTACATCGGCCAAAATGGGGGAAAGTTGAGGCCCCCTGGCAGTCCCGCGGCCTCTCCCGCCATCCTCCCCGCGCAGGCAGGCGAGATTTTGCCCCAAAGCCCCCAAAACAATTTTTTCGCGCCGGGGCGGCACCCCGTTTCCCGTGCTGCCGGCCACCCTATGGGCACCGCCATCCAAGTCAGCGTGCAGCGCGTATACAAACAGAAAGCCCCGCCAAACACCGGCGGGGCAGGCACACAAAAAGCATCTGCCGTTTTGCGGCCGCACCGCAAGTTTGGCAGATGCTTTCTCATACAGGGTTTGTCGGTGGGGGAAGGGCCCGGCGTGCAGGCAAGTGCAAATGCCACAAAGATGCCAAAAAGCTGAGGCCTAGATGATCTCCAAGGGCAGCTTGTACAGGCGGATGGCGTTGTTGCGCAAAATATCCCGGGCTATTTTGATGGCCAGCTCCCCGGTGACCATACCCTCCTGCAGCATGGCGCTGGTGGCTTTGTATACGGCGTCGCGCGCGGTGTGTGCGGCGGTGAACAAAAAGCGCTCGCCCAAAAGCGTGTCCGAGCCATAGAGCAGCTTGCCCCACAGGGCGGGAACGTCCAAAAAGTCCCGCAGCATGCGGGCAATCACGTTGGGGTCGTTGGCAAACATCACCCGGCCCGAGATATCGATGTAGACGTTGTTCTGGCTGAGGGGTTTTGCGGCCATGGCCATGGCCTTTGCGTGGGTAAACAGCGGGTAGCCCGCGTGCAGCAGCACAATTTTGGTATTGTAGCCCACGTCGTCCTGCAAAAAGTTCACAAGGCTGTAGGGGTCGGTATAGTCGATGCAGGGGTCGATAAGTGCGGTGTGGAACTGCACGGGGATATCGTTTTCGGCGGCGTGGCGCATGATGTACCAGGCCATGTGGTTCTGGA
>JAJDGD010000046.1 GCA_030265505.1 Ruminococcaceae bacterium OttesenSCG-928-O06 | reverse complement strand
ATGACTTTGACTTGCTGCCCATCATTCTGGAGGCAGGCGAAAGCTACAATGCCGTGGGCCAGGTGTCCCGCGGAGACTGGGACGCCACCGACTGGACGCTTTATATCACAGATGTTGACGGCGACACCAGCGCCTCTTTTGAAGTGTTCAACCCCTGGGAGCTCTCCTATGTGGACATCCAGTGGGACAGCAGCGCCGGCGGCTATGTTTGCACCTTTGTGTACTAAGCACTGAATTTCCCCCATAAAAAGAGGGCTCCGCCAAATGGCGGAGCCCTCTTTTTACTACACTTTATTCTTTTGCCGCCACAAAGGCCTTGAAGCCTTGGTACAGGGTGTACACATCCAGCTTGGATGTGATTTCAAATGGGGAATGCATGGAAAGCACCGGCACGCCGATGTCCACCACTTCCACATTTTTGTTGGCCACAAACTTGGCTATGGTGCCGCCACCACCGGCGTCCACCTTGCCCAGCTCCCCTATTTGCCACGGCACGCCGGCATCGTCGAACAAGCGCGTCACATAGCCCATAAACTCCGCCGAGGCATCCGAGGTGCTGCCCTTCCCGCGGGCACCGGTGTACTTCGTCAGCACGGCGCCATGATTCATAAAACAGGTGTTGCGCTTTTCGTACACATCGGGGAAGGTGGGGTCATACGCGGCGTTCACATCGGCCGAAAGGCACACCGACGCCGCCAGCATGGTGCGGTAGTTCGCCTTCTGCTGCTCGCACAGCTCTTGCAGGAAATGGAAGAAGAAGTCTCCCGCAAGCCCGGTGTTCCCGTCCGAGCCCGTCTCTTCCTTATCCACCATCACGCAAACGCTGGTGAATTCGGGACTCTTTGTCTCTGTTTCCGCCATCAGCGAGGTATAGGCGCACACCCGGTCGTCCTGGCCGTAGGCCCCCACCATGCTGCCGTCAAAGCCAACGTCGGCGGCTTTCATGGCGGGCACAAACTCTATCTCGGCACGGGCAAAGTCCCGCTCGGCAATGCCGTATTTCTCGTGCAGTAGGCGCATGGTCTCCAGCTTCACGGCCTCTTTGGCCTCCGGCTCCTCAAAGGGCAGGGCCCCCACCAAAATGTTCAGCTCTTCGCCGCGAATGCCATCGGCCAGGCTGCGCTTGTTTTGCTCTGCCGAAAGGTGGGGCAACAGGTCTGTGATGGTGAACACCGGGTCCCCTTCGGCTTCACCCAGGGAAATCTCTACACTGGTACCGTCTTTTTTCACCACCACCCCATGCATAGAAAGCGGGATGGCCACCCACTGGTACTTGCGCACACCGCCATAGTAATGCGTTTTGAAATACGAGAGCTCTTCCGCCTCGTACAACGGGGCGGGCTTCAAATCCAGCCGGGGAGAGTCTATGTGTGAGATCACCATGCGCACACCCTTCTCCAGGCTTTGCTTGCCCAGGGTGGCGGCAATAACAGCCTTGCCGCGGTGCAACAGGTACACCTTGTCCCCCGCCGCCAGCTTTTTGCCGGCCACAAAAGGCTTGTACCCGGCCTTCTGCAAAATGCGCACCGTATTTGCGGCGCACTCCCGCTCGGTTTTGCTGGCGTCCAGGTAGGCCTTGTAGGGCCCGCAAAAGGCCAGTGCCTTTTTCACCTCGTCCGGTTTTTCCGCTGCAAAATGCTTTGCCTGCGCCAAAATCTCGCCGGCCAGCTTCTCGGCCTTTTTGGCGGTTTTGGCTTCTTTTTTTGCTTCCTTAGGCATTGTTATTTCCTTTCTTGCGTTTGGCCGGGGCACTTCTGCTCAGGCATATAGTTTTTGGTACTTTTGGTAACATTGGGTAATTTTGTTCACATAATGGTTCATCTGCCGGTAGGGAAATTCCGTCAAGGTCTTTCCGTCGGCGCTGTATTGTTCGTCCTGCAGCAGGTTGTCCACGGTGGTCCACCCACTGTGGTAGGCCGCGGCGGCGGTGCCTACATCCCCGTGGTAGCGCTGCAGGCAAAGGGACAAAAAGCACGCCCCAAAACGGATGGCTGTGTCCGCATCGTATAGGTCCTCATACACCACGGCCTCGGTGCGGGCAATTCTGCTTTTGATCCAATCAAAGGTGTCCTCGGTCATCTGCATCAAGCCGCGGGCCCCCGCGCTGGACTCCGCCTTTGCGTTGAAACTGCTCTCTGTGCGGACAAACGCATATAGCAGCAAAGGGTCCAGCTCATACTCGGCGGCCCAGTGTTCCACCTCTACGGTGTAGCGCCGGGGGTACAGGGTGTTTTGCGCCTGGCGCCAGGCAAACAGGCCGCCTGCCAAAAGCACCAGGGCCACAGCTGCCAGCAACAGGCGAACTTGCACGGCCCGCCGTTTCTTCTGTGCTTCCTCAGCCAGGGCCCTCACCTGCCTTTCCCGCCGCGCAAAGCAGCTGCCGCAGCACTTCGTCCGCCTTTTGCAGCAGCTGCGGCAGGTCTGCGTCATTTTCAATGATATAATCCGCCGCTGCGCGCAACGCCGCCTCGGGCTGCTGCGCCGCAAGGCGTTTTTCCGCCTCGATGGGGGCAATGCCGTCCCGCCGGGTAATGCGCCCCACCGATGAGGTATCCCCTGCCAGCAGCACCACCAACTTGTCGCAATACGGCTGGAACGGCCCGCCCACAATCACTGCGCCGTCCACAAAAAACAGCGGGCTGCCAGCTTGTTTTGCTTCTTCGTCCTGGCGCAGGAACTCCCGTATGATATGCGGGTGTAAGATGTCAATCAGCTTTTGGTTGTTTTCGGGGCTGCTGAAGGCGATGGCGCCAAGGCCTTTGCGGTCCAGCTCGCCCGCGGGCGTCAAAATCTTTGGTCCAAAACCCTCTACCAGTTCGGCCAGGCCCTTGCTGGCCGGCAGCACCACCTGGCGGGAGATAACGTCCCCGTCTGCCACCGGGTAGCCCAGGGCAGCATAATGCTGCGATACCGTGGTTTTTCCGCTGCCACTGCGGCCGGTGATGCCCACAATTAAAAAGTTTTTCTCTGCGCTGTTTTTGCTCATGTCTCACTCTCCACGCGGAACTGTGCCGCCCGCAGCAGCCGGTTGCGTACCGCAAGGCCTACGCCGCCACCCGCGGGCATGCGGGCATATACCTGCTGTGCGCCTGCTTCGTCCAGCTGGCGCAAGGCGGCAAACAGGCCCGCTGCTTGGGTTTTGGGGTCATCCTCGGCGCCGTAGGGCACCGCCGGCACAGCCAGCGTCTTCTCTTCACCTGTAAAGCACATGGCGTATACCCCCGGGGTTTCGGTACTTTTTACCGCCACAAAGGCCGCAAAGGCGGGCAGCGGGCCCTCCACAAGTGTCAGCTTAGCCTTGGGGGCGTAGTGGCGGTACTTCACGCCGGGGCTTTCCACCGGGCCGCTTTCTTCGGCCGGCCCTTGCACCGAGGGCGCCAGCGCCACTTCCTGTCCCAACGCCTCGCTAAGCTCCGCAGGGGTAACAAAGCCGGGCCGCAGCACGGTGGGCTTTCCCGCCAGCGATACCACGGTGGATTCCACCCCCACGGGGCTGTTGCCGCCATCCACCACTAAGGGGATGCGCCCCGCCATGTCCTGCAGCACATGGGCCGCCGTGGTGGGGCTGGGGCGGCCAGAGCGGTTGGCCGAAGGTGCCGCCAGGGGCACACCTGCCCGGGCAATGATATCCAGCGCCACAGGGTGGGCGGGCATGCGCACCCCCACCGTAGCAAGGCCGGCCCCCACCGCGGGGGCAATGCCGCCGGCACGCGGCAACACCAGGGTAAGCGGCCCGGGCCAAAAAGCATCGGCCAGGCGCTTTGCCGCAGGCGGCCAGGCGGCCACCACCTGCGCCAGCATCTCCTGCCCGGCAATGTGTACAATCAGTGGGTTGTCCTGCGGGCGGCCCTTGGCTTCAAAAATACGCTGCACCGCAGCGGGGTTTGTGGCGTCGGCCGCAAGGCCATACACGGTCTCGGTGGGAATGGCCACCACCTGCCCGGTACGCAAAAGCTGCGCCGCAAGGCTATTCGCCTTTACACTCGCCATAAGAAGCTGTGTCTCCACCCTCACCCCTCCGATACGGCGCGCAGTTTCTCGGCCTGGTCCGCGGCAATCAGCGGGTCGATCAAATCGTCCAAATCCCCCTGCAAAATCGCGTCCAGCTTATATAGGGTAAGATTGATGCGGTGGTCCGTCACACGGCCCTGGGGGTAGTTGTAGGTGCGTATGCGCTCGCTGCGGTCTCCACTGCCCACCTGGCTGCGGCGCGCGGCGTCTATCTCGCTTTTCTGGGCCTGCTGCTTTTCGGCCAGCAGGCGGCTGCGCAGCACCCGCAGGGCCTTGTCCTTGTTCTTGTGCTGGCTGCGCTCGTCCTGGCATTCCACCACCGTGCCCGTGGGCAGATGGGTGATGCGTATGGCGCTGGAGGTCTTGTTCACATGCTGGCCCCCCGCGCCCGAGGCGCGAAAGGTATCAATTTTCAAGTCTGCCGGGTTGATGTCCACATCCACCTCGTCGGCCTCGGGCATTACAGCCACCGTAACCGCCGAGGTATGAATGCGGCCCTGGGTCTCGGTTTCAGGTACGCGCTGCACCCGGTGGGTGCCCGCTTCAAACTTCATGCGGCTGTAGGCGCTGTCCCCCTGCAGGGAGAATTCCACTTCTTTCATGCCGCCAAGCTCGGTCTCGCTCACGTTCAAAATCTCGGCTTTCCAGCCGCGTTTTTCTGCATACATCGCGTACATGCGGTATAAATCGGCTGCAAACAGGGCGGCTTCGTCTCCCCCGGTGCCACCCCGTATCTCCAAAATCACGCTTCGCTCGTCGTTTTCGTCCCTGGGCAGCAGCAGTACTTTCAGCTGTTCTGCCAGCTCCTCGGCGCGGGCCTTGTTCTCCTCCAGCTCCTCGCGGGCCAGCTCTTTCAGTTCGGCATCCTGGCCGCCTTCCTCCAGCAGCTGTTTTGCCTCCTCCATGGCATTTTGGGCCTTCTTGTAAGCCTCATAGGTCTCCACCAAAGGGCCCAGATACTTGTACTCCTTCATCAGGTCCCGATACTTTGCCGGGTCGCTCACCACAGTGGGGTCTTGCAAGCGCTGGTTTATCTCCTCGTACCGGCTGCGCACTGCATCCAATTTATCAAACATGCTACGTCCTTTTTTAATGTATTTACCGTATCGGCACTTCCTCGCCGTCACGCATCAGCTTTTTGATGTTCTTCTCTATTTTTGCACGCGGCAGCATCACTTCACGGCCACAAACATCGCACTTGATGCGAAAGTCCATACCCACCCGCAGCACGGAAAAGCTTTTGGAGCCACAGGGGTGTTGCTTCCGCGCCAAAATGGTATCCCCCACCCGCACATCCATATGCCTCCGCCTTTCTTTTATGCCGCTTTGGGGCAGGTTTGCCGCCCGGTGCGTACAGTTGGTATTATACACCATAGGCCGCAGCGGCGCAAATTTGTGGCAGCGGCCAGCACGCGTTTTTTCACAAAAAGAAACCGACGCTTTCGGCGCCGGTTTCTTTGTTTCGCGTTTTGTCCAGGCACGCCTGCCGTCAATAAAAGATCAGCAGGAAGCCCGCATGGAAAATCAGTGCCCAAGCGCAGAAGATGAGGCCGTAAGGCATCAGCTCGCTGAACTTGGTCTTGTACATCGCAATGGTGGGCAGCAGCCAGAAAGGCTGGATGATATTGGTGGTCAAGTCTCCCCAGGTGTAGGAGTTTATCACCTTCCACAAAGGCACACCCAGCTCAATGCCGGCGGGCAGGATGTAGGGCAGCTCTATGATGAACTTGGAGCCACCGGACGGCACCATCATGTTGATGATGGCCGAATAGATAAACACGATGACCGGGAAGGTTTTTGTGGTGGCGATGTTGAGGAAGAAGTTGGTGAGAATGCCCGCAAAGCCGGTGTAGGTAATAAGCCCAAACAGGCCGGCATACAACGGGAACTGCACCACCACGCCCCACACGTTGGACATGGACTCAATGGCGATTTTTGAAAATTTTGCGGGCGAGCCGGAAAGCACCAGGCCAAGGCAAAGCATCAACAGGTTGAAGGTGTTGATGGACAGGCCGATGATGCCTGTTTTTGACAGTGACATGGCGCACCACACAAGCCCAAAACCGCCTATTATCGTGGTAAGCAGGGGGCTGTTGTTCATAAAGGTGGCGAAGTCTTTCATCTCGGGTTTTCCGGTCACTTTGCCCGCGTTCAAAATCTCCTCGCAGAACTCATCGGAGATCTCTTTGTAATCTTCCTGGCGCTTCGGGCGCAGCAGGAAATAGAACACAAACGATGAGAGCAGCAGGATAACGATCGAAATCAAAACTTGAGGGCTAAGCACGGTCTGGGTCATGGGCACCAGGCCAATTTTGTCCTTGTATGCGTCCGGCACATACTGTGCCATGGCACCGGGGGTGGTGGCCATCAGGGCCGGGGCCTGGGAAAGGCCATGGGATGCAAAGGCCGCACGCATAACACCCATGCCCAAATACAGCGGCAGGTGGATTTTGTACCCCTTCTTGGTTTTAGCCAGGGCTAGAATTTGGCGGCCCAGCACAATGCTGGTCATGGTGCCAAGGCCCCAGTGCACCCAGGACATAAGGGTGCCGGCAACCATAGAAAGCAGGTTCGCCTGGAATTCATTGTTGGGCAGTTCGGCCAGCTTCAGCAATCCCTTCTTCACAATACCCACATTGGATACTATATAGCCAGTAACCATGACCAAGGTCATCTGCATGGAGAATGTGAGCAAGGCCCAGAAACCGTCTGTCCACGCGTTCAAAATACTGGTCTTTGTATCACTGGAGAAGATAAACGGCGAGCCTGTTGCAAACTTGATAACAATTGCCAAAACAAAGGTCATCAAAAGAATGATGGCCATCGAGTCGGGCATCCAGCGGACGAACCAACCAACATAACGGTCCATCATGGATTTTTTGCCCAACGCTTTTGCGGGTTCGTTATTTCTTGACAACGTTCTTCCTCCTTCCACTCCTTATACAAAATAATATGTACAATTTTGCGCACCTTTGCTTACGCCGCTTTTCCACAGCCCCCTTCCCGCAAAATGCGCCAGTGTAAACCAAAAATCAATATCCTGTTGGCGAATTTACTGAAAACCCTAGCAAAAAGGAAGAAATTATAGTATAGTTACCCTAAAGGTCGTATACATTTTACCGCATACACAAAATTGTCACAATAACACTTTGCTGCCAACTGTTCTCTTTTGCCGCCACACACTGTGCGAAGGAGGCCGTCATGGATGACATGCAGGGGAATTATTCGCGTTTGTTTCCAAAGAAAAACCAAATGCTGATTGCGGACGCTTTCTGCCGTCTATTGCAACAGCGTCACTTCGACCAAATCGCAGTGTCGCACATCACAAAGGAGGCGAACATCAGCCGCACCACCTTTTACAACTATTTCAACGATAAGTATGAACTGATGGAGGCGTTGGAGCGCGTTGTACTGGAGGATGTTTACAGCGAATTGCAGGTGCTGCGCACCCTGGATTTTGAGACCGTAGCAAAGCGCCTGACCAGTGGTGACTATCTGCTGGGGTACTTTTTGCGGTTGCAGGAAAACTTGGATGTCCTTCGCATTTTGTTGGCCCAGGACCCCTACACGAATTTTCTGCGGCGGTTTGACACCGCAAATATAAAATGGTTTGCAAAAACCCTGCAAATTTGGAATGTGCCAGACATTTCCTCCCCATTGGGCCAGTGCTGGACGCGCGTGCTTTCCCGCATTGGCCTGGAATTGAGCCTTACCTTTGTGCGCCAATATCCCGCGCATTCTGCCGAGGAGATAGCCGCTTTTGCGTCGGCCACATACCGCGGGCTGTTGTTGCATGTCCAGCGCCCGGTGCAAGGCGGTACCGCAATTGCGCAAAACCCGGCTGTCTCATTTCCCCTTACGCCCCCACCCCACTGGGACTTCGGCATGGCCGAGCATTTGCTGTGAGCACTTTACCACGCGGTGTTTTGCGCTTTTGGCTGTGTTTCCCACCATATAAAACACCCCTTCACTGTTCGTGAGGTTTTGCTTATAAAAAATAACAAAAGAAAAAGCAGGCCAAAGGCCTGCTTTTTGCTTGGCACCTTACATATGATTTAACACATCTCTTCCGGATACGCACGGCTCTTGGTGGTCAATTGTTATCTCACCCTATCTCATTCAGCGCTATAGGGGCACATCTAAGCGGCTGCCCCGCGCTGTTATGCCGGTGGCCAAACTGTTTCAACCACCAGCGCGAAGGGGATCGGCTCGCCGGAAGGCGCTACCCGGTACAGACTGGGCAGGCTATTTTGGTGCACACTGGTCAAGTTGTCTGAGAAACCTGCGCCATACCGTTCGTCGAAAACGTCGTCGGTGATATATACCAGAATGTGGCTGACACCCTTCTCCCGGGCACGTTGGGCCAGTTGTTCGGCGTTTGGGGGATCGGCCTCTCCATAGCCCATCTGGTTGGGCAGCCACAGGTCCACCTTGGCGGGCATCAGGTTGTAGTGAAACATATAGGTGTACATCAGGTCGGTGCCTTGGGCAATTACCCAGATGCGGTCATCGGGTGCAAGATGTTCCAGCATCTGGGCACTTACTGATTCAAAGCCGTAGCGGCTGTCTTCCTTGTGGTGGGAAAGGTCAAGCACGTCCCGCCCAGCCACGGCGTTGGCCTCCAGCGCCAGTACGGCCACCAATGCTACCGTAGGGGCGGCAGCGCGCAGTTTTGGAACCAGCTCTTCGCCGTAGAACAGCGCCGCGGCCAGCGCCGCCATGCACCAGCCGATGAAAAAGCTGCTCATATACCGTTCAAAGGAGGCGCCCATCAAGCCTTCTGCGGGGGTGAACATGGTGAGGTACATGACCAGCATGCCCGCAAGGTACGCCGCAAACAGCACCGGCAGTGCCCACAGCACCAGCGCCGGGCCGCGCCTGTGGCGGCGTTTCCACAGCCACAGGCCAAACAGCAGGCCACCCACGCTTAACAACGCCGCCATCATAAGACTGGTACCATACCCGTTGTACACAACGGGGGCTACCCGAAGGTTGATCCAAAACCGCTCGATGATACTGGCACTCGTAGGATCGCTGCCGGTGGCTGCACCACGCAGCAGTGTGAAAAGGTTTTGGCCCAGTGGGTCTCCAAAGCTGTTGCCCGGCGTGTGGGTGAGGACGAGGAAAACGCGCCAGTACAGCGCGGGAAGCAACGCCGTGCCCCAAAACAGGCCCAGACCTGTTCGCCGTTCCCGGGGTGCGCGCCGCGGCGCATCTGCGGGCAGCTCAAAGCAGTAACACAGCGTGAATATGACGCCTGCGATGAACATGAAAAACAGCCCGGAATCCTTCACCTGGGCGATTGCCGCCGCTATAAGCCCGGCAAGGGCACAGTGAGACAGCCGCCTGCGCCCGGGATACAGCGCCACTACCATCGCCGCGCCAAAGACAGCCCCTAGCAGCGTGTCTACATAGACGGTGATGTATGGCTCGGAGTAGCGAAACAAGATAAAAAACAACGGCGTCACAAGCAAAGCCAAGGCAGCTGGAAGCGGTCGCTTCCAGCTTTGGCCTGCGCACAACGTGACGCTGCATGCAGCCAACCACACACCCATAGCAGCATAGGTCTGCGCCTCGGAAAATCCTGGCGCGAAACGAGAGAAAAAGAAGTACAGCAATGCGGTACCCTGGGGGTAGGCGTGGTGAAGCAGTTCAAGGCCGGTGTACTGGTGCATCGCGCCCTGCATGTACATGTCCTTGAATACCGGCCCCCAGTGGGAGTACTCGTCCCATCCCGTATAGAAATGGCCGTGCAGTGTGTAGGCCAGAATCAAAACCAATGCCCCCGCTAAAAACGACAGTATGCCGGGATTCAGCAGATAGGCCGGTATAGCTTTGGGATGCTTCACGCCTTGCCAGATACCTGCAGCGGCTACGAAGGCCATCAGCAAAAAGCATCCGGGCACAAGCAGCTTCAGGCTGCCGAACAAGAGCAGCCCCAACACCACGCAGGACACCGAGGCGATGGGGCAAAAAGCCGCCGGCAAGGCAAAACGGCCATGAAAGAAAAAGCCGAGCAGAAGCAACAGGACCAATGGAACCAGTAGTGATATTGTCAAGCAGGCCGCCCCTTTTTTGTGAGAATTGCGTTGTAGATGTTGCTATCGTAGCACACCGGCGAAGCAATTACAAACCGGTGGCTGGCGCGCAGTAAGCCGGCTGACAGTGCCCTTGTGGCGCCAAAGATTATAAGGCAGTGTAGCAATTCGCAAAGAGGCGTGTGTATCCATTGAAAACCCCATAGCTCACGCTTTCGTGTAGTTCTATCCAGATTAAGACACAATGCGAAAGAACAATTGCGGCAGCGATTGGGAATGGTAGCGGTGACAAAAAACCGGAGTGTTGAAAAGCAGGGACCCAACGTAAGAATTGTTATCAAAAAGGAAAACCCTAATATGCAATTCGTATTGCTATATCGAGGTTTTCCTTTGAATCCTCTGTCGGATTTAACCAACGACCCTCCGGTTAGCAGCCGGATGCTCTACCTGTTGATCCATTGAGGATTATGCCGTATCTTAGTGATTTATTGTCAGGTAGATTTTTTACAGATAGCACATGTTTCCCATTCACGCCATTTCTCCTGTTGGTATACAAAAATAGCTCAGTTTGGGTACACCGTGGTGCTGCGCCCTGCAACTGAGCTATTTTGGTGCGCTTTCAGGGACTCGAACCCGGGACCCGCTGATTAAGAGTCAGCTGCTCTACCAACTGAGCTAAAAGCGCATATTTGTTTGGGACGGTGTTGCCATAAAGGGGAGCCGCCTTACCCAAACCAACTGAGCGGGGGGCACCTTGGCGCCGAGGCAGGCTTCACGGAGTGAAACTGCCGAGCCCGCCGCAAGGCGGGAGCGAAGAGACAAAACAAGCACCTCGTCTTTTGAAATGCTTGT
>JAJDGD010000045.1 GCA_030265505.1 Ruminococcaceae bacterium OttesenSCG-928-O06 | reverse complement strand
GAAAGGGGGACCATCCAATGCAGCTTGTGCAAATTGTATGGCTGGTATTGCTGTTGCTGTTTGTAATTTTGGAGGCCGCCACCTCCGCCATTGTCAGCATCTGGTTTTGCGCGGGGGCCATTGCCGCCTTGCTGGTCTCCCTGTTTTTCCCCACTGCCATTTTGGCGCAGGTGCTGGTGTTTGTGGTGGTAAGCGGTGTGGCCTTGCTGGCCTTCCGCCCGCTGGTGCGCAAAATAACGGGGAACCGGCGCGTGCCCACCAACGCCGACGCCAACATAGGCAAGCTGGCCCAGGTGGTAACGGAGATACAGCCCGCCCGCTTTGGCCGGGTGAAGTTGGAGGGCCTGGAGTGGACCGCCAAAAGCGACGTGGTGCTGCCGGTGGGCGCCTGGTGCCGCGTAGACGCCATAGAGGGGGCAAAGCTGGTGGTGTCGCCCTTGCCGCCGCCGGATGCCACCACACCACCGCCCGCCCAGGGCGGCTAGGCAAGCTAAGGGTGCATGTGCCGCCGTACGGCAAAGCAAAGCCCGTTTGCTTTCTTCTTCCGCCAAACCCGCGCTTAAAAGTACCTAAAAGAATGCGGCTATCCCGCTCTTCGGCGCCAGCCACACCATCACCAAAAGAAAAAGGACCATGCACTCCGCCCCGCGCTGTGCGCGGGCCCAACACACAGGAGGACTATTATGGGCATTGGCTGGATCATCACACTCATCGTTTTGGGCGTCATCCTGCTATTGATAGCGGTCGTCAACATCAAAATTGTGCCGCAGGCCAGCTGCTATGTGGTGGAGCGCATGGGCGTGTACAACGCCTCGTGGGAGGCGGGCCTCCACTTCAAGATTCCCTTTATGGAGCGTGTGGCAAAACGCGTCTCGCTGAAAGAGCAGGTGGTGGACTTCAAGCCCCAGCCCGTTATCACGCGGGACAACGTTACCATGCAGATAGACACCGTGGTGTTCTTCCAGGTAACGGACGCGAAACTGTACACCTACGGGGTGGAGCGCCCCATCTCCGCCATTGAGAACCTGACCGCCACCACCCTGCGCAATATCATTGGCGAGCTGGAGCTGGACCACACGCTTACCAGCCGCGATGTGATCAACACCAAAATTACCGCCACGCTGGACGAAGCCACCGACAAATGGGGCATCAAGGTGAACCGGGTGGAGCTGAAAAACATTCTGCCGCCGTCTGAAATTCAGGACGCGATGGAGAAACAGATGAAGGCCGAGCGCCAGCGCCGGGAGGCCATTTTGCGGGCCGAGGGCGAAAAGCGCGCCGCCATACTGGTGGCCGAGGGCGAAAAGGAAAGCGCCATTTTACGCGCCGACGCCGTGCGCGAGCAGCGCATACGCGAGGCCGACGGCGAGGCCCAGGCCATTGTGGCGGTGCAGCAGGCCAATGCCACGGCCATCCGCCTTTTGAACGAGGCCGACCCCAGCGAGAAGGTGCTTACCATCCGCAGCCTGGAGGCCCTGCAGCGGGTAGCCAACGGCCAGGCCACGAAGCTCATCATCCCCAGCGAGATACAAAACCTGGCGGGGCTGGTGGCCGCCGTGGGCGAGATGGTAAAGCCCGACGAACCCAAGGCGTAGGCCCGCTTTCGCGCGGGGTAAAGGTTTGAAGTTCCCTGAGTAGAAAAAGCATCTGCCGCCCGCAGCCTAGCTGCGGATTTGGCAGATGCTTTTTGTTTGCTTCTGATATCTCTTCGGCGCTTCGGGCGCACCGGATAAAGCAGGTTGGGCTTTACCAGGGGCACCCTTCAGGGCGGAGGATGCGTTCTGCTGTTTTCAGGCCTCTTCGTTTGGGGGCGCCTCTTCCTCGCCCTCGCCGCCGGGTGCGGGGCCGTGCAGGTAGGGGGCAAACAGGTGGGCCTTGGCGGCTTCTACCGTGGCTTCGTAGTACACGCCGTCCTCGCGGTAATCCTCCACCGTCACGTTGCCGCTGGCGCGTAAATGTTCGGCCAGGGCCAGTTTTGTATAGGGCAGCAGCACCTGCACGCGGCACACCCGTGCCGAAAGCGCCTTTGCCATGGCGGCCAGCAGTGCGTCCAGGCCCTGGCCGGTGCGCGCGCTCACATACAGTTCCTCCGCGGCAAAGGGGCGGGCAGCGGCGGCCAAATCACACTTATTGTACACCGTCAAATGCGGGGTATCCCGCGTGATGCCCAGGCCCTCCAGCACCTCCCAGGTGGTGGCCAGCTGCACGGCGGCCTCCGGGTCGGACGCATCGGCCACAAGCAGCAGCAGGTCGGCATATTTTGCCTCCTCCAGCGTGCTTTTGAAGGCCTCTACCAAATTGTGCGGCAGGCGGGAGACAAACCCCACCGTATCCACCAGCACGGCGGCTTGCCCGTCGGGCAGGGAAAGGCGACGGGCGGTGGGGTCCAGCGTGGCAAACAGCATGTCTGCCGCGGCAATGTCGCTGCCGGCCAGCGCGTTTACCAAGCTGGACTTCCCCACGTTGGTGTACCCCACCAGGGCAATGATGGGCACCCCGCTTTTGGTGCGGGCGCGGCGGGTCTCGTCCCGGCGGCTTTGCATTTCGGCCAGGCGCTTTTTCAATATGGCAATGCGGCTGCGGATATACCGGCGGTCGTACTCCAGCTTGGTCTCGCCGCCGCCACGGCGGGCACCCGCGCCCCCGGCGCCGCCGCCGCCCTGGCGGGAAAGGCTTTGCCCGTGCCCCAAAAGGCGCGGCAGGCGGTACTCCAGCATGGCAAGCTCGGTTTGCGTCTTGCCTTCACGGGTAACGGCCCGGCTTTTGAAGATGTCTAAAATCAGCATGGTGCGGTCCAGCACGGGGATGCCCAAGGCATCCTCTATGTTGCGCAGCTGGCTGCCGGTAAGCTCGCCGTCAAATATTGCGCGCACCGCGCCCAAATTGTGGGCCAAAAGGGCGGCTTCGGCAAGGCGCCCTCTCCCTATCACCGTGGCGGCATCGGGCCGTTGGCGCTTTTGCAGCACCTCTGCCACCGGCTGCATGCCCGCGGCCTCGGCCAAAGCGCCCAGCTCCGCCATGCTGCGCTCGGCGTCGTAGCGGCCAAGGTCTGCCGCCAGCAGCACCACCTTTTCGGGGCCCTCGGGTGGGGTTTGCCCGGGCGCTTCTTCCGCCGGTGCGGGCGCATCCTGCGCCCCGGGGAAGAGGATATTTCTGTTTTCTTCCATCTATTGCCTTTCCTTGTGGTGGTACAGGTAAAATTTGGCGGGCACTTCCGCACCATCAGGGCCGGTGTAGCTGCCCATGCGCACAAAGCAAAAGCCCGCCTTCTCCATCACCCGGCCCGACGCCGGGTTTGCCACGGCGTGGCAGCATTGCAGCGTGTCCACGCCGGTATCTGCCACAAAATACGCCAGGGCGGCACACAGCGCCTCGCTGGCATAGCCCTGGCCCCAAAAAGCGCGGCCCAGGCAGTAGCCCGGCTCGTACCCTTTGCGGCCGGCGCCGTCCGCGCCGCCGTCGTGCCACAGTATGCCCAAAGAACCCATCAGCACCCCGTCCGTTTTGCGCACAATGGCCCAGTGGTAATACCCCTCTTTGGCGTAGCTTTCCTCCCAGGCGCGTAAAATGGCCCGGGTCTCGTTCATGTCTTTATGGGGCAGCCACAACATATAGCGCGTCACCTCGGCGTCGCTTGCCCAGTTTTGGTACACCTCTTCCGCATCGCTTTGGGCAAAGCGGCGCAGCAGCAGGCGCTGGGTCTCTATAGGCTGCGTGCCGGCGCGCTTCATGGCGTCTCCTTTGTGGGGCCCTCTGCCGCGGCCATCAGGTAGATGGGGTTGTGCGGCGCCTCCTGGCGCAGAAATTCCACCATGGTGGTGATGTGGTGGGCGTTGCCGGGCAGGGCGTTAAAAAACCGCAGGCGGCCGCTGGGCTGGCGCACATAGCACACAAAGTGCGGGCCGTTTGCGGCGTTTGTGTAAAACAAAATGCCCGCCGCGCTGGTGGGGGCCAGGCCCGCCGCAGCCTGGCGGGTGGCGGCGGTGGCAAAGCGGCAGCCCTTTGCCTCTAAAAAGCGGCGCAGGCGCAAAGGCCCGGTGCCCATGCGCGCGTTGTAGGGCGAGGTAGTGGCAAGTTCGCGCGCAAGGGCCACCGCATTGTGGGGGCGGTGGGTGGCCTTCAGGTAATTGTAGGCGGCAATCCACCCGCAGCCGTTGTAGCTGGAGCGAAAGGGCCCGTAGAATATCTTGTAGGTCTTGTCCTGGTCTATAATGTACCCGTCGGACGACAGGGCTTCGCGGATCAAATCGCTCATGCGGCTTCCTCTTTGTAAGTTTTACGGAAAATAACGCGGGCGGTCAAAGTGTACCACTTCCAGCTCGTTGCCCTCGCTGTCCTTACAGAAAAAGGCGTAGTAGTCGGGGCAATACTCGGGCCAAAGCCGCGGCGGGTGCAGTACCTTCGCCCCGGCGGCGCGCGCGGCGGTGCAGGCGGCGTCCACCTCGGCGGGGCTTTGCGCGCGAAAGGCCAGGTGGTGCAGCGCCCCCGGGCGCCGGCGGTGGGGCGCCTTCTGCGCCAGGGCGGGCCGCGGCGCCACAATGGCAATGGACAGGTTTTTGTGGTGGTACTCCACGGCGGCATACTCGTGCGCCGCTTCGTCAATCTGCTCTTTCAGCGCAATATCAAACCCAAGCGCCGGCAGAAAAGCGTCGTAAAACGCCTGGGCCCGGGCCAGGTTTTGCACGGTGATATGGATATGGTCTATGGCAGGTTGCATGGGTGTTCCTTTGGTTTAGGCCGGGCGCGTAAGCCCACAGGCACGGTGCTGTAAACCGCGGCGGCGCATGGCACGCACACAGGCAGCGGGCCCCTGCACCGGGGCGGTGCAAAGCTGCCGGTCCATCCCCCTGCGTTTTACGCCGCGGGCAAAGCCGGGTCCCACAGGGCCATGGGCACCCCGCTGGGGTAGCGTTGGGCCGCCTCTAAAGAGGCCTCTGTCTCCCCCTTGGGCAGGCTGCCCAAAATGCCGCTAAGCAAGCTGCCCAGGGCCGTTTGGCGGGAGAAGTTGGGGTAAAACGCCGTGCCGCCACATTCTTCCTCAAAGGCTTTGCGCGCGCTGTCCCAGTCTCCCAGCTCGTCTATCAGGCCCAGCGCCAGCGCCTGGCGGGCGGTGTAAATGCGGCCGTCGGCCAACTCGCGCACCTGCGCAAGCGGCAAGTGCCGTCCCTCGGCCACCAGTTCTATAAACTGCTCGTAGCATTCGTCCACAACGCCCTGGTACACGGCCCGCTGTTCCTCGGTAATGGGCACGCCCTGCATGCCGGTACCCTTGTTATCACCACTGCGCACCAGCACCGTCTCTATGCCCAGCTTCTCGTACAGGCCGCTTGTGTCCGTCATGGAGATATACACCCCGATGGAGCCCGTGGTGGTGTTGCGGTTGGCGGTGATATAGTCTGCCGCGGCGCAGATGTAGTACCCGCCCGAGGCGCAGGTATCGGCCATATAGGCCCACACGGGCCGGCCGGTTTGGGCCTTGTAGTCCATCAGCGCAAGGTATACTTCGTCGCTCTCGTACACCCCGCCGCCGCCGGTGTTCATATACAAAAGAATGCCCAGGTTGTCCTCGTTTTTGGCAAGCTCGCGGATATGCCCCACCGTGGCACTGTGCTGGTATGAAGGCTCGTTGATGCCAAGAGCGCCCGAGCCCGCGTTGCGGATGGTACCCACCACATAGAGGACCGAAAAGCTGTTTTGCGGCGGGGTGTTGTTATAGCTGGGCGTGCGGGTGAGGGAGTATACCGAGCCGCCCACCATAAACAAGCCCACTACAAAGGCGCCCACCAGCACGATGAGCGCCAGCGACACCGCGATAAGCGCGATGCCCATGCCCCGGCCACGGTGGCGCTTGGGCGGCGGGTATGCATCGCCAAGGCCGGTGCCGCGCTGCCCGGCGTGGCCCACGGCCCGCATTGGCTGCGCAAAGGGCGGGGTGGCATCCTGCGGGGGCTGGGGGGCCTGGTTCTCGGGATAGCCGGTTTGGTTTTCGTCCATGGCAGTTCTCCTTTATCCATAGGGGGCCGGGGCTTTTGTGCGGCGCCGGCTGCAACACATGTGGGGCGCCCGCTATGGGGCGTCTTCTTCCTTGGGCGGCACGGCGGCAGGCGCGTCTTCCTCTTCTTGCGTAGGCGGTGTTAACGGCACGGCCGTGCTGCGCACAAACTCGGCGCCATACACGGTTTTGGGCACCTGGTTGCCGGCGGCGGCATAGCGCCGCAGCAAAATGGAGACCACCAAAAAGCCCGCGATGAGCGCCAACAGGCAAAAGCGCATCTCGTACAATGCCGTAAGCGCGGTGTTGCTTTGGAAGTAGTATTCCACGCTGCCCCAAAACGGCACGCTTACCCCCAGCGCGGCAGACACCAGCAGCCAGTTCCACACAAGCTCTACGCAAAAGGCCGCCAAAAGCGACGAGACCAGCACCGCCGCCCCGGCCAGGTTGGCGCTGGCGCGCCCGCGCAGCAGCCGGTATAAAAGCCCGCTCATCAGGGGGATAAGCAGGTACATCATCCAGTAAATGGTGCCCCGGGAAAGCGCCAGCGCCCAGATAGGCAGCGCCCCCAAAAGCGCCCCCAGCAGTGCCCCCAAAATGCCCGTGGCCACGTTGCCCTTCTTGCGGGCGGGCGGGGTGTAGTTTTTGGCGGGCAGGTCCAGCCGGGTTTGCAGGCAGGCGGCGTGGGCGCAGCGTGCCTCGCCCGAAAGCAGGGCCACTTCCTCGCCACCGGGCAAATGGCACAAAGGGCAGTTCCCTGGCGGGGCCAGCCCCTCGGCATGCAAGGCACCCACCGCCTGGTGCAGCAGGCTGTGCACGCCGGATTTTGCATAGAAATCACTGGGGGGGCTGTACACCGCCACCAGCACCCCGCCGTTCGTCTCGGCATCCCGCTCTGCCAGCCAACGCAGGTGGGGCGTTTGCTGGGCGTTCAGTTGGGCCGCGCACCGCTTTGCCGCCCCTTGCACCAAAAAACGGAACACAAGGCGCGGGGCATCCCCCGCCTGCACCAGCTGGGCGCTGTAGGGCCAGCCGTCCTGCACGCCCAGGGCCAGGCCCGCCGCCGCACCGGCGCCAAACTCCGCCATCATCTCCTCAAAATAGGTCTTTGTCAGGGTTTGCGCCTCCTTTGCCGGGGCCGTTTTGGCGCCTTACTGCTGCCAGATGGGCTGCTTCAGCACCCAGCGGCCGAAGGCGTCTTTTTCAAATAAGTCTGGGTTATACAGTTTGTCTACTATTTCCCAAAATTCACTTTCCGTATACCCGCAGAATGCACAGAAATCCCGCACGCACCAGGGGTCCAGTGCGCCGTCGCGCTGCTTTATAATGGCAATGGCTTCCTCGCGCGTAAGCAGGCCGTAGCGGATGTACCGCGCGGTATAGTCTGTTGCGGCGGCGTGGCCGAACTTCGGGTATTTCAGCCAGCTGTGCACCAGGTACGCCCGGCTGTCAATCTGGTCAAAGTTCTCGGCGTGGTGGGTGCGGTCCCACTCGTGGGTAAGGTCATGAAACCCGCGGCTTTTGGCCAGCTGGTAGTTTTGCAGGCTGTTCCACGGCACAAAGTAGGACAGATAGAACGGGTCCAGGCGGTCCAGCTCCTCTTTGGGGGGCGCCAGGGTAAGGGACAGGTCTTTCTCGCTTACGCCGCCGCCCAAAAGCGCATCCATGGGCATGCCCACGGCCACGCCGTTCTCTATCTGCCCGCGGGCGCTGTAGGTCTCCACATCGTTGCCGCCGCCGTATTCAAAGCTCACATTCTCACCATAGCACAGCAGCGGTGTGTTGAATTTCAGCGCCATGTGTAAGGGGAAGGTGTAAATCAACCGGTCTATATACCAGGTGGGTTTGCCATAGTTTTCAAAAAAGCGGCGCATCAGGGTTTTTTGGGTACGCACATCCGGCTTGCAGCTGATGATGGTGCAGCCGAAGGCCTCGCTGATATTGCGCAGGTTGTGGCGGCCGGCATCCGTCATGGGGAAGTTGTCCTCCACCGAAAAGAGGATGGGGTTCATGCCCATCACTTCCTTCAGCATGTACACCTGAAAGTGGCTGTCCTTGCCGCCACTTACGGCCACGGCGCAGTCGTACCCGCCGGGGCCATTCATGCCGCGGTATCGCTCGCACAGCGCGCGGAACTCCTCCATGCGGGCGTCCCAATCCACAGTTTTGCGCGCCTCATAATGGTTGCAGGCGCTGCACACGCCGTCCTCGTCAAAGCTGATGCCCGGGCGCGTGCTGGGCATGGTGCATTTTTTGCAGTATTTCAAAACAGTACCCTCCTTGGCCGGGCCATTGGGAATGCGAAAACAAGCGGGGATGCTATGGGGATTGTATCACGCCGCGCCGCGTTTGAACAGGTGCGCCCAAACGCTTTTGGCAAGGCTTAGCAGTATCTTGCACAGGCGCACCAGCTCTTTGCGGTACATCAGGCAGTACAGGCCAATGGCGGCAAGGCAGCACAGGCCCTTTACCACAAACTGCCCGCTGAACACCGTGCCCGCCGCCGCCACCGCCGCACCTATAAGCAGGGCCATGGCAGTTTTGCCGGGGGACGGGATGCTACGGTACAGCCGCTGGGCTGTAAGCGTGCGCAACAGGTACGACGCCCCGTTGCCGATGACCAGCGCCACCGCCGCGCCCACCAAATTGAACTGGGGGATGAGCGCAAAGCACATGGCAAAGTTGATGCACGCGCCAAGGGCGATGCCGATGGTGTCGAAGATGGGCTTTCTGGCAATGGCGTTGCCGTGCACGGTGGTCTCGGTAAGGATATTGAACACCGCCGAGAACATCATAAGCGGGAAGATGAGCATGGAGGGGCTGTATTGTTTGAACACCCAGAAGATGACATCCTCGAAGGCCACCAGCACACAGAAGAAGGTGAGGATGACAAAGTTGATAAAATCGTGCACCTTCATGATGCGCGCCTGGTGGGTTTTATAGTTGGCGTACATATAGGGCGCCCAAAACGCCGCAAAGCCCCCCTGCACCATGGTTACCACGCTGGACATGGCAAACGCGAAGGAGTAGCGCCCCGTGGCCGCCAGCCCCAAAAACGAGGTGATGATGGACTTTGCCACGTTGCCGTTCAGCGTAACAAAAATGGCCGTGGGCGCCACCGCAAGGCCAAAGGGCAGCACAGTTTTGTACACCCCGCCGCGCAGCCCTGCCGGGTGGGGGCGCAGGGTTTTGCGGCGGATGAACACCAGCACCACGGCCAGCGCCCCCAGGCCCGCCGCGCTGCACAGCATCATGGCTTCGTCGGGGTTTGGGAAAAACGCCCCCACCATGTAAAACAGCTTGTAGAAAAACTGCATCACAATGCTTTGTATGGTGTAGGTCTTCACGTTCATCTCCAGCCGGAACAGCACGTTGAAGTACCTTGCCACCAAAAAGAATGCGGCGTTCAAAAAAAGCAGCGGCATCACCCACAGGCCCACGGTCTCAAAGCCGATGTAGCCGTACAGGGGGCGGGCAAAAATGGTGCTGCCCATCAGCATGCCAAACAGCAAAAAGGTGCCCGAAAAATACACGCAGTGGCGGAACAGGCTGTTTTGCGACACCCCCGCCGGCGGCTCGCGGTAAAAGCGCATCAGGGCTTGGTCCAGCCCCAAAACGGCAACGGTCATCAGGGTGTTGGTAAAGCCGGTGAACAGCTCCACCTGGCCCAGGGTTTCTTCTGCCACATAAAAGTTGGTGATGATGAAAAACAGCGCGTAGATGAACATATTGGCAAAGGTGGCAATGGAAAACTTGAACACCGAACCCACGAACTGCTCGGCGCTGTCTTTGTCGCCACCCTCTGCCCCGGAAGCCGCAGCGGAGGGGCCCGGCGCAGCGGCGCTGCGCCAGGGGTTGTTTTGGGTATACAGGCTGGGCGGGCGCTTTTGCGGCATAGGGGCACCTCCTTTCGTGGGGGGCGAAATGCACCAAAGCGGGGCGGGCCAGGCCAAGGCCCTGTTTGTGCCTGGGAAAAGGCGCTTCGCGGGGAGAGCGCCGGGCGCTGCCCGCGGGAACATGCCTGTGCGGACGTGCGGAGCACATGACCAAGGGCAGTGCCCGGCGCCAGGCCCCGCGGGCAAAAACAACAGCCTTGCCCGCGGCCTACATACGCCGTGTCCATCGCCTCTCGGTGCAAGTTCTACCCAAGGTTCAAATCCGAACCTCTTACCCCTGCGCTTTGCGCCCTTCCCCGGGCAAAAACTGCCGGATATGGCGGCGCATGGCCTGCACCTGGGCTTTGGGCACATAGGCCTTGGCCACATAGCCGTAAATGCGCGAGGCAAACGCTGCCGTTTTGGGGGCGATGCGCTTGAAGCGGATGGGGTCGCACCGCAGGGCAAACAAAACATGCACCCCAAACAGGGCGAAGCATTTCAACCAGTTGAAATGCGGGCGGAAGGCGTCGTCAAACGGGGTGCCCCTCGGGGGATTTTTGTGCACGTCCTCCAAAAGGTCTGCCATGCGCAGGTAGGCGGGCGCCTCCTCACTGCTGAAGTACCGGTCTATCACGCCCGGCGCAATGGGGAAGGGCACGTCCTCGGCCTGGGCGGCGGCAGCAAATTCATCGTAGCTGGCGGCGGCGGCGCAGTTTTTGTAAATCACCGGGTCAAACTGGTGGGGCACCGGGGCGGGCCGCACCACCACACAGCTTTTCCTGGCAAAGTATACCTCTGCCACCGCGCTGGACATCCACACATAGATATGGTCTGCCACATGGATCCACTGCTTCACCCCCTCCTCAAAAATTACATGGAAGCCAGGGTGCTTTTGTTCCATCTCGCGCAGGGCGGGGTGCTCCCACTCGCTGGGGTGGCGGCGGTACACCAGCTGCACATCGGGGTGGTCGGTCAAATACCGGTCAAACCAATGCAGGGTGGTGGCCATGCTGTGGCGGTTCACATCGGCAAAGGCGGCAAAGTCGGTGCCGGCCATGTCGCTCAGCTCTTGCACCTCGTCGTCACTCATGGAAGCATAGCCAAAGCTGGAAATATAAAGCAGC
>JAJDGD010000044.1 GCA_030265505.1 Ruminococcaceae bacterium OttesenSCG-928-O06 | reverse complement strand
CTCCACTTCCGAGGCAAGGTCTGCCAAGGCGGCGGCGGTGTCCGCATAGCAAAAGCCATAGGCGGCCGCGCGTTTTTGCACCTTTTCGGCATACATGGCCGCGGGCAGGCTTTGGGGCACGCTGTCCAGCCGGCTGGCCGCAGTGTCGCGGCCTTTCTCGGCGTTTTTCAGCTTCTCCCAGTTGTCCAGCACCTGGCCTGTGGCAAGCTGCTGCACCTGGCCAAACACATGTGGGTGGCGGTAAATCAGCTTTCTGCAAATGGCATCGCACACATCGTTAAAGGAAAAGCCGCCCGCCTCCTGCTCCATCTGCACATGCAGGGCTACCTGCAACAGCAGGTCTCCCAGCTCCTCGCACAAATCCTCTGTGCTTTGCCTGTCAATGGCGTCGGCCACCTCGTAGGCTTCCTCCAGCAGGTTTTGGCGGATAGAAGCATGGGTCTGCTCGGCGTCCCACGGGCAACCGCCGGGCGCGCGCAAAATGCGCACAATCTCCAGCAGGTCATCCATGGTATAGGGGCCGGTGCCGGGATACTGCATGCGGGGGGGTGCTCCTTCCGAAAACGGCCTCATACCAGGCCTTGGGCGCAATACGGGTCTATTTTATACTATCAAACCCCTTTTTTCAAGGGCTTTGCGGGCTTTTTTTCACGGCGTGCCAGGTTTTTTGAAGAATCTACGGGCACTTGGCCTCCATATGCGGACAAATGCCCGCCGTTTAGGGTAATTGCTCGCCATCACCGCCACGAAACATCGCATCTCCATCATCCTCCGCGCCTTTGGCGGCAGGCGTTGCCACAATAATCTCCTCCTCGGCGGGGGGCTGCTGCAAATCGGCCAGTTTCCGGTGCACGCTGTCCATCTCGCGGATGTACCACTGCACCATCTCGTCGTTTTCCTCGCCGCTTTTGTGCAGGGCATACACCAGCGCGCCCAGCTGGCGGTGCAGCTTGGCAAGTTTTGCCTGCAGGGCCACCTGTTCTGCCTTGTCGCGCCCTTTGTTCACCAAAGACGCAGTGGTTTTTACGGCGGCATCGGCCATGCGGCCGGCGGTGTCCACCATCCTGTCAAAAGAATCCTGCATAATCGTATCCTCCCTTTCTGGAAGTGTTTTTTCAGCCAATGAACTCCCGCAGCATGGACTGCGGGGGGATATACTCGTACGGGATGGCGTTGCAGTGGGCAAAACGCTGGGCCAGCGCCTCCATGCAGGGCATCAGTTCCGGGTCCTCCACTTGTTCCTTCAGCTCGCGTATAAAGGGCGCCAGCACGCATATCTCGTAGCTGAACGAGGTGTCCAGCAAAAGGTCTGCATAGGGTTTGAAGGCCTTGATGAAGAGATCCTCGCCCTCGCACACGCTGGGCCACATGCGGATGGTTTTTTCCAGGCTGTGCCCGCGGAACTTGTTGTCCCGCACCATACGGCGGGCCATGCGAATGTCCCGCGTGGCCAAAATGCGCTGGCCCCCGTGGGAGTATTCCTCCCGCAGCCCGGCGTAAATCTTGTAAAACTCGCCCGCGGGCAGATGGTCGGTAAGCAGGGGGTTCAGGGCATGGATGCCCTCCACCACCACCATGCCTCCCTGCAATTCGATGTGGGTGCGCTCGGCCATGCGGCGCTCGGTCTTGAAATCGAATTTGGGGAAATCTGCCTCGCCCTTGGAGATCAGTTCCCCCAAACAGCGGTGGATCTCGTCGATGTCTAGGGCGTGCACGTTCTCATAGTCCTTGGTGCCGTCCTGCAGGCGGGGGTAGTCCTCCAGGTCCTTGTAGAAGTCGTCCAGGCTTACCACCACGGCGTGGGTGCCGCTGCGTACCAGCGCCTCGGCCAGCTTTTGGGCGGTGGTGGTTTTGCCGCTGGCCGAAGGGCCCGTCAGCATCACCACCTTGCAGCCGGTGCCCCGGCTTTCGGCCGCGGCGGCAATCACGCGGCTTTCGTACTCAATCTCGCAGTGCAGCACAAAAGACGTGGGGTTTTCGGCCGCGGTGTTGATGAGGCCTACCTCAACCAGTCGTTTCGGGATCCAGATTGCGGGCATAAAATTGTGTCACTCCTCTTTTTCTGTCCATCACTTCGTCAAAGTGTTTTAGATACTCTGCCGGCAGCTTATGGTTGTAGATGCGCTGGATGCGCGCACCGCCGGGTGCCACCAGCTTGGTAGAGGCCCCGGCCCCCACCGCCAAAATGGTGTGGGCTTCCTCCATGATGAAGATGTTGTACAGGCCGTCTTTTCCCGGCAGGGCCCAGCCGGTATTCTCCAAATTTTCCACCCCGCTTTTTTGGCGGTACAGGTAGTAGGGCGCGTAGCCGTTTTGCCGCATTTGGGGGTAGGCGGCAGCCAGCATGGCGGCGGGGTGGCTTTGCGCGGCGCGGCTTTCCACCACCAAATCGGACGCGCGCTTCAGCGTAAGGGTGTGCAGGGTAATATTCTCGGGCCGCAGGGCGGCAACGGCCGAAAGGGTGGCGGCAAAACTTTCGGGGGTGTCTTTCGGCAGGCCGGCAATCAGGTCCATGTTGATGTCGAAATGGCCCACCTCGCGGGCATCTTCGTAGCTGCGAAGAATATCTGCCGCGGTGTGGCGGCGGCCAATGGCCTGCAGCACCTCGTCGTTCAGGCTTTGCGGGTTGATGGAGATGCGCCCTGCGCCATACTGCGAAAGCAGGGCCAGCTTTTCTTTGTCGGTGCAGTCCGGCCGGCCGGCCTCCACCGTATACTCCAATGTGGTGGCCGGGGCAAAGTGACGCTCCAGTGTCTGTAGCAAAAAAGCCAGCTGCGCGGCGCTTAGCACCGTGGGGGTGCCCCCGCCTATATACACCGTTTGCAGGCGCAGGCCGTTTTCCTTGGCCAGGCGGGCGGTTTGGGCCAGTTCCTCCGCCAGCTTTTCCAGATAAGGGGCAAGCAGGTGCCCCTCGCGTTCCACTGTGCGGGACACAAAGCTGCAATAGGCGCAGCGCGTGGGGCAAAATGGAATGGAAACATACAAGCTGTAGGCGTTTTTGGGGCTTTGTTCCAGCACCGGCGCCTGGCGGGCGGCAATTTCCATCGCCATGTCAAACTTCTCGCGGCTAACGTCGCAGGCCTGCAAAAAGTGGCGGCGGGCGCCCTCTCCGCCGCCGGCGGCCAGCTGCTTGCGCAACAGGTTTAGCGGGCGCACACCGGTAAGCAGGCCCCAGGGCGGGCGCATGCCGGTGGCTTCGCAAAGTACGTCGTACACCAGGCGGCACAAAGCCAGCTTTACGCTTTGCCCGTGCGGCAGTGGCGCTGTGCGCACGCGGCAGGCCGGGGCCTGCCGCACGCCCGCCGCAAGGCGGGCGCTGCCGCACCGGGCGTATACCACCGCACCGCGCGTGCCGGTACCCGCCGCCACTACCGCCGCCGGGTAAAACACCCGCACCAGGTGCTCCACCTCGTAGCCGCTGGCAAGGCCCTTCACCAAAATGCGGGGGGCTTCCATCAAAGCTTCATGTAGGGGTTGTATTTTTTCTCACGATCAAAGGTGGAAAATTCCTCGTGCCCAGGCAGCACCTGGGGGTCCCCCTCAATGTTCTCCCGCAGCTTTTTCAGGCTTTGCTTCATCTCCTCCATGCTGCCCCCGGGGAAATCTGTGCGGCCAATGTCCCCGGCAAACAAGGTGTCTCCGGTGAACAAAAGCCCGTCGCATTGGATAACCAGCGAGCCGGGCGTGTGCCCCGGGGTAAAGATGGTGGTGAAGGTCATGTCGTCCACGGCCACGGTGCCAAAGTCTGTAAAAAGCTCGTCGGGCTGCATGCTGAAGTGCTTGGCGTCGGCCTCGCTCATGTACAGCTTGGCGCCATATTTTTCCCGCAGCGGCTCTACCGAGGACACATGGTCCATATGCCCGTGCGTGAGGAAAATGTGGGTGAGGGTGCCCTTGTTCTCGTTCAGCAGTTCCTCAAAGCGCGCCACATCGGCGGCGGGGTCGATGGCGACGGCATGGCCTTCGCTTCCGATGAGCAAAAAACAGTTGGTGAAGTAAGGCGGGGGTGCCAGAAGGTGAAATGCTTGCATGGTGTGTTCCTTTCCGTCATCTATTGACTGTGCGATCTATTCTTTCTATTCTTTCTATTCTTTCTTTTGCATTATGCGTCGTTCAGCTGTCTGCCGAGGCCCTGCATGGGTGGACGGTGCGCATAAGGGCAGCGTCCGGCGAGATGGGCGGAGGGCGTCCTCGCCGCAAGGCCCCGCGAGGAAGGCACGGAAAAAGCGCTTGCACAAGGATGAGGGGGCATAGCGCGTGTGTTTCGAGGGGACGTCAGCCGCAAGGCGAATGGCGTTCAGCGGCCGCTGTGCGCCAAGCGCCGCGGAAGGTAGGCCCCGAGGAATATTTGCGCCGTGTCCCCTCGGCAGCAAATACGAGCTGCCACCCGCCGCAAGCCGCACTGCCCCCTGCCTTTACCCCCACTCCTCGGTGTCCAGCAGCAGGGTAACCGGGCCGTCGTTCACCAGCTGTACCTGCATGTGGGCGCCAAAGGTACCGGTTTTCACCTCTTTCAGCCCACAGGCACAAAGCCGGCGCACATATTCCTCGTAACAGTCCACGCTCAAGGGGGGCTTTGCCGCGGCGGTAAAGCCGGGGCGCATGCCTTTTTTGGTGCTGCCGTACAGGGTAAACTGGCTCACCACCAGGGCAGAGAGGCCCAGCTCCACCGCGCTGCGGTTCAGTTTTCCCTCTTCGTCCGGGAAAATGCGCAGCCCGGCGGTTTTTTGCGCCAGCTTCTCGCACAGGGCCGGGGTGTCGGTGTCGCGCACGCCCAGCAGCACCAAAAGCCCCGGGCCAATGCGCCGCTCGGCCCCTCCCTCTATGGTTACGGCGGCGGTGGCCACCCGTTGCACCAAGGCGCGCATGGTCTCCCTCTTTTCTTTATATCAAACGGTGCCGCGCGATATATCCATCACGTCTTTCACGCGGCGCAACCGGCTGATGACACTGTTCAAATGTTCGGTGTTCTGTATGCCGATGGTGGCGCTCATGGCGGCGCGGCCGTCGGCGGTGCGGCGGGCACTGATGGAGTACACGGGCACGCGCATGTCGGCCAGCAGGCTGGAGATATCGGCAAACAGGCGGTCGCGGTCCAGCGCAGTAATCTCCAGCGTGCTGGTAAAACTCTCCTTCACATTTTCGGCCCAGTAGGCGTTCACCCACCTGGGCGAGGAGAAGGCCGGGGCGGCGTTGCGGCAGTCCGTCTTATGGATAGACACCCCGTACCCCCGGGTGATGAAACCGACGATAGGGTCGCCCGGCAGAGGGTTGCAACACTTGGCAAACTTCACCAGCACGTTGTCTATGCCCTCTACAATCACGCCCTCACTGGCCTTGGGGTGGTGGGTTTTGATGGGGATGTCGAAAGTCTCCACCGGGTCGCTGCTTTTCACCAGCTTGGCGTATTCGTCGCGTATTTTGGGCAGCAGCCGCGCGGTTTGCAGCCCACCGTAGCCAATGGCCGCGTACATCTCCTCCACGCTGTTCATGCGCTGGCGGCGGGCAATGTTCTCCATAAACTCGTCGTATTTGTCCTCCGGCACCGAGATATGGGCCCGGCGCATCTCTTTTTCTAGCGCGGCCTTGCCTTCGGTAATATTTTCTTCCTTACGTTCTTTTTTAAACCAGTTGCGAATTTTGCTTTTGGCCTGGCTGGTGGTTACAATGTTCAGCCAGTCGCGGCTGGGGCCCTTGTTCTGCGGGCCGGTAATCACCTCTATCACCTCGCCCGTAACCACCTTATGGTCTATAGGCACAATGCGACCGTTCACCTTGGCGCCCACCATGCGGTTGCCCACCGCACTGTGAATGGCATAGGCAAAGTCTATCACCGTGGCGCCGCTGGGCAAATCAATCACGTCCCCCTTGGGGGTAAAAACGTACACCTCCTCGGGAATCAGCTCGCTTTTGATATCCCGCAGCAAATCGCCACTGTCCTCGGCGTCGCGCTGGCTCTCCAGCAGCTGGCGCACCCAGGCCAGGCGCTCCTCCAGCTTGTCCTGCCCCTGCACACCGGCCTTGTACTTCCAGTGCGCCGCCACGCCATACTCTGCCAGTTGGTCCATCTCTTTGGTGCGTATCTGTATCTCGAAGGCCACGCCCTCGTGGCTGATAACCGTGGTGTGCAGGCTTTGGTACATGTTGGGCTTGGGGGTGGAGATATAATCCTTAAAACGGTTGGGCAGCGGGTGGTACATGTCGTGGATGACGCCCAGGGCCGTGTAGCACTCGGGGATGGTATCGAGGATGATGCGCAATGCGTAAGTGTCGTAAATCTCCTCAAAGCTGCGGTTCTGCACAAACATCTTGCGGTAGATGCTGTAGATGCTTTTCACCCGGCTGTGGATGACGGCGTCGTTCAGCTCGTTCTCCTTCAGGCGCACGTCAATGTCCCCGGCTATCTTGTTCACATACTCCAGGGCGTCCGCCTTCTGCCCCATCAAATCCACAATCTCGGCATAGCCAATGGGGTCGAGGTAAGAAAGGCTGCGGTCCTCCAGCTCCTCCTTGATGTTCGCGATGCCCAGCCGGTGGGCGATGGGGGCGTACACCTCCATGGTCTCCAGGCTCTTGTCGCGCTGGGTCTGGGGGCTCCAGCTGTCGGCCGTGCGCATGTTGTGCAGGCGGTCGCACAGTTTTATCAGCATCACCCGCACGTCTTTGCTCATGGCCAGCAGCATTTTGCGCAGGTTTTCGGCCTGTTCCTCCTCCATGCTGGAAAAGGTGATGCGCCCCAGCTTGGTAACGCCATCCACCAAAGCGGCCACCTCGGCGCCGAAGCGCCGCTCTATCTCCTCCAGGGGAATCTCGGTGTCCTCTACCACGTCGTGCAAAATGGCGGCGGCCAGGGCCTCGGTGTCCAGCCCAAGGTCCAGCAAAATGGCGGCCACGGCCACTGGGTGGGTAATATACTCCTCGCCGCTGCGGCGCTTTTGCCCGGCGTGGGCCCCCTCGGCAAGAGCATAGGCGTCGTCCAGCATGGCAAAGTTGTAAGAACGGCCCGATTCCTCGGCCATTTTACGGAACTGCTCATAGGTTATAATGGGGGTTTGGGGCTTTGCCGCGTCCATGCTCTCACCTCCTTTGGTACAGGGTTTGCAGCCTGTGTGCTTTTGTTACAGTGCAGCAGGCGCCTTTTGCAGGCGCTGCAAAAGTGTGCTTTCGGCCAGGTTGCGCTTTTCGGCCACCTGGGGCACGGTGTATTGGCCGTCCCGGGTGTTGCGCGCTATCAGCCCCAGTTCCTCCAGGGCGGCCAGGGCGGCCAGCATGCGGCCGGCCATATCCTCGCCCAGGCGGGCAAACATCGGGCGCAGGTCCTCATAGTATACGGGCCCTGCGTCCCGCACGGCCCGGTACGCGGCGGCCACGTCCTCGCGGCTGGGGGCCAAAAGCGCCTGCTGTTCCTTTGTAAGGGTGCCCCCGGCGTAAAAACTCTCGAACAGGGCGCTTTGGGCCACATGCGCGTTGCCCAGTTGTGCCGGGCGTATCTCCACAATGCGGCCACTCACCTGGGGGCCCTGCTTGCCCTCGTAGATGGACAAGGTGAGCAGCACGTCCACCACATCGCCCGGTTTGTAGGCCAGGCGGGCGGGCCCGGTGCCAAACAGCACCGCAAGCAGGCAGCTTCCCTTTTGGGAAAGGCGCAGCCGGCAATGCTTGCCCTCGCTTACGGTGTACACGGCCTCTACCACGGCGCCGCGCACCAGCAGCCGGGGCACCGGGTTGCCGCTGCCGCAGGGGGCCAGGCGCTCCAGCGCTTTCACCTCGGGCACCGTAAGGGCCGAAAGCTCTGTCTCTACGTCTGCCAGCACCTTGGGCAGGGGCGGCACGGGGCTGTTCTGCGCAGCCCAGGCGTTCACCCGCCGGCGGAAGTCCTCCACATGCTGGCGCGAGATGGAAAACCCGGCGGCAAGGTCGTGCCCGCCGTAGCGCAGCAGAATGTCTTCGCACGAGGCGATGGCCCCGTGCAGGGAAAAGCCGGCCACACTGCGGCCGCTGCCCTTGCCCACTTCACCCTCAAAGCTGATAACGATGGCGGGCTTTGCGTATTTGTCCACCAGGCGGCTGGCCACAATGCCAATCACGCCCTGGTGCCAGCCCTCACCGGCCAGCACCAGCACCCGGGCCCGCTGCATGGCGGTGTCCGCCTCCATCTGGGCGATGATGGGCTCCAATATCTCCTGCTCCGCCTTTTGGCGGGCGGCGTTCATCGCCTGCAGTTGTTCCACCAAAAAGGCGGCCTCGTCCTCGTTTTCGGCCAGCAGCAGTTCCAGCGCCACCGTGGCGTCGTCCATGCGGCCGGCGGCGTTCAGCCGGGGGGCTATGCCGTAAGAGATATTCTCCACCGTCACGGGTTTGTCCGCAAGGCCGCAGGCGTCCATCACCGCGCGCAGGCCGGGGCGCTCGGTGTCCTGCATCAGGGCCAGCCCCGCGCGCACAATGGTGCGGTTCGGCCCCACCAGGCGCATCACATCGGCCACGGTGCCAATGGCCACAAGGTCCCCAAACAGGGGCAACAGCTCTGCCGGGGGGCAGCCCTCCAGCACGGCCAGCAGCATAAAGGCCACCCCCACGCCCGAAAGACCGTCCAGCCCGCTGTCGTCGTCGGTGCGGCAGGGGTTCACCAGGGCGTCTAGCTCGGGCAGGGTGTCATAGGGCAGGTGGTGGTCCGTCACCACCAGGGACACGCCCCGCTCTTTTGCGCGCGCGGCGGCTTCAAAGGCGGTGGTGCCGTTGTCCACCGTGATGATAAGGGAGATGCCCTTGTCGGCCACCTGGTCCACCACTGCGGGGGACAGGCCGTAGTCGTCGTCGGCCCGGTTGGGCAGCTTGTAAAACACCTGGGCACCCTGGCCGTCCAGGTAACTGTACAGCAGCGCCGTGGCGGTAATGCCGTCGGCGTCGTAGTCTCCAAACACCACGATGGGTTCTTCGTCCTCGATGGCCGCGCGGATGCGCTGCGCCGCCTTTTCAATGTCTTTGATGGTGTAGGGGTCGGGCAGGGTGTCTTCCTCTTGTAATAGGGCGGCGGCCGCGGCGGGGGTGTCGTGCCCGCGGGCCACCAGTATCTCACTTAGCAGGTGGGCGGGCGCGCCGGTTTCGGTTTGCAGTTGTTCTGCCAGCACGCGGGCTTTTTCCTCATCGCCCTCACGCAGGTTCCATTCCCTGTACAGCATGTCCGCCCTCCTTTCTGTGCTTTTCTATACTATATGATGTTGGTAGCGGTGCGGATCCTCGCGGCGCGTGGGCGCGCATGTTTGCCCGATTCACTCACAAGCCTGCCTCGGCGCATAGCGCCCCTTCCCACGCCTCGCTCACCTTGTTCGCTCAAACCGCTCTGCGCGCCCCTGCGGGGCGCCTTCGCGGCGCGTGGGCTCGCGTGTTTGCTCGCTTCACTCGCAAGCCACGCTCGGCGCATAGCGCCCTGCAATCGCCTGTGCTACGCGCAGGCCGTCTACCGCGGCGCTCATAATGCCGCCGGCATACCCCGCACCCTCGCCACAAGGCCACAGCCCGGGGGTGGACATGCTCTCCAAACCGTCGCCCCGCAGCACCCGCACCGGCGAGGAAGTACGGCTTTCCACCCCGGTAAGCACCGCGCCCGGCGCCGCAAACCCTGGCAGCTTTTTGCCAAGGGCGGCAAGGCCGCCCTGCAGGGCTGTGGCAATGCCGGCGGGGAACAGGGCATTTAGCGCCGCCGCACGCACCCCACGGGGGTAGCTGGGCTGCACCGCAGCGCCGGCCAAAGTGGCCTGCCCCTGCAAAAAGCCGGCCACCGTTTGGGCCGGGGCGGTATAAGCGCCACCGCCTGCCTTGTAGGCCGCCACCTCCAGCGCACGCTGGAAGTGCATGCCGTCAAACAGGCCGGGGCCATAGTCTTTTTCATCCACAGCGGCCACCAGGGCCGCGTTGGCGTTTTCCCCGCTGCGCGCGTGGGGGCTCATGCCGTTGGTAACCACGCCGCCCTCCTCGCTGGCGGCGGCCACCACGCTGCCCCCCGGGCACATGCAAAAGGTGTATACCCCCCGCCCGGCCGCGCGGGTGGCCAGGCGGTACTCGCCCGGCGGCAGGGCCGCATGGCCGGCGGCTTCGTGGTACAGCCCGCGGTCAATCTCCCGCTGCAAATGTTCTATGCGTACACCCACCGCAAAGGCCTTGGGCTGCATGGCCACGCCCGCTGTGTGCAACATGGCAAAGGTGTCGCGCGCACTGTGGCCGCTTGCCAGCACCAGCGCCCCACAGGCAAGGCGGCCGGCGGTGGTATCCACCGCATGCACTGCGCCGTTTTGCAGGCACAGGCCCTGCAGCTGCGTGCCAAACAGCACCTGCCCGCCCAGCGCCTGCAGTTGCCGGCGCAGGTTTACAAAGACGTCGCGCAAAAGGTCTGTGCCTATGTGGGGCCGCGCCTGCCAGGCAATGTCCGGCGGGGCGCCTGCCTTTAGCAGCCACTGGGTAACCCGGGCGCATCTGGCGTCTTTTATGCGGGTGGCCAGCTTCCCGTCGGAAAAGGTGCCCGCGCCCCCTTCGCCAAACTGGATGTTGGCATTTTCGCAAAGGGCGCCCCCGGCCTCAAAGGCGGCCACGGCCGCGCGGCGGGTGTCTATGTCGGGCCCGCGCTCAAGCACGGTGGGGGCATAGCCCGCGGCGGCAAGCTGCAGCGCCGCAAACAGCCCCGCCGGGCCAAGGCCGCATACCACCACCGGCCCGGGCAGCAGCTTTGTGCCACAGGACATCTCAAAGGGCTGCGGCGCCGCCACTTGTACGTCGGGCCCGGCGCCCACCTGCCGGGGCAGGCGCACATCTTCGGCGGGAAACAACGCCACCGAATACACCAGCTGCGGCGGGCTGCGGCGCGCGTCTACCGAGACCTTGTGCAGCCGGGCATCCTCGATATCGGCGGGGGCAAAACCGGCCTTATGCACCGCTTGGGCCAGCGCTTCTTCGGGCACGGCGCCCAGCGGCAGGCGGAGGCCGTGCACCAGCACCATCATCCGCTCACCCGTACGTCGCACACCATGCTGTAACTGCCCTGGGCAAACACTCTGTCGGCTCCGCTTACCACCACGCGCACCGGGATGGTTT
>JAJDGD010000043.1 GCA_030265505.1 Ruminococcaceae bacterium OttesenSCG-928-O06 | reverse complement strand
GAGGAACATGCGAAGTTGACGGTGTCAAAATGGTTGGGTCATGAGAGGAAAGATGTGACAAATATTTATTTGCCGTCCAGCGGAAGTAAAAAGTAGCGAATAGTCACATGAGCAAACCGAAGGCAAAATGCCTCGGTTTATTCATTTATTAAAAGGCTGAAAAGATTGGGAAAATCCCGAGATTTGTGTTTTTTTCATTGGATGCGCAGTTGGCCTATTAATATAGGGGCAAATATTTACTGTGAACTCAATCACGAACTTAGTTTTGACGACAAAAGCGCAACATCTTTGCTATTCATTTTGGGCTTAATTGTGCTTAATACTTTTTTCTCAACTTCAGGCGTCCAGTAGATTTTTAACTTATCTCGCGCGCGAGTAATAGCGGTATAGAAGATATTGTGTGTTATTAACTCGTCAACCTCATCAGTGATGACAATCTTGACCGATTCATACTCTAAACCCTGCGCTTTGTGAATCGATACTGCATATGCTACTTGAAAAGGAATGACTGCAGAGGCAGAATCATCGTCATCATCGGTGCTCGGGGTTTTGTCGACGAGAAAACGGATGACAGATTTTTTATTGGGAGAATCTTCAAGGAGCTCAAAATCATAGAACCGAGCATCCATTCCATTTAGTACTCTATCAAGCTCAATGTCGAATTGGATTTGATTTTGCTGTTTCAGTACCTCTACGCCTACAATTCGCCCCTTCATGTTGTTATAAATAAGTGGAGAGAATCGCTCAGACTCGTTGAACAGAATAGGATCGCTGACCTTATACTCTTGGATTCCATTCCATGAAATTGGTGGATTTGGATTGCTCTGTTGCAAGAAGTGGTTAATATTGTTTATCCCATACAGACCATCATAATTTAGGCAGAGGATTATCTCGTCATCTTCCGCTCGAGTAAAAATCGACTCGTCGAGCGTAGCAGAATAGCCTTGTTTTGTAATGAGCTCAAGGACGGTATCATCCATATATCGCACTCGCTTCCAAAGTTCGAGTAAATGCTCATTGCTGCTCCGATAGGGCTTCATGAGTTCAGAAACTGATGTTTCTGGTATGAAACTTCGTGCCACTCCGAACCAGTTCCCAAACCGTATGGCTTCGATCTGATGGATATCGCCAACCAATACTAGAAGTTCATGTGTGGTTTTTTCTAAGATGGCCCGCATATCACGATTACTTACAGTGCTACACTCATCTACAATCACCACATCATAATTTGTCTCAACATGTTGCTTTCTTGTGTAGCTGGCGATTGTAGAGAATGTGCAGTTTGAAGCGGTTACACGTCTTTTTAGATTATCTACCGCTGGATTCGTGTTTGCTAAAAACAATTTTGAGTAGTCTGCATTGAAATGTGAGATATGGTTTATCAGCGTTGACTTTCCTGTCCCTGCAGAACCGTATATTAGAGCAACTTTTGATTTTTCGAACATCTGCGTTATTGCCGCCGTTTTTTCCTCACAATCTATATGATATTCGCCAACCGGTTGAAGCCAAGCAATGATGGAGTTTGAGTAATTTGGAATGCCTCCAGCTGCCATTTCTTTGAGTTCTTTGATGATAAATAGCGTATCTTCTTCATATTCACGAATATAAACATGATTATTATGCTTTTCTAACCTGCGTCCGGGATGACCTCTCCATAGTGTGCGATTATACTTGCGGATCAGCTCATCAACATCATCAAAGCCAACAATATCTGTGATAGGGGTATATAGCTGCCCCTTTAGCTCGGTATTGTTCCGAACGAATCTCGCGAGTATCTCGTGTCGTCGGTCGGTTGCATCGAGGCATTCAAATAAGTCACCGAGTTTGGGGTTGTGAGAAATTAGAGAAGAGTTGAATGGCATCTGGTCAAATGGGATACACTTGTTGCTCAGACAGAGGTTTGAGAGGTTACTGTTGCATGAATCCAATTGATCCTTGATAACCTTATTATTGAGATGCAGCAGTAAATATCGCAGGACGTTACTGCCCGCACCACCAGATTTAAATACATCGCGACAAGCATCTAGAACGTCAAAAAGGTGTGAAACTCTTGCTGATGCCAAGATATGTGTTTTTACCTTATTGTAATAAGCATCGGCAAAATCGAGTACCTCGACTAAGTTGAGTCCTGTCTGAGTCAAGTATTTCATAAGCCCACGATACTCAGCTGACCCACCTTGATTTTTTAGGTTTGCGCCGACAATCTTAGAGAAATTTTCGATCTCACATGGACGGATTGAGGTTTCCCAATTTACGATGACATGGATTGGCATGACTTTGTCGAGAATTGTAATGCAGTCGGTCACAACAAAGAGTTTTACAGCATAGTATTTTGAAATATCCAAATTCGTAAAAGCAATATGTCGGTCGAACTTACTCGTATATCCCATTGCCGGGGTGAATGTGACCTCATAATATACTTTTTGATCCACAAAGAACGGCTTTATTTTATGTATGTAGAATCTATCATTATACTGAGGGCGAGTGCGGTTTTTGATATGACGATTAATCCGAGCAGCAATTTTCTCGTGGTACTCCGCAAGTTTCGGATCAATATCAATTGGGAACATCTCAATATTCCCAAGCACATCGAGGGAATATTGCGTTTTTAAGAGGCTCTTAATTTTCAGTAAGTACTCGTAGTACTTAAGCATTAGCCGTTCAGAGTTTTCCTCATCAAGCAAGTAATGCGACGCCACAATTTGCAGAAAATCATGAAACCGCCGTAACAACTTTAGATTCCCGCGTTTTTTGACAAACTCAATAGCCTTACAAATATTAGGGTATGTAACCTCAATATCGTTTGGATGGGCGTAGATTTTTAGCATAATATGCTCGACGAAATCACGCAGGTTCTTCAAAATATCCTGCGAGATAGCGCCCCTACCTAAAAAATCGAGGCTGTCGATGTGCCTGCAAATAGCCGCATCGTCTATCAGTATTTGATTATCAACTTGGTAGCGAGTTGTACCTGCCATCCGAACACCTCATACATAATAGCCGCGATTATTTCTCCAATAATTATTAGACACTATATACTTCACGGCAGGCTTCCTCGTAATCGCCACTTTCTGGTAGTTCATAAATGAAAGAGCGGAACTTACGCCTACGCACTGCAAGAGAGCTACTTGATGGGGCGCGGTATCTCGCTGTTTCCGAACTAGGCAAGTTTTCATTTATACTGCTCATTAGTGCTCGTGTTTTTTTAACCACAAGCATGTGCGCGGGATTTTCTGCATCAAAGGGCGGAGTAATGGCATACGGAAGCTTATGAACATGGCGTCTCCCCATTGCGCCTTCTGGTTGAAAATCCGCAACAAGGGTATCTAATGCCACGCTATTAAGCATACCTGCTATATAAAGCGCTTCCTCTTCTGAATCAGCGATATGCCAATAGATTGTTTGGTCAATTATTGTTTTCGCTTTGTCGAATTGAGCGAAAGGTACGAAAGATGCGCAAGTATATCCACCGCCCGCACCAACCATCACAAGATATTTACTGTTGTCTATCGTATCAAATATTTGTGGATTAAGCTTGTTCCGATAGTTGATGCGATTAAAATACTCATTGGCGGATTCACCGGATGTTCTAAATACGCTTTGAAATGCAGTCGCTGCACCTGCTCCATACGACACCAAACCAGACTCATCGACTACTTTCCATCGCCCGTTTTCTTTTTCCATCGGAAGAAGTGCTTTTGCTGCACTACAAGTAAGAAACGGCAGGATGTGGTTTGAAAGATAGCAGTCATAGATAAATTGGTCGTCTACATTGCGCACGTTCAGCGAAAAATCTTTGAAGCGCTTTGCGTCGCTGACGAGATAAGTGAGCTCATCATTCTGGCGAGGGATGGGAGAAATAAACCAGCGTCCGTTGGGCTGCTGAGTAGCATTATGAAATACAAGCGTTCGCGGCATAATATCCGCACCTTGTAAGAATGGGATTCGTTCTAGGACGCCCTCAGTAATATCTTGTGCAATAGGATTGGACGACCAAGCCGAACGCCTTCCCTGACGCAGCAGCCTAACTTCGCGCAACTCATCCGGAACATTGCTACGAACGAATCTTCCGGCAATAGGATTTGGGTTGGCACTATTTACTTTCTGGCCAAAAACAACAATGGCCTTATTTTTGAATGTATCAGCAGGAAGTTCCCAAATCTCATTGACTTTTAGGTCAACTGGCCAATCGGAATGGAGGAACTTTTGGTTCCGGAATGGTTCGTGATGATATCCGTTCAGTAATGTGTCCGGCATAACAATACCGCACAAAGCATTTTCCTTCAGGTATTTATCTACTGAGTTTAAGAAGAACACTGATGCAAGTTCAACGTGAAGATGGGAACTTCCTGCGGGCTTGATTCCATATCGTTCTGCTCTTGAAACCAGGATGGTTTTGTATGGATTGTCTGCAAGTTTGCTCATAGCCATCCAGGGCGGATTGGATACAATAGCATTAAATTGCCCCTTGACCAGCCCAGGACGATAGCTATTACCAAGCAGGAATGGCCATATCCCATTGCGCCCTTCTCTTTGCAATCTTTCCAGCGTTGGAATCAATGTGTGGCAGCTTGTAATGATAGCTTCTTGCTGCTCTTCATCTATGGGTATACCGGTATCCCGAATCAGCGTCGCAATAAGCGTCTCAGATTGAGCGCGAGAATAATCTTCTGCGGTGTTGCGAGCCCTGGCTTTCGCAGTTTCATAACATGCATGGATTAATGAATCGAATAGCTGTCGGTTTGCTGGGGTAATTAAGAATCCAGGCAGAATAACCTGCTCGCCATCAAAAACCATGCGAAGATTTTGTTCTTCATAATTACCTTCGATTAATGTGGTAATCGGAGCGGATGTGAATAGTGAGTCGGCATGATAAATAGGTATCACTAAATCCATTACTGCATGCGGCACAAATGAACGCATAGCCATGGCCCAGTTGAGCTTTGCCAATAGAACCGCTAACGGATCAATGTCAAAACCCACTACGCTGTTTGTTAGCTTATTGAGTAGATCTTCTGGACAATTTTCCGGAACGATACGGTACTGTGTGATAGTTTGGTTTATGGTTTCCACGACAAAAACACCCGACCCACAGCACATATCTACAAAGTTAGGAAACTCTCCATCGGGGAGTAGTTCAATGGCATGAGATACAACTTTTTGTGCTAACCACTGTGGAGTATATTCTTGTCCCAAAAGTAAGCGTCGATCCTTGTCCGCTAATTGTGCAACCAACGGCCCAAATAAATCCTCTGTTGCGATGGCGCTATAATCATAGGCTGCTAAGTCATTTTGCATCTGTCTTGCGAGTTCAACAATTTGGTCAACATAGGGCGCTTCATTAAGCCAGCCAAAATAATCGTATTCAACCAGATTTACAAATCCCATAGCTCTGAACCACTGACCGTTCAGGATGCTGCGCAGATTTTCTTGTTCATCCCGTATGGATGATTCATTCAGGATGTTTGCACATAGTAATTTTGCGAGGGTGGTCATATATAATTCGTTCGCGTATATGGTTCTATCGAATGGTTGTCTCCCGTTGTTTTCAAGATGGCCAACAAAGTTTTGCCAAAGAGAAGCAATCATATTGCCATATTGGGGTTTTTCGGAAAAAGCAGCATCCACTATACTTCGAAAATCTGCAATATTCTGAGTGTAGAATACGCTGTCAAAGCCCATATCCGTTGCTAATGTCAGCGAATCAAGGCGACGCGATCCTTCGCGGCCAAGATAACGGTTGATAAATAGTCCAAACCGGACAAGGTTATCGTCCGAATGATCTTCAAGATTTACAGTATCGATCTCATGAAGAGTAATATTATCTGGGCCATACTCCACGCCCGGCATTGGCGGTTGTGTAATCTGAACACTGAAAGCAAACCAGCGGACAGTGTCGGATAGTACGCCAATGATATTGTCGCAGGAAATACCCTGATTTAGCAGGGCAGAGCAATACTCTTCAACCTGATGGTAGCCTTCTGCATAGATTGCTTTAGCCATCAGGTTTTTCTCATATTCAATTGCTGTCATTCCAACAAGCGAGTCGATAAATCCAGTCCTTCTTAGGCCTGCCGCATCTATATAGTGTACATTTGCTTCCGCGCCTATACTGTGTTCTTTGATCCACCAGGGGTTTTCTGGAAACATCAAGGGCAAATTTGCAGAAAGCAGATGCCTGAGCACATCCTCCAATGCACCCGCGCGTAAACAGTTGACAGCTTCAATAGCGAATGTCCTAGCAGCGGTTATATTTATTTGAATCATAACTCACTCTTTCTTATATTCATTAACGTTGTCGCCCATTGATCTTCGATTGCAGATAAGCTCGCAGGGCAGTACATATTTTGTTGGTATCTGAATCATCTAATAATGATTGTGCCACTGTGAAATCAATTTCAGATAATGTTTTCTCGCTCTTCAAAAAGGGTTCTTCAGCAAGGCGCTTACCAAGGCGAGATAGTGTCGTAATCAACTCATCCGTTGGAAGAGGCAATAATAGCTTTCGTATATGCGTTGCCTCCACCTTCAATGCTCCGCCGCCCATAATTGTAGCGATTGTTTCCATATAGCTTTGAGCCCATGTTGAGTTCAAGAGAGCAAACATCGCATATGTCTGTTTTTTATCCCGCGTCGCTGTCCAAAGTGTTGAAAAGTTCGCATCGACAACGATACCTTCATCAGCAATAAGGCAGCATCGAGCATTTTTATAATTCACACGCGAAACGCAAAGCTCAGGCGTATGTCTATTAGCGAGAACCGGGAGCATAAACCAACGGCGCATAAGCCCGTCCGGGGCTTCAGTAGTTCTTATGTTTGACTTCACAGCGCTTAGTTTTTGAAAGCGCGTGAGTTTACCATTGCTTTCTATGGGGGTTTTTTCGGCATTTGCAATATGCTTTGCTAATGGCGCATCTTTGTCATTCTGCAGATGGCCATCAGCGTCGTAAAAATCCTCCTGTACATAAAGCAGTCTATGAGAAAGCATGGACTTTGTGATTGTGATCTCGCCATGAGCATCATTCTGATAGCGAAAGGCAGGCAACGAGTATTTCTGCGCAACTGGGATGGTTTTTCCTTTAAAAATCTTATCCGTAACAAGATAATCCACATCGCCGACACTCTTTGAGAGTTTCGTATAAAAGAATTTATTTGCGCCCGTCCGCAAGCCTTGTCCTACCTGAAAGCCCCAAGCTCCAAGGTCTGCTAGCTTGGTTGGCACAATGCTGCTGGAAATCACCTCTTGTAGTTCCATGGGGATCGACGTCTTTTGCTCATTCTTCGTATGTGGTTCCAGTTTTTTCAACAGATTTCCGTAGGCCTGTGATGTAGACATCTCTAAGAGAAAAGTGTCGAGGCGGATATTTCTGATTTCAAAACCATCTCCAGAAATATCCTGATTTGTGCTCAGAAGATTGTTTAATGCAGCGTATCCTTTTTTTTCGTTGATCGTCAACTTCTCAATCAAGCTATGATTGCCGATCAAGTTAGCGCTGAGCCGAATATGCTTATATCCTGAGTTTTCAACTTCATTAAGACTTTTTCGGTACCGCACGCGTTTTGCAACTAGCAAGTTTGTTTTTACTAGGACGCCGGGGAACCACGCTGAATTCAAATCCTCAACGATATACTCGATATCGAAAAACTTTAATAGTAGGTACTTGATAGACAGTGCGTAATCACGACTGATCCAAGACTCGGGAACCACCATAGCAATTCGGCCATCCAATTGGGTAAGCGCCGCGCAGAGAATCCACGCAGGAACCGCGAGATCGGATAATCCAGAGTAGGTTTGAATAATACGTCGGAAGCACGCTTTTTCATCTTTATCGAGATGGGATATTTTGCTCACCAGTCTACTAAGACTCTGGCGTGTTTCCTTTGCGCTCTTCAAGCGAATCCCATCTTTTTTGAATCCAGACATCGACTGATAGCGAACATAAGGCGGATTTGTGATTACTAAGTCCCACGCTGTGCGATTCAAGGCTAAATAAGGCTCAGTAGAAAACGCATCTCCAATATATACATTGTCCGGCTCAATTCTTGTCTTGCATTGTTCTCCGGCATCAGGATCGATTTCAATTCCACTTGCATTTTCTGTTGACACTCCTGCGTTTATTGCTGCTACAATCATGTCGCCAACACCCGCCATCGGGTCAATGACGTACTCTCTTCCGGTCAGCGAGCAAAGTCCTACAAGCAGATCTGCTACTTTTTTACCCGAAAAATATTGTCCGAGACGCTTTTTTATTGCTGCATCTGTCATTCAACCGCCTCCATCTTACGTGCAATATAGTCATAGGCAGTTTTGGCATCAAAGTCTACCGTTATGCCAAGATTCAGACACTTCCCAATATAATTTGCATAAATGCGTCGCTCGTTTTTTGTAGTGTCGGAATTATCATCTTTAATGACCTCATCAAGTATGGTCTGTGAATGTACAGACGAATGAACGCCGACGCCCTTTGATAGAAGAATCAACGGGTCACCTTGAACAGAACCTTCTGAAACCACTTGCTTGAAGCTTGCCTGTTGTTTATCTAATGAAGATGTAGCGGTAACAGAGAGGCCCGCATCGGAATAAGCTGCGCAGAGCGCGTTCCATATTGCTGCTTTCGAAGCATGAAATACGATGGTTGCATATGCATTGTCCTTCAGAACACGCTTTATTTCGCAAAAAACATCCGTCATCATCTTTTGATAGCGTGATACATCTTTTTTCTGAGATTGGCTTATTATTATTTCATCAGTACGGTTGGTTGTCTCTCCAAGCCAAAGCTCGTTAATCTGATTCACCTCAGCATATGGGATGAAATCGCCGAATGGCGGATCTGCAAACACATAGTCTACAGACTTATCCGGTTGAGCAAGGTGTTGACTGCTTTTGTTGATTACATCAATATGCCCCGAACAGCGATTCAGATAGATGAACGCATCTTCAAAAGATTTAAGTTTACGCTTGATACCTGTGAGTATGTTTTTTTCAACCGGCAAACTACTAACATAGAGCACTCCGCTTTGAGCGCTGGTCAATACGAAGTCTTTAGAATTCTTCTTAACAACAACTCTTGTCATCAAGGTTGCGTGTGAGGCATTGTAACTTAAAAGAAGCAGCCTAATTGCATCACGCAACTGAGGATCAAACGCTCCCGCCTTCTTCCAGAGAGAGTACATGATAAGAAAATTTCGCTTAGTGTAGAAGTGATGCAAGTGAGAAATGCCTGTATGGTATCCTGCGCGGTGTAGTTCACCCCACACGATTTCCTGCGCCCTATACTCGCGTGGGAAACTCAGAGCCTCTGTAGTCTTAAATTGTGCAACATCTTCTTCGTTTGCCGCCCGCACCCACTTCTCTCGTCCAGTTTGGCCATAAACTCTAGCTGGCACGCGCTTTCTGAGCGTAATAGACCCCTTCAGTAGGTCATCATACACTTCTTCTGTGACATATGGAAAATCTGATGCTTTACTCTTATGCCCACAATGCGGACATATGCCATCGCCATCTACTCGAAGAGGTGCATAGCGCACCATTCCCGCGTAATATGTAAACTCTTTATCGCAGCGGGGGCATAAAACCATATCAGAATAAACTATATGACGAATAACGCCCTGATTCCCAGCTGCATCCTTAGTATTGTAAAGTGGAAGTTCACCTTCTGTTGCTTTAAGTAGTTTATTAACTGCCTCGGTAAAAAGTTTCTGATCGGGAGGATTTGCCATTACCTGCGAGGCAAAAGCCCCATATTTTCCAAGCTCATAGACGATCGCGTTCCTAGCACCCCACTCGGGTTGGATATCATACTTCTCCGCCAATGCTTTCATGGATTCTGTAGGGTGTTCGCACATGAGCGCCGCTATCCCAGTAGAACCGCTTCCTCCAAACGTGTCCAGCACCGTATCGCCGGGTTTTGTATGGGATGCTATATAAACCGCTATGGCTTCAGGAGAAATTTTTGTTGGGTACGCAAATGTATTATAGAAAAGCCCACCTCTTGTTGAAGGTAAGTTCATGCTGTAGAGCTTTACCCATGGCGGCTCTTCCGGCAAATATGCTTTATTGCGTTTGTTCATCGTGTTAACCACCTATATCACCTGTAGTAAGTTTACCATATTGTAAGAGCAGTGCCGTTTTTAGACCATATCGTCAAATGAATCCGCTACTGCATTGTTTCGTCTGGCACTATTTCCATAACATCTTCAATACGGCAATTCAAGACTTCGCAAATGCGAGACAGCGTATTTACAGTGACGCTTTTATCTTGGTTTAAACTAGACATCAATGACGGACTTAAATTCGCAGCTTCTTTCAAGTCGCGCTTCTTCATATCTTTATCGATGAGTAGTTTCCAGAGCCGTTTATAGCTAACAGCCATATGCTTTCCCCCCGTAATTATTTACCCTAATAGTATAGTGTAAAACTAACCGAAAAGCAATTGAAAAGTACGGATTTTAGTCGTTAATAAACCACATATCTCAACAAACATAATGCCACTTCAATTGCTCAATTACAGTTAATGTCCATCACTTTTTTGATGTCATGTTATAGGGTGTACGCTTGGAGGGTGAATCAAAACCATCTAAAGCTAAAAAAGCTGTTGCTGCAGAGTGAAAAAGGTATACGGATCACAGCGGCAGCTATATCTGTTATCGAGTTGCTCAACAAGATGGGCGTGATTTATTGGATACTGGCGTAAAAATTATGTCGCATTCATATTAGTATTGTATCGCAGCAATTATGTTGCGCTGAATCCTAATAAACCTCAATTCAAATATCTGGGGGCAACATAATTTACCTTATATTGCACCGGGAAAGTGTCTTAATCAGTTCATCATCCTAAGTTCTTACTATATATACATAACACAGTAGGCGCTGTCACAATTATGTGTCAGCGCCTATGCGGGTGTAGGTATTGGTGAAGATCAAATCGAAGGCAATCCTGATTTGATCCTGTTGGTGGATAGGTTTTCCAAATATGCCAAGATACGTTTTGCATTTTCAAGGCTGAGTTTTGTCATGTCTCCATGCCGCACAAAGGCATGATAATTGCCAGGGTTCAAATTTAGAGATTGATAGATGCGGTAGTCGCTAACGGATTTTGTGACGGATTCCCTCAAGATTTTTGCGCGAATCAATTCCTTAAGTTCCTGCTCCGTTTTTATTCGATTTTTTCTGGCAACATAAGACCGATACACCTTCTCGTACTGGGAAGGGGCTTTCCCCGCTGCCAATAAATCAAGAAGTTCGCGCTCTGTATTTGCTGCCGAAAAATACCGCTCCGCCTCTTCGCCCAGTTTTGGAGCTTTTTGCCATAAACGGGCTGCACGGGGATCTGGTAGTGCCGCTTTTGCGTACAGCACCAACGGGGCCTCTAATCGTGGATTCTCTCTGGCCATTTCAAGCAGTTTATTAACGCTCTCGGTTTCTGTGCCCGAAAGCCGTTGCAAATAGCTTTTTAAAAACCCATTAAAGGTTAGTTCCCTCACGGTTGATATTTCTCCCTGTATTCATCGATAGTTGATTTGAATTCACTTATTTGTCGTTCACTCAGCATTGAGTCCACCACTTCCGCCGCCAACTCATCCAGAATATGCCAATCAATTTGCGCCAAGACGTTTGGTTCGGAAATATCGAACATATCTTGTGGGCGATGGGCCGCTAGTTTGGAGATTATTAAATCCTCTAAAGCGGGCACGAAATAATCGATTTTGCGAGTCTCCAGACTGTCAAGTAGTTGAACACGTTCTGGCCAACTATCGGCAAAATTATCCAAATGTGCGGTGACATTGGTGTTCATATCATATTTCTCTAGCAACGGAAGTAGTTCTCTTGAAACTTGTAGTAAATCAATATCGTGAGTGCTACGGTCAACATGCTGTTTAAGTACCAAAGCACTGCCGCCAACTAGCACACATTGAAAGCGCCGTCCAGTTTCAAATAGTAGGCTGGCCTCTAAATCCAGTTTTTCAAGACGCTCCAATAGGTCTTGTCGAAAATAGCTCATGAAATCTCTTTTCATTAATAGTATTATTTAATTATAGTATAGCTCAACTACCGATGTTCGTCAATGTTTTTGAATTTAGTTCATAATAAAGCTGAACTTCACGTCTTCTCTATACATTTCCTCTATGAGGTTAGCACAGATAAAATGAGTCTGAATAGACAAAACGCGTAGAAATGCATACCATGTG
>JAJDGD010000042.1 GCA_030265505.1 Ruminococcaceae bacterium OttesenSCG-928-O06 | reverse complement strand
TGCCCGCGGGGCGGTGCAGCATGCGCAGGGCCTGCAGCTTGCCGGGCAGGCGGTATTTTTCCAAAAGCTGCGGCGGCAACGGGTCCGTAAGGTCCTCCAGCACCTGCAGGGCGTGTTCCGCCGGCTTTGCCACCTCGTGGTTTTTCAGCCCGCCGCCAAGCGGGTACAGCGGCGCCGGGGCCCCGCCGCCTGCGGCAGGCACAAAGGTGGGGGCCACCATCTCCCGCTGGGTAAACGCCCCGCCCACCTTGCCGTAAAACAGGTATTCCTCGCCTATGGCCAGCTTGTCCAGCACATACGGGTTGTTAAAGAACACTAGCTCCAACGCGCCGGTGTCGTCGGCACATTGCACCCGCGCCATGGTGCGCCCCCCGCTGATGCGCACCGGCGGGGTTTTGTGCAGCACCTCGGCCCGCACGGTGCAGGGGGTACCGTAGGGGGCCGTGGCCACCGGCAGGGGGTTCGAATAGTCGATATACCCGCGGGGGTAAAGGCACAGCAGGTCCCCCACAGTGTGGATGCCCAGGTGCGCAAACTTTTCGGCCCGCTTCGGCCCCACGCCTTTCAGGTACTGTACGTCGTCATCCCAGTGCATTTGCGCCCCCTTTCGCCACGGTGTTTTTTCCAGTATACCATGTTTGTGCGGGCGTGGAAATCCTCCTGCATCCGTGGTATACTGTTTGCGTGCCCAGGCGCACTGTGTGAATCTGCCGGGCGTTTTCATCTGCCATCCCCACTATCGGAGGTACCGCCTTTGCAGGCCCTGACAAGCCCGGCCACCATCCGCGCCCTGTGCGAAAAGCACGGCTTTTCGCTAACCAAGGGCCTGGGCCAGCACTTTTTAACAAACCCCGGCGTGTGCGCCAAAATATGTGAGGCCGCGCACCTTACCGAAAACAGCCGGGTTTTGGAAATTGGCCCCGGCTTTGGCACGCTTACCCGGCAGCTTGCCCTGCGGGCAAAGCAGGTGGTAGCGCTGGAGGTGGACGCCCGGCTGCTGCCGGTGCTGGATGAAACGCTGCACGGCCTTGCAAACACTACCGTGGTGCAGGGCGATGTACTGAAAACCGACCTTGCCGCCCTGCTGACGCAGCAGTTTGGCCCGGGGCAGCCTGTGCAGGTGTGCGCCAACCTGCCCTACAACATCACCAGCCCGGTTATTATGACACTGCTGGAACAAAAGCTGCCGCTGGCCTCCATCACCGTGATGGTACAGCAAGAGGCCGCCCGCCGCATCACCGCCGCGCCCGGCACCCGCCAGGCCGGGGCCATCACCTACGCCGTACATTACTACGCGCAGCCCCAATACCATTTTTCGGTAAGCCCGGGCAGTTTTTTCCCGCCGCCCAAGGTGACAAGCGGGGTGTTCTCTTTGCATTTGCGGGCCGCCGTGCCCCTGGCCGGCCAGCCCCAGCGGGAACAGCGCCTGTTCCGCCTCATCCGCGCCGCCTTTGGCCAGCGCCGCAAAACCCTGGCCAACGCCACCGCCGCGGGCCTTGCCATGGAAAAGCAGCAGGTGCAAACCGCCCTGGCCGCCGCCCTGTTGCCGCTGAATGCCCGGGCCGAGCAACTGACATTGGAGGACTATATCCGCCTGGAGGCCGCCCTTTGGCCCTGACTGTTTTACCGCCGCCGGCACGAAGAGTAGCCGGTTGCCCCATACCGCCCGGCCGCCGCAAAAGCCCGTCCATCTCACCATACACGGAGGTTCCCATGAAAAAGCGCCGCATCACCGCAATTACCGCCTGCCTGTTGTGCCTTATGCTGCTGTTCACCGCCTGCACCCAGCCGGGCACCACCCCCGGTGGGGAGGACACCACCCGCCGCACCATCCCCTATGCGGAGATGGAATATGCACGGCCCGATTTTGAGGCCATCTCTGCCCGCATGCTACAACTTACCGAGGAGATGCAAAACGCCGCCAGCTTTGCCGTGGTGCAGCAGCTGGACGAAGAGGCGACGGAGCTGGCAGAGCAGTTCGACACTATGCACACCCTGGCCACGCTGAAAAAATACCACGACGTGACGGATGAATACTACGACGAAGAGTACCGCCAGCTGGAGGATTGGAGCGTCGAATACTCCCTTTTGATCAACGATTTCAACCGCGCCATACTGGACGGAGCCTACGCCGAGGACTACCGCAATTTTGTGGGGGACTATGTGTACCGCTCCATCGAGCACAGCCTTTTGCTGAACAGCCCCACCGTGCAGGACTATAAAAAGGAACGCAACCAGCTGAATGCTGACTACAACCAGCTGTTGTCCACCCTCACCGTTACCTACCAGGGGGTGGAGTATACCATGGATGACATCTACGAGGTGGACTCCTATGCACTTTACGCCCAGCTGGTGGCCGACTATTACAACAAAAATGCCCCCACCTTTACCACCATGTACGCCCGCATGGTGGAACTGGACAAGCTGATTGCCCACGAACTTGGGTTTGGCAGCCCTGCAGAGATGTACTACCTCTCTTACGACAGGGACTACACCGTGGAAGAGGCCCTGCAGCTGTGCAACAACGTGAAAACCTATTTTACACCCATGGTGGGCAGCCTAAGCGGCTATTGGTACGAGACCGGCACCGTGGACGGCGGCGAGGCCTTTGCCAAGATGCCCGGCGCGCTGGCAAATGTAAGCGAGGAACTTGTGGACGCCTGGGACTTTATGCTGGCAAACGGCCTGTACGACACCGACACGCTGCGCAACAAGCAGGGGGGCATTGCCTTTACCACCAGCCTTGCCGCCTACGACGCGCCGTTTTTGTTCATGAACTGGACGGACGATTTTTCCTCTCTGTCTACCCTGATTCATGAGTTTGGCCATTTTTATGACTTCTGGCTGCGATACGACGATTCCGTGGTGTTCAACTTGGACATTGCCGAGGTGTACAGCCAGGGGCTGGAGCTTTTGATGCACGAGCAGTACAGCACCTTTGGCACCGGCTACGAGGAAGCCCGGCTGGAAAACCTGGTGGACATGGCCACCAGTGCCATTGTGTACCAAAGCCTTCTGGATGAGTTCCAGATGCGGGTGTACGAGCTGGACACCTTCGACAGCGTGGTGCTGGGCCGGCTGTTTGCCCAGCTGCTGGACGAATACGGCATGGGCGCCTACGCTTTCACCGATGAAAACGGCGCCGACAACACCTGGTTCCGCGTCACCCATCTGTTCGACTCCCCCTTCTACACCATCAGCTACGTTACCAGCGCCGTGGCCGCCCTGCAAATTTGGGCCGAGAGCCAGCAAGACTGGGACGCCGCCGCCCAAACCTACCTGAACCTCATTCATGCCGACCAAAACAAGCCCTTTACCGAGCTTTTGGAGGAAGCCGGCCTGCGGGCCGTGCACCGCCCCCGCGTGCTGGACGAGATTGCCGGCTACTACCGCGAGGAGTTTGGCCTGGAGCAAGCCTACGCCGCCTAGGCGCACAAAAACACACAGGCAAAACGCCCCCGCACAGCGGGGGCGTTTTAACGTGACGTCAAAGGGCAGTTGGGGAGAGTGGCGGCCAAACAAAACACAAAACGGCAAAAGCTGCGCCTATGCCCCGGAGGAGGGGTTCAGGCAGCCGGCCGTAAACTCCGGCGAGCATGCCACGTCGTTCGTGTCAAAGGTTTTGGGCAGCACAGGGTCTTTGCCTTTCCACAGGCCATGGATGTTGCAGTAGATATACACTGCCTCCACTTCGTCCGGGATCATCTTAAAGTAGGCCTCGGGTGGGTCCCCGGGGGAAAGGTTGCAAAACAGCCCCCCAAAAGAGGTTTTCAAGTAAATCCATTCGATATAATGCTCCGGCAGCATGGGGTGGGGCGCACTGCCCACGCGCACTACCACACGGCCGTCCTCTATGCTGGCCACCGGTACATGCTTTTCCGCGGCGCCGTCGGTGGTGTTGGGCTGTTGCAGCTGCATGCCGGGGGCCTTGCACACCGCGTTGGGCGCGCCCATCTCCAGCATCAGGTTGCCACACTCCTGGCATTTGTAAAAGTGCACCATATGTAGTTCCTTTCCTTTGGCGGCAGGCGCCGCGCGTTCCCCGCCAAAACAAATGCGGCGGGCCTTTGCCCCCATTATACCCCCGGCGGTGTGACAATGCAAAAACATCTTGGCACATTGTGGCGCCTGTTTCGCCGGCTACAGTACAATCAGCTCTTTTTTGCTGGCGGGCAGCGGTTCGCAGCCGGTTTCGCCCATCAGCACCGCGTCCTCTATGCGGCAGCCGAAGCGCCCCGCCAAATACACGCCCGGCTCCACCGTCATCACGGTGCCCTCCGGCACCACCCCGGGGTACTTGGGGGAAAAGCGCGGGTCCTCGTGCACCTGGATGCCCAAGGAGTGCCCCAGCCCATGGCCAAAGCTGCCCTCGTACCCCGCCGCATAGATGATATCGCGGGCCACGGCGTCCACCTGGGTGCCCGTCATGCCGCCCTTTGCCACCTCTATGGCGGCCAGGTGGGCTTTCAGCACCGTGTCGTACACACGGCGCTTTTCTTCGCCCGGCTCGCCCAGGGCCACGGTGCGCGTCATGTCGGCACAATAGCCCTTGTACTTCGCGCCAAAGTCCATGGTGATAAAATCCCCCGGTTGCACGCGGTATTCCCCGGGCACGCCGTGGGGCAGGCTGGTGTTGGGCCCCGCCACACAAATGGTCTCAAAGGCCACTTTCTCGGCGCCGTGGCTGCGCATATAGTGCTCCATCTCCAGGGCAAGGTCTATTTCGCGCACGCCCTCTTTGATGAAGCCAAGGATGTGGGAAAAACAGTCGTCTGTAATGGCCTGGGCACGGCGCATGCGGGCAATCTCCTCGCCGTCCTTAATCTGCCGCAGCCCTTCGATGGCCCCTGCCAGCGTGTGCGTGATATCAAATTCGATGGCGGGAAACTTTTTTTCCAGCCGCGCCCACGCGGCAATGGGCACCTCGTCCTCCAGGTACGTCTTTTTCACGCCCCGGGCAGAGAGCTCCTCTGCCATCTGGGCCAAAGCGTCCGCTTCCAGCAGCACGCGGGCGTCCGTCACCTCACGCCGGGCCACCTCAATATAGCGTGAGTCGATGATATACACCATCTCGTCGGGGAAAAGCAACAGGTGCCCGGCGTCGTGGGCGTCAAAATCCAGCAGGTAAAAAACGGCTTGCCTCGGTGCCTATCACCGCGGCTTCAAAGTCCTTCGGCAGCGCAGCCACCAGCTTTTTCGCACGTTCGTTCAGCATGTTTGTCCCCTCCGTTTTATGGCAAATGTTCTTCCGCAGCCCTGTGTGCCGGGCGCCCTCTCACATCAGGGTGCCCCCGTTTTTGTAGTAGCGCAGCAACAGCGGCTTTTCAAAGGCGCGCTTCATGCGCACCGAGGGCTTCTCATTCTCGTACATGGGGCGCACCAAAAGCACCTGCGCGCCATACAGGCTGCCGGCCAAAAGGTCGGTGAATATCTGGTCTCCCACCAGGGCGATGGCCCGGCGCGGCAGGCGCCAGCGGCGGCGGGCGGCAAGCAGCCAAAACGGCGAGGGCTTACAGCTGAAGCTGATGTAGTCCAGCCCAATTTTATCGGCAAAGGGGGCCACCCGCTGCCTTGTGTTGTTGCTGGCCAGCATCAGGCGCACGCCGTTTTGCCGCATGGTTTGCAGCCAGGCGGCAATGTCGGGGCGCACTTCGTTGCTATCGTGCCCGGTAAGGGTATTGTCCACGTCCAGCACAAGGCCCTGTATGCCGTGGCCACGCAGAAATTCAGGGCTGATACGGGTAACGTCCCGAAACAGATATTGGGGGACAAACAGCGACATTCCAACCGTCCTCTCCAGTGATATATACGCACTGCGGCGAAAACAGAAAGCGGGCCCCTTTACAGAGCCCGCTATGCAGCGCGTTGTTTGCGCCCGCTGTTACTTGAATTTACGCTTGCGGGCAGCCTCGGATTTTTTCTTGCGTTTTACCGAGGGTTTTTCGTAGGCCTCGCGCTTGCGCACTTCGGCCAGAACGCCCGACTTGGCGCACGAACGCTTGAACCGGCGCAGCGCGCTGTCCAGCGATTCGTTTTCTTTGACCCGAATTTCCGACATCTTATATCCCTCCCTTATGCCGCAGGGCAGAAGTTTGGGAAGCGGCCGGCGCCGGCGTTTGCCGCCGCGCACATGCCTTGTGCTTCCTCATGCCAGGCAGGGGGCATACCTTGCGCCCGATGGGGCGGGTGTCTCTCTGCTTAACAGTTAAATTATACACGCAAGGCCTGCCTGTGTCAAGAAAAGGGGTGCGTGTTTGGCAATGGCCGCACAGGCAAAACCAGCAGCCTTATTGCAGCGGCTTCTTTTGGGGCATGCCCACATCTTCGGGCACTGGGGCGGGGGGCTCCTCCGCAGCGCAGGGGGGCGCTTCCACCTCGTCGCCCTGGGCAAGGTAGCTCTCCTCTGCCTGTTGCTGCAGGTATTTCAGCCGGTTGGAAATCCGCTCCAGCTCCCGCAGTGCGTCCGTGATTCCGTTGAACAACAGGGAGTACTCTTTGCTCAAATCGCCCATGTTCACCCTTCTCACTGCGCTAGTTTATACCATTCCACTTGGCAGCATAGCATTTCCATGGCGCGAATTTTGTCGAATTTTTAGAGGATGGGCTTCCCCCTCAGCCCTTCACCGCAAAATTCACCAGCTTGTCTGGCACAAAAATCTCTTTCACCACCTGCTTGCCCAGCAGCTGCTTTGCCACGCCTTCGTCGGCACGGGCCGCGGCCAGGGCTTCTTCCTTGGGGGCGCCCGCCGGCAGGGTGATGTGCCCACGCGGCTTGCCGTTCACCTGCACCACCAGCTCCACGGTGTCCTCTTGGGTTTTGGCCTCGTCATAGGCGGGCCAGGCCTGGTGGGCAATCTCGCCCTCGCAGCCAATGGCCTGCCACAGCTCCTCGGTAATGTGCGGGGCAAAGGGGTTCAGCAGCTGCAGCAGGGTCTTGTACTCGCCGCGGGTGGCACCCTTTGCGGCAAACTCGTTCAAAAGGCTCATCATGGCCGCAATGGCGGTGTTGTGCTTCAGGTTCTCTACATCGTGCCCCACCTTGTGGATGGTGCGGTGCATCACGCTTTCCATCTCGGGGCGGTAGCCCTCCTGCGGCAGCAGGTGTTCGGCCAGGGCCCACACCCTGTCCAAAAAGCGGCGGCTGCCCTTGGTAGAGGCGGTGTTCCACGGGGCGGTCTTCTCAAAATCGCCAATGAACATCTCGTACACGCGCATGGTGTCGGCCCCGTACTCGGCAATCACGTCGTCCGGGTTCACCACGTTGCCGCGGCTCTTGCTCATCTTCTGGCCGTCTTCGCCCAAAATCATGCCATGGGACGTACGTTTCATGTAAGGCTCGCTGTCCTTCACCACGCCGATGTCAAACAGGAACTTGTGCCAAAAGCGGCTGTACAAAAGGTGCAGGGTGGTGTGCTCCATACCGCCGTTGTACCAGTCTACCGGCATCCAATATGCCAGGGCCTCGTCGCTGGCAATGGCCTGGCTGTTGTGGGGGTCGCAATAGCGCAAAAAGTACCAGCTGCTGCCCGCCCACTGGGGCATGGTGTCGGTCTCGCGGCGGGCGGCGGCACCGCATTTGGGGCAGGTGGTGCGCACCCACTCCTCGTGGCGGGCCAGGGGACTGTCGCCCTCCTCAGTGGGTTCAAAATCCTCGATATAGGGAAGCTCTAAAGGCAGCTGGTCCTCGGGCAGGGGCACCCAGCCGCAGGTATCGCACCACACCATGGGAATGGGTTCTCCCCAATAGCGCTGGCGGCTGAATACCCAGTCCCGCAGTTTGTAGTTCACACGGGCGGCGCCTTTTTCCTTGCGCATCAGCCAGTCGGTAACGGTCTTTTTCGCCTCGGCCACAGAAAGGCCGTCCAAAAAGTCGCTGTTCACCATGGTGCCCTGCTCAATGTCGGTATAGGCGGCTTTTTCAATGTCGCCGCCGGCCACCACCTCTACAATAGGCAGGCCAAACTTTTTGGCAAAGGCCCAGTCGCGTTCGTCATGCCCGGGCACCGCCATAATGGCCCCGGTGCCGTAGCTGGCCAGCACATAGTCGGAGATATAGACGGGCATGTCCTTGCCTGTGGCGGGGTTTATGGCATGCACCCCGGCCAGGCGCACGCCGGTCTTCTCTTTGTCGGCGGCCAACTCCGTACGCTCAAAGTCGCTTTTGCGGGCGGCCTCGGCCTGGTAGGCAGCAATCTCGTCGCCATTTTGCAGCAGCGGGGCCCATTTTTGCAAATAGGGGTGTTCGGGACTCATCACCATATAGGTGGCGCCAAACACGGTGTCGGGCCGGGTGGTGAACACCACCAGGTCATCCCCCGCGCTGGTGCCAAAGGTAATGTCTGCCCCGTGGCTGCGGCCAATCCAGTTCTTCTGGCTGGTGGAGACGCGCTCGATGTAATCCAGCCCTTCCAAGTCGTCTATCAGGCGGCCGGCATACTCGGTAATCTTCAGCATCCACTGGCTTTTCACCTTGCGGGTCACTTCGCCGCCGCAGCGCTCGCACGCGCCGTTCACCACTTCCTCGTTGGCCAGCACCACCTTGCAACTGGTACACCAGTTCACGCTCATCTCTTTTTTGTAGGCCAGGCCCTGCTTGTACAGCTGCAAGAATATCCACTGCGTCCACTTGTAATAGGCGGGGTCGGTGGTGTTCACCTCGCGGTCCCAGTCAAAGCTCATGCCCAGGGCCTGTATCTGCGCGCGGAAGCGGTCGATGTTGTTTTTCGTAACAATGGCCGGGTGGATGTGGTTTTTAATGGCGAAGTTCTCTGTGGGCAGGCCAAAGGCGTCCCACCCCATGGGGAACAGCACGTTTTGCCCCTGCATGCGGCGCTTGCGCACCAGCACGTCTATGGCGGTGTAGGGCCGCGGGTGCCCCACATGCAGCCCCTGGGCGCTGGGGTAGGGAAACTCTACCAACGCGTAAAACTTGGGCTTTTCCTTATCCAGCTTGGCCGCAAAGGTTTTGTTCTGCAGCCAGTGGCGCTGCCATTTGGGTTCTATTTGTCTCGGGTCGTACTTCGTCATAGCCATACCATCCTGTTCCTTTGTTTTGCGTGCCGGGAAAATAACAAACCGCGCCTCTTCGCCCGGCCGGCGGCCGGTGCATGCAAGAGACGCGGAACTTCCGCGCGGTACCACTCTGCTTCGCCCAATATGGGCGCACTTTGGCGGGGCAAATGCCCCGCGCCCGGTAACGGCGGGCCGCCGGCGCGGCCTACCCAAACGCGCACGCGTTTTTCAGCCTTGCCGCTCCAAGGGGAGTTCGCGCCTTTTCCACCAGGGCCTTGCACCGGCCGGCCCCTCTCTGCATGGCTTCCAAAACGCTACTGGTCCTCATCATCGCTTTTCTGCTTCGCCCAGTGTAGCACACCGGCGCACAGGGTGTCAATCGGGGCGGGGTGTTCAGCCCGTTTGCTCTTCCAAAAAGGCCATATCCACTTTCTCCGCATCGGCCCACATGTGTTCCAGCGCATAGAACTCCCGCGCCTCGGGGTAGAACACATGCACCACTACGGCGCCGTAGTCCAGCAGTACCCAATTGCGGGTAGCCGCGCCCTCCACCCGCAGGGGCTGCACCCCCTTTTGTCCCATCTGAAAGTCCACCTCATCGTACAGGGCGCCCACCTGGGTGGTGGAGGTGCCCGAGGCGATGACGAAATAGTCCGCCAGCACGGTCAAATCCCGCACTTTCAGTACCTGAATGTCCTTCGCTTTTTTGTTGTCCAGTATGGTAGCTATGGTTTTTGCCAGTTCCAGTGGTTGCATGCAACGCTCCTTCAAAGGTTTTTTTCTATGGTCTGCCTGACAAAGCCTTTCCGCCTGGCGCAAGTGGGCTTTGGGGCTGCAAGGCGTGGGTGCCCGGTGTGCGCTATGCCGGGCAGCATGGCAAAAAGCACCGCATCCTATACACGGATTCTACACACCTTACGCATGCGGCTCCACATCCACATCGCTGCCGCCTTCGGGGCCCTGCACCTCGGCCATGCTTTGTATGTTGGGCGGGTACAACGGCACAGAATCCGGGATGCGGACCTGCGGCAGCAGCAGTTCCTCGGCGGGCACGGGCTTTTCCGGGTCTCGGAAATACTGGTTCAAAATCCAGGCAAGGCCGGGGTCCTGCTCGGTGCCGCGTCCGTACAAATCCAAAATATACAGGCTGCGGCCACGGCCGCCGGGGTCGTCCATGCCGGTGGCGCCCGGCGCCTTGCAAAACACCACATTCTCGCTTTTCAGGTTTAGGGCGGCCACGGCCAGGGCCACCATGTCGCTGTCAAAGTCCATATCGGTGTTGCAGTAATAGTCAAACACCGGCAGCAGGTTCACAATGTCGATGGGCGTCAGGTTCAAAAGCCGGCGAAACAACGCTGAATAAAAGTGCCTTTGGTTGTCCAGGCGGTCAATGTCCGCCCGCTCGAAGCCCGCCCCATGGCGGTTGCGTACAAAAAAGTCGGCGCCGGCACCGTCCAGCCAGTTCCAGCCCTGGGCCAGGTAGCTGCCGCGGTACTCCATCTCGCGCGGCACATACACCTGCAGGCCGCCAAAGGTGTCCACAATGGCGCGCAGGGCCTCCATGTCCAGCGCAACATAATGGTCTACCGGCAGCTTGAACTGCTGCTGGATGCTGGCGGCCAGGTTGTTGATGGGGTTCTCTTTGTCGCTGCCGGAAATCAGCAGTGCGTTGATGTGCCCGGTGCCGCCGGTGGGCAAGTCCTCGCCCACATAGCTGTCCCGCGGAATCTGCAATAGGCTAAGCTGGTTGTCCTTGATGTTGTACCTGGCGTAGAGGATCATGTCCGTAAGGCCCAGCCCGGCGCCATAGTCGCGCCCGTCCTCGTTGTCTATGCCGATGATGAGCAGGTGCACCACGTCTTTTTTGCTGTACTCCCGCGGGCCCGTTTGGAAAATGGTGCCCAAAAGCCCGGGGTCCAGCACATCGCCGCGGATGTAGCGCAGCAAAAAGAACACACCGCCGCCCAAAAGGCACACCACCAGCGCCAGCGCAATCAGCACCTTGGGCCAGCGCCGGCGCTTTTTCAGCTTGGCCGGGGGCGGCAGGTACTCGTCGAAGGCGTCTTGGTCGTACTGGGTTTTGCCCTGCTGGCGCCCGCCGGCGCGCTGTGGGCGGCCCTGGTTATAGCTGTGCCGTTTTGCCATTGGGTTCCACTTTCTTTTCCGGCAGGGCCCGGCGCCGCAAACGCGCGCGCTTATGCCACTTTTGTATTACCGCAAAGCCGGAGGGCCATACCACACAGGCGGGCCCGTTGAAACGTTTTTCCTCATCACATAAAGCTACTGGTGCGGGGCCTCTTGCCCTTGTATGGACGCCATGCTGATAATCTGGGCCTCGCTTTTGCCGTACAGGTCGGTGTCCAGGGTGAAAATGTTCAGCTCCTCGGCGGTGTAGCCGTGGCCGTCGGGACGGAAGTACTGGTTCAAAAGCTCGGCAGTCTCGTCTGCATCAAGGTATACCAGGGCCTTGCCCTTATACTTCGTGCCTATCACCGGGGGCCGCACAAAGGTGATATCCTCGCTTGTCAGGCCCAGGGCCTTTTGCCCAAGGCCGCCTATCTCCACCAGGCTGATGCCCTCTACGTTCACATAGTACAAAACGATGCGCATCCAGATGAGAAGGTCGGTGGGGGTAAGGCGCTTGAACTCGCGGAACAGCGCCGAATAAAAGCTTTGCTGCATGGCCAGGCGCGTCACGTCGCCATCCACATAGTTGCGGTTGCGCAAAAAGAACTCCGCCTCTTCGCCGGTGAAGTGGCGCCAGCCCTCCTCCAGCACGTTGCCCGGGTTCTCGGGGTCCACCACATCCCGCGGCACATACACTTCCAGGGTGCCCATGTGGTCCACAATGGCCTTCACGGCATCCATATCTATGGTGATGTAGAAATCTATGGGCAGCTTCAGTTGGTCGTTGATGGCGCGGGCCAGGGGGGCAATGCGGTTGTCCGGGTCCTCGGAAAACCGGTACAAAGAGTTGATTTTGTAATTGCCGCCGGTGGCAAGCTCGTCGCCCACATAGATGTCCCGCGGGATTTGCAGGATGTTGGCGCTGCCGTTCACCGTGTCGAACATCACATACAAAATCAAGTCGGTGTTGCCAATCTTGTTGTCCGGGTCCTCGTAGCCGTCGGCGGTCTCGTTGTCATAGTCCAGCCCGCACACCAGCCCGCATATAATGCCCTTGCCGGTGTACTCGGGCAAATCGGCCGCGCGCACATCATCGGGCAGGCTGCCGTCTACGGTGTTGGTGCCGCTAAGCTGCCCGGCAATGTGCTGGTACACGGCAAAAATACCCACCACCAGCGCCACCACC
>JAJDGD010000041.1 GCA_030265505.1 Ruminococcaceae bacterium OttesenSCG-928-O06 | reverse complement strand
GCATATTTACGACATCATCCGGTTGGTAGACCCCCAGCGCGGCGAACTATTGGAATACGATCATTCGTCAGGCATTAAAAAAACCGGCGTGAGTTGTATTGATGTTTTCGGTACTGATGAGCGCTGCCAAAACTGTACCTCCATCCGTGCTTTTTATAGTGGCAAGACAATCGTGAAACTGGAGTATTCCCAAGGTAAAGTGTTGCTCATTCTATCTGTCCCGATTACAGTTAATGATAGCCAGGTGGTTGCCGAATTGGTCAAAGATATCTCCGACTCAATGACCGTTGATATACGCGATCATTCGCGTGTTGATAAGGTTACCGGTGTCATCCAAAGTTTAAATAAACTTGCTACCACTGACGCACTGACTGGACTGCTTAATCGTCGCCATCTTGACGAGAAATTGCCAGAAATAATTGAAGACTGTCATAATAACGCACAGAATATGTGTTGTGCGATACTGGATATTGATGATTTCAAGCAAGTTAACGATAAGTACGGCCATCCGGTTGGAGATCAGGTGCTGGCCGCAACGGCGCACACCGTTGCTTCGTATATTCGACGCAGCTCCGATTGGGCTGTGCGATATGGCGGCGAGGAATTTTTCATGCTTTTCTCTGGCACTGACCTGGAAACTGGGCGCAATATCCTAGAACGTGTTTGCAGGCAGGTTGAACAGACTGTGGTGGAGACTAATGGATATACGCTGTCAGTAACCGTAAGCATTGGGATGGCAATACTGATTCCTGGTGAAAATGCGCAGGAACTATTGACGCGCTGTGACAAGTTATTGTATCGTGCCAAAAAGAATGGCAAGAATCGTTTGGAGTACTAAACTCTGCTGTGTCTTTCAAGTTTAGCGACTGCTATACATCTGCACCAGCAGTCTACATTTTTGTCTCATGTACCGCAAAGATGAGGTATCGGCTCTGGCCGCTTTCACCGAAAATGTGCCCATAGGTTCCATACAATGACCATTTCATAAATTCTTCGACTGTGTACTGGTTTCCTGACGTGTCGCTGATAATTGTACCCGGGGTCATTGCTTTCATAATTGCGGCTTCTTTGTGGGGTTCTCCAAAGCGGTCAACATAAAAGCCGACCAGACTTCGGCCTTTGTGAACTGCGAATTTCATTGGCAGTTTGAAAACGTCAATGCTCTTATCAGCAAAGTGTTGCTTGTCCTTGTTTCGCGTCCTTATGCCCGACATAAATAAGGGGACAAGAAACGATGCAGCTATCACTATGAGAATAATTGGCATATAATCCATCAAAAAATCACACCCTCAACTGTTCACTATTTACTTACTAAATGTGAACATTCATATACATAAATCCCTGATACCGACTACAGATATAATATCACAGCCTTGGCTACTTGAAAACACTATCAAGCGTCAAAACCGGCCCCAAAACGGAGCCGGTTTTGTTTCTGGAATGTTTGAATTACATGTCATTCATTCAAGGGATTGTATATCAATAATGCGAAAGATATTACCTTTTACTTTTCGCAATCACATTTGATATTTCCGGCGATAATCTCTTTCCAATCGCCTATTACATCATGCGTCCAACAATCATCAGCCCCGGCTGCTTCCCGCATGGTGAGAGCCAATATGTAGGTCAGTTCTTCAACCGTAGCCCCTGCTTCCAATGCACCCTTAAAATGTTTCTGAACACAAGGCTTTGACCGTCCCTTGATGGAGAGCGCAAAGCAGATGAATTGATAAGTCTTTTCGTCTATGCTGCGTTTTTTCTCATACAGTGCATCGATTTCGTCCAGCTTTTCAGCAAACTCCGGGAAAAACTCTGCTAACATCCTCACGCTTATTGCCCTCCGTGTTTTTCAATCAACGCAATTACTTCGTCTTTTTTCAGAACCTTACCGGCAGACACAACTTTCTTGCCTAAGACCAGCGCCGGAGTAGTCATTACACCATAGGCCGCGATTGCCGCAAAATCCGTAACATGGTCTACGGTAGTTTCCATGCCAAGCTGCGCAAGAGCCGCCTTTGTATTGGCTTCAAGCTCATTACACTTTTTGCAACCGGAACCGAGTATTTTTACGGTTGCACCCTCGTTTTGTGCCGCTTGTGCCTGTTTAACACTTTCTGCGCTCACATCACCACAGCAACTTTTATCTGCTTCTTTCTTCTTTCCGAATAACGCCATATCAAAACCTCCAGTAAAATTAAAATAGCAGTTCTTCAATAATCTCCACTGCGTCCCGCACCATTTTGGGGCAGACGGATTTCACCCTCTCGGCGGCAATAACCTTATCGCCTGATAATAGTTCAACACCCAATAAATCCCGGCATATCGTGGAACCGTTGCGCGCTTCAAACCGCTTTGAAAACGCCTGCACCAGCGCGTAGGTTTTCTCTTTGGCCTCCTTGTCATCGGGCAACGATTGGCCGAATTTCAGCCCAATCACTAAGTATGCACCAGACACCGCCCCGCAAACATGGCTGAGTCTGCCCATACCAGCACCCAAACCACAGGAGAGATTCAATGCGGTTTCCCGAGCCAAGCCAAATTCTTCACAGTAGGCAGACAATACCGCCTGTGCGCAGTTAAACCCATGATTGAAATACTCTATCGCCTGATTTGCTCTATCGTCACTCTTCACAGCAGCATCCTCCAGCCACGCAGCCCCCGGCCTGTTTCCCCGCGAAGAAAGTCTTTAGATTATCTGGCATGGCATAGGGGACGCAATCACAAGTCGGCGTTTGATATATAGCTTTTAATACGGAGTCCATTATCATTGCTTTCGGGGGAGCGTCATATTCCTTGCCCTCATATTCAAACACCCTGCACTCTACATCACTTCCACATAGGTCACCGCAATCCGCACAAGCATTTTCTTGCACGTCGGCGCAAATGTCTTTACCATTCACCCGGATTGTGGGCGAACTCATAAAATGATACTGTTCGGCCAATTCCGGGGTGGAAATCTGGGCTTTGTTGACGGACAGGGTAAAGCCTAACGTATCGAGTACACCATGTAATTCCGACACCGCATTGTCCAACTCCGCAGAAGTATTCCCACATCTTTCGCAACTGTTGAGGTCAAGGTAAAGGAAATCAATGCGGATGTTCTTGTCTGCCGCTTCTGCTCCGCAGCATGGCATGGTTTTTTCCTCGGCCATTTTTGAACCCTCCTAAAATAGAAATTGTAATGCGTTGAACAGGTAGCCCACAAGAATAATTCCCGCCGTGCAAATGCCGATGAATAGCGCAAGCAGCTTCGGCTTTACTGCCTTGCGCAGCATAATCATGGAGGGCAAGGACAGCGTAGTTACCCCCATCATAAAGGCGAGTATTGCCCCAAGCTGCGCCCCTTTTGCGTATAGTGCTTCGGCCACGGGGATAGTTCCGAAAATATCCGCATACATGGGGATACCAACAAGTGTCGCCAAGATAACCGAGAACGGATTGTTGCTGCCAAGCACCGTTTCAATCCAGCTTTCAGGTATCCAGTTGTGGATAAGCGCACCGATACCAACGCCAATAAGGATATACGGAAACACTTTTTTGAAGGTGTCCCGCATTTGCTCCCAAGCATATTGCAGTCGGTCGCGCTTCGTCAGTTCGGTTGCTTCAATGTCAATCGAGCTGGCAGATGTGATATATTCCTCTACATACTTTTCCATGTGCAGCTTTTCTATAATCGTGCCACCGGCAACCGCAATCACAAGGCCGAACAGCACGTAGATGATAGCTATTTCCCACCCGAATATGCTCATAAGCAACACCAACGAGCCAAGGTCTACCATTGGGGAAGAAATCAGGAATGAGAACGTAACGCCAATCGGTAAGCCCGCGCTTGTAAAACCAATGAACAGCGGGATAGATGAACAGGAGCAAAACGGCGTTACCGTTCCAAGCAAAGCCGCGACGCAGTTTGCACCAATGCCGCGAAACCGCCCCAATATCTTTTTGCTGCGCTCCGGCGGGAAGTAGCTTTGAATATAGGAAATGACAAATATTAGAACACAAAGCAGCACTACGATTTTGATAACATCATAGATGAAAAACTGAACACTGCCGCCAATGCGTGTTGTAATGTCCAATCCAAATGCTGACAGCATTGAGCCAATTAGCTCATTAAGCCACTTCATACCAAGGATTTGGTTTTGAAAGAAATCCCATACTACCCGCATACAGCTTCACCCACGCTTTCAAGAACGGTAACGGTTGTCAGCATTTTCAAAAGGGCTTGTGCGGCTTCCGCCCCATTGGGCGAAATAGAGTAGTGCGTCCATTTACCCTCTTTGCGCCCGACAACAATACCGCTCTCACAAAGGATTTTCATGTGATGTGACAATGTGGGCTGACTGATATTCAAGTCCTCCAACAGCACACAAGCGCATTTTTCCCCGGTCTGCAATAGCTCTAATATTTGCAAGCGGTTTTCATCACAAAAGGCTTTGAACACCTTTGCGTTTGCAGCATGATTACTTTCCATCACTTCACCTCATATAGACAAACTTCAATCTATTGACAGTATATGCGTCAGATTGAGAATTGTCAATATGTCCACAATTTTTTTTTCGTGTGAGGGTGTGGAGGTACTGGCATTCGTCATAATGTGCGGCAGTAACTGTTCAAGCAAAATACTTCAAATCCCAGTTAATATACTACTTTTGTCTAATAGGAATAAGTGGAACGAATACCCCCCGTGGATTTTCCATATTCAAACCCTCTGCCCAGCGGGTTTACTTATTAACCTGCTCGGTGCTGGGGATGGCGATTACTTCCAAATACATTTCCTCCTTTACAATTAGTGGTGGGTGTTATTCAAACCCTTTTCCAACAGGCAAAAAGGGGTGGGGCCTGTATATAGAAAAAAGCGCCGATTGCTCGGCGCTCTCTGTGCATTCGCTATCGAAAACCGATTACCTGCCTCTTTTTGGGGCATCCTTCAAAAATTTCTTCAAAAATATGGCTTATAAACAGGTTGTATTGGGTGGTTTTTGATGGTATTCTGTTGTAAAGCGATTACCTACCGTACCTTGATTTTGGACGATGAAATGTTAAAGAATTGTACGCGGTGGTACTTGGCGGTAAAATGGGTCATTTACTTTTAAGCAGAGGGTCCGGCGTTCGAGCCGCCGACGGGTCACCAAAGAAAAGCCGCAGGCAAAGGCCTGCGGCTTTTTCTTGCGTTTTGCGGCCGGCGCCGGGGCGAACGCCCGGCGGGCCTTATGCTTTTGCTGCAAAGCGGGGGTTTACTCCTCCGCCTCGCCGCCCAGCGCGTCACAGTAGCCGGCAATCACGGCATACATGTTGCTGTAGTCGGCGGGGGTTCCGGGTCGATGGCGCGGATCCAGCTGTAGAGGAAGTCTTCCGCGGTCAAATTGCTGCCGCCGCTCCGCTTCAGGTCTTCGCGCAGGTGGGTGTGCAGCCTCAGTCGGTGCGGGTGATGCAGCCCTCCTCGGGCCGGAACACCACACATTTCACAACGCTGCCGTCAGTTTTGTCCACCACCAACACGTGCACGCCGTCGTAGTCCAGCGCGTAGTTGGTTTCGCCGTAGCGCAACACCACCTGTTCTTCCGAGGCCTGCAGGTACACCTCGCCTTCGCCCAGCGCGTAGCTGGCCTCCAGCGTGTCGGCCGGGCCGCCGGCATCCTGCCGCTGCAGCCGGCCGCCGTCCACCACCGCCAGGTAGCTTCCGCCCCCGCGCAGCACCTCGGTGTCCATCCCCAGCGCGGCGAACCCCTCCAGCAGCGGGGCGTTGTCCCCTTGGTCGAACCGGGCGCCCCGGGTGACCACAAAGGCGGCCAGATTCTCCTCGGCCATGCGCGGGAACCACTGGGCCGCCGTGGGCGACAGCCGCAGCCGCATCAGCGTCTTGTCCCAGTATTCCACCGCGGCGGCCTCGTGCCAGTGGGCAAAGGCGGGCTCGTCCCGCCTGTCTTCCAGCGCAAAGTGTTCGGCCAGCTGCCCGCCGATGTGGGCGGTGATCTTCTCGGCGCCATACAGGTTCACGTGGGCGTGCTCGGCCATGTCGGTCTCGAATGAAAAGCCGCTCTCGTCCAGCAGGGTTGCTTGGTTGTAGTCCAGCGCCAGCACCCCGTTTGCCTCGCAGATGTCCTGTATCCGCTGCAACACCGACCACTCGCTGGCGTCTTCCACCACGTAGGGCGCCGTGGCCACCACCAGCTGGAACCCCTCTCGCTCCGCCAGCTCGATCAGCTTGAGCAGATACTCCTCACAGCCGGGATATAGATCAGCCGGCGGCGGGCTCTCGGGCCGGGCGGGGGCCGCAAAGGCCTCGGTGGTGAAGTTGGGGCCAAAGCCCTTGGCGGTGGTGGCGTGATCCCAAAACGGCCAGGTAAAATCTTCCAGCGTCAGCGTCTTCCACCGGCCGTGGTACCGCAGCAGCGGCGCATACCGATACCACGGGCGGCTGTTCACTTGCCAGCGGGACATGGCCATGGCCAGCGCCACCCGGTTTGCCCCGGGGCGAATGCGCAGCGAAAAGTCGTCGGACACGCTGTCGAAGTTGACCTCCTCTAGGTAGGAGCGGCCGTATAAAAAGCCGAAGCCCTCCACCACCACCACCTGGGGCGTTTGGGTTTTCAGCGCCTCCACTACATAGTGGTAGCTTGTCCAGGCCGGCTGGCCCCAGGAGTAGAGCGTGTAGCCGGTGTAGCCGTGTTGCTGCCACAGCTGGATGGGGTCGAACGCGGCGGCCGCGTGGCTGCCGCCCACAAACAGCACGTCCACGGTGTTTTTTGGCTCGTCGTAAAAGGCCAGCATCGTCTCTTCCTTGGGGTTCAGCACCCCTTCGGCCGCGCCCACCAGCAGCGCCGCCAGCAGCAGAAACAGCGCCACCCAGGCGACCTTTTTCAGTTTTTCTCTGCCTTTTCCCATGACAAGCGCTCCCGCATTCTCTAGAATTGGAAGTATAAAAACGGCTTTTCCACATACCCTTCGCCGTACATGCCAAACACCAACAGCACCAGGATACCGACAAGATACACCGCCCAGCGCACCAGTCGCCTCTGGGCGGGCACCCACGCCAGCAGGTCTCGCTTGCGCTGGGCAAACTCCACCGCGAACAGCACCGCCAGCCCCGCCAACGCCACGGCGAAGTCGGCGCCGTCCAGCCCGTATTGCAGCAGCGTGCCGTCCCATAGCGCGGCGGGCCCCGCCCCGCCCCACAGCCTGGCAAACAGCCCCAGTGCGGCGCCCAGGCTGGCCGAGCGGAAGAACACATAGCCCACGCACACCAGCGCAAAGGTGCGCACCACCCGGAACAGAGCAAATGCCCGGCCCTCCAGCGGCAGGCCCAGGGCCTGGCCCCGTTTTTTCAGCCACGGCCCCGCCAGCGTGGACAGGATGATCAGCAGCCCGTGGTACAGCCCCCACACGATGTAGTTCCACCCGGTGCCGTGCCAAAAACCGGTGCAGAACCACACCACCACAAGCCCCACCACCACCGGAATGTTGTTGGCAAGGGTTTTCGGCAGGGTTTTGCGGGCGGCCTTGGCCAGGCGGTTCAGCCGGCGGTTGCGCAGGATGGGGTAGAATAGATAGTCCCGGAACCAGCTGCCCAGTGTCATGTGCCAGCGGCGCCAGAACTCGGGGATGGTCCCGGAGAAATAGGGCAGCTGGAAGTTCGGGTCCAGCCGGTAGCCAAACAGCCCGGCGATGCCCAGGGCCATGGCGGTGTAGCCGGAAAAGTCACAGTACATCTGGAAGGCGAACAGCACCACCGCCGCCACCGCCACCGCGCCGGTGCCGCCGGCGTGCCCGTCGAATACATTGCCCACAAAAATGGCCAGCCGGTCAGCAATCACCAGCTTTTTAAACAAGCCCCAGCCCGCCAAAAGCAGGCTGCGCTCCACCCGCTTGCCGTCGAAGGCCGGCGCGGGCGAGCGCAGCTGGGGTAGCAGGCTGGTGCTGCGGGAGATGGGCCCCGCCTGCACCTGGGGAAAAAAGGCGACAAACAGCGTGTAGGTGACAATATTTCGCTCGGGCTGGGTCTGCCGGCGGTAGACGTCCACAAGGTAGCCGAGGGACTGGAAGGTGTAAAAGCTGATGCCCACCGGCGCCACCAGCGCCAGCGCCGGCAGCGGCGCCGCCAGGCCCAGCAGCCCACACAGCGCCGCCAGGTTTTGGGCGGCGAAGTTGTAGTATTTAAAAAACAGCAGAAAGGCAAGGTTCAGCACCGCGCCGGCCGCCAAAAGTAGCCGCCGGGTACGCGGGCCCTCGGTTCTGTCCAGCAGCCGTGCCCCGCCGTAGGTGAGGGCCACCGATAACAGCAAAAACGCCCCCTGCCACGGGCTGGGGTAGCAGTAGACAAACAGGCTTGCCGCCGCCAAAAACAGCCGCCTTGCCGCCGGCGGCAACAAAAAGAAAACGGCGGCCGCCCCGCACAAAAACGCGGCGAAGGGCAGGGAGGTAAACTGCATGGCTCAGTGCCCTTTCGCCATGATAATGTCCGCCATCTCGCCCACGTTTTGCAGGGACACCACGTCCTTCATGTCGAACACCATATCAAATTCGTCCTCCACCGCGCCCATCAGCCGGATGTGCATCAGCGAGTCCCATCCGGGCACGTCGGCTGCCGTGGTGGCATCGCCCACCGCGAGGGCCTCGTTGTCGAACACGTCCTGGAACACCCGGTTGAGCCGCTCGAATACCTGCTGCCGTGTCATGCTTCCTCCACCTTTATCCATCGGTTTTGGGGCCGATAGGCGGACAGCTCCAGCCGCCACTCGCTGTCCCCCTCGGGCGTTTCGGCCACCTTTTGAAAGCCGAACTCCGCGTAAAAATCCTGCACCATCTGGTTTTTGGCCGTTTTATAATAGTAGCCTACCAGCTGTTTTATGCCCCGCGCCGCCGCCCGGGCGGCCAGCGCGTCCATCATGGCCTGTTCCATGCCCCGCTTCAGCACCCGGCAGCTCATCAGCCACAGCCGGATGTGCAGTGCGCCAGCCTCGGCCTCGGCCGCCACCACGCTCACCACCCCGTTGTCGCCAAAGCGGTCTTCCAGCTTGCCATACAGGCAAATAAACGCCGGGTTTTCGGCCATGGCCTGCAGCTCGTTTTCGGTGTAGCGCCGGGTGGTGAGGTTGAACTGGTTCGACTTGTTGGTGAGCTGGGTGATGCGCGGCAGGTAGAGCGGCTCGAACGGGCGGATGGCCCCGCGCATGGCCAGGCTCTGCAGAAAGGCGTCATAGTCGGCAAACTGGGCCTGCTGGCTCTGGCGCTGGGCGTTCTGGCGGTACATGTCGGCCCGGGCGGCGTCTTCGGCCGAGAACACGGTGGTTTCAAAAAAGCCGCTTTGGTCCAGCACGTGGATGTACTCTTCCGGCCGGGTCACCTCGGGCACCGCCGCGCCCAGGCCCGCCTGGCGCACTAGCTCCCGCTCGGCGGGGTTGTCGTCCACAAACGCCAGCGCGTCGACCCCCAGGTTCAGCGCGTCGGCAATGGCCGCCAGGTTCCGGTCTTTGGGCTGCCAGTTGGCGCACACCACGGCAAAATCCTCCTCGCGCAGCGTGCCCTCGGGGTGGGCAAGGCCGGCCAGGGCGTTTTCCGGCTGGTTTTTGCTGTTCACCGCCAGCACCACGCCCAGACGCCTGTGGTCCTTCACATACTGCTGAAACTCGCTGAACACTTCGCCCATCGGCGTCTCGTGGCCAATCTCCAGGCCCTCTACCCCGTCGTCGCCCACCACGCCACCCCACAGCGTGTTGTCCAGATCCATCACCAGCGCCTTCTTGTTCCGCCCGTAGAGCGAGAGGATAATATGGCTCAGGTTGGCGGCAAAGGCGGGGATGGCCGCCGGCGCCAGCGCGTATTTATACAGGTGCCAGGCGGCCGGGTCGGCCCAGCGGGACAGGCCGTACTCGGCGGCCAGGTAGTGGATGTCGTGGATGTAAAAGGACGGGTGGGCCGCCGCATACTTGTACAGACGGCCGTTCAGCTGGTGCACATAGTGGGTGAGACCGCCCGCATCCCACGCGTCCCGGTTGCCCATCAGCCGGTAGAAGGGTGGCTCGAAGTTGTTCTGGATCACCGGGCAGTCGAACTGCTCGGCCAGCGCCTGCCACATCTGGGTGAGGCGGGCCATCTCGTCGTCCAGCATCTGGGTCACTTCGGCCGCCGCCATGCCCGGGGCCGGGCGGGTGGCCAGGTTGCGCAGGCTGGTGTGCACAAACACCACGTCGGGCGCAAAATCGCACAGGGCCTGCGGCGGAAACACCGCGTCCTGCCAATACTGGCCGAACTCGCTTTGGTAAAACTGGGGGCGGATGCCACCGTCCAGCAAAAACAACTCCAACAGAGAACAAACATCCTGGGTGGTGGAACCGCCCAGGACAGCGACCTTCTTGTCTATCAAAGAGGGGGCCTCCGCCAAAATTTCCCGGCGGATGGCGGCGCGCTTTTTGCTGACGAGGGCGCCGTTGATCGGGGTGCGCAAAAGCGGATGAATGCTGGATCCCCTCCCTCTGTTAGGCCCAAGCCGCCAGCCTTTGCCGGCCGCCTGCGGGTCCTTTCTAACCGTCTGTTATTATAGCATAGCTCCTGTGGCAAAACAATACGGCCCCCGCCGCCTTCCCCGGAGAAAAGCCGCAGGCAAAGGCCGGCGGCTTTTTGCGTGGGCGGGGCAAGAACGGCGCAAGCCGCTACCAAATAAAAATACATATAAAAAGAAGAGAAAACCCGCCAAAAATCAAGAGAAAATTCCTGGCCGGCTACACTTTTCGCCATCTTTCACCCGACGGGGCGGGTATGCTTGTTGCACACAGGCGGGGCGTAACAACGCGGCCAATACCGGGCCGCCGCCCCACATGGCCGCGCTGCCCGGCGCGCCCGGCCCACCCCCGCCACGAGCAAAAAAGGAGTGATTGTATGGTAAGCATCAACCCCGAGGCCTGCATAGGCTGCGGCCTGTGCGTAGAGACCTGCGCCGCCACCTTTAAGATAGGGGGCGATTTGAAAGCCCATGTGGTGAAAGAACCCATGACCGACCACCTGGAGTGCGCCCTAGGCGCCGCCGAGGTGTGCCCCACCCAGGCGATAGACCTGATGTAAGCCGCGCAGGGGCTTTTTAAAACAAAAAGCGCCCGGCCACAGCGCCCATTTGCATAAAAAACCAAGAGAAAACAGAAAGGACGCGACCTCGATGAAAAAAATATGGATTGCAGGCATACTGTGCCTGGGGCTGCTGCTGGCCGCCTGCGGCGACGGCGGCGCAAAACCCAGCAGCACGCAAAGTACGCCGCCGCTTGTCTCGCAGGGGGGCACTTCCAGCCCGGCCGACGACTTTACCGAAAAAGAGGTTGCCGGCAATGTAACGGCGGCCACAGAGACAGAGCTTACCATTTTAACGGCGGACGGTATTAACTTCAGTTTTGAGATACACGGCGCCGAAGTAACGGCCCCCAGCGACGGCATGCAAGAAGGCGACAACGCCACCGTGCATTTTACCGGTATTTTGGACGAGACAAAACTGATACAAACCGTAACGGTGCTGCGCGTTGTGGTAACAAGGTAACCTGTGGTATACTGTGCTGCGGGGCGGGCATTCCGCCCCGCTTTTCCATTGCCATAAAAAGGGGGAACAGGCAGAATGACCTTGGAGGAAGCGCGCTGCTTTTTTGCAGACGATTTGTTCGCGATGGAGCAGGGCATACAGATAGACGAGGTGGACGAGACAAGCGCCGCGTGCAGTGTACAGCTGGCGCCGCGGCACAAAAATGCCCGTGGGGCGGCACAGGGGGGCCTTTTGTACACCTTGGCAGACTTTGCCTTTGCCGTGGCGGCCAACGCCGGCAGCTTTGACACCGTTACCCTGAACAGCAACATGCACTACCTGCGCGCGGTGGCCGAAGGCCGGGTGCGCGCAAAGGCCACCCAAACCAGCCGCAGCCGCAACACCTGTGTGTACAAGGTGCAGCTTTGGGACGACGCGGACACACTGGTGGCCGAGGCCAGTATCACCGGGTTTGGCCGCCCGGCACCCGGCACTGCACCGGATAAAACCAGCGATGCCAAGGCATAAATGGATTTTTTAGGGAATTGATTGGCATTTTGTGCGCATTTTGCCACCGGGATGAAAAGGCGTGAAAAAGAAGGCCGCAGGGAGGTTTCCCCGCGGCCTTGCCTTTTTGTATGGAAACAACCATCGGCAAGCAATCAAATAAACTTCACGGCGGTGCCATAGGCCATCACTTCGGCGGCGCCGTCCATAATGGAGGCGGAGGAATACCGCACCATAACAATGGCGTTTGCCCCAAGGGCCTGGGCTTCGGCTATCATGCGGGTGGTGGCGATGTTCCGCGCCTCGTTCAGCATTTCGGTATAGCCGGTAAGCTCGCCCCCTACCATGTTTTTAAAGCCCGCCATAATGTCTTTGCCCAGATGCTTGGACTGCACGGTGCTGCCTTTCACAAGGCCCAGGTGCTGCAGGTTCACCCCTGCCAGGGTCTCGGTTGTGGTAAGGAACATACATTGCCGCCTTTCTTTCTAAGAGATATTTTGTGTATAAATTCTACCCGCCTTGCTTGGCAGGGAGCTTACTCTGTAGGGGAGGACGCGCCGCCTTGCTGCGGTGCTGCCTGGGCATCGGCCTGTTCTTCACCCGTGCTGCTTGTGCCGGGGTCTGGCTGGGTGCTGGTGGTGGGGTCCGGCTGTGGCTGAGAGGTAGGGTCTGGCTGGGTGCTGGTCTCCGGCGGGGTGGTGGTGGGTGGCTGGCTGGAGGAGGAGGAAGCCGACGAGGAAGAGGAAGATGAGACGGGCAGCTTGCGGAAAATGGCCGTTACGGTAAGCGTCTCGCCGGG
>JAJDGD010000040.1 GCA_030265505.1 Ruminococcaceae bacterium OttesenSCG-928-O06 | reverse complement strand
TTCACGCCGATGTACACCGCCACATACCCGCCCACGATGAACTGCCCCGGCGTGCCGATGTTGAACAGCCCGCACTTGTTGGCAAACCCCACGGAAAGGCCCGTCATGATGATGGGCGTGGCGTTGTACAGCACCTGGCCCAGGTCTCGCATGCTGGAAAAACCGCCCTTCAGTATGGTAAGAAGGCCGTTCACCGCCTGCGAGGGATTGGACACCAGCAAAATGATGAAGCCAATGAGGATGCCCACGATAATGGAAAGCAATGCCGAAAGGAAGGAATAAAAGCCGTCGCCCTGCAACAGTTTCTTGCCCATGTCAGGCCCCCTTTTCGGTTTGGGCGGGGGCGTCACGCTTGCTGCCCGCCATGTACAGCCCCAGCTCTTGCACCGTCACCTTGGCGGGGTCCAAATCGGCCACAATCTCCCCTTCGTAGATGACGAGGATCCTGTCCGAGAGGTTCATCACCTCGTCCAGCTCCAGGCTCACCAGCAAAATGCCCTTGCCGGCGTCCCGTTCCTCCACCAGCTTTTTGTGGATGTACTCGATGGCGCCCACGTCCAGCCCGCGGGTGGGCTGCACCGCCACCAAAATCTCCGGCGCCTGCTCTATCTCCCGCGCCACAATGGCCTTTTGCTGGTTGCCGCCGCTCATGCTGCGGGCCAGGGTGTTGGCCCCCTGCCCGGTGCGGATGTCGTACTTTTCAATCAGCTTGTCGGCATATTCGTAAATCGCGTCATACTGTAAAAACCCCGCTTTGCAAAACTGCGGCTCAAAATAGCTTTGCAGCACCAGGTTGTACGCCAGGGGAAAGTCCAGCACCAGGCCGTGGCGGTGGCGGTCCTCGGGAATGTGGGCCATGCCCGAGGTGTTGCGGCGGCGCACGCTGGCGTGGGTAATGTCCTGCCCGGCCAGGTGTATGCTGCCGGCCGAGGGCTGTATCAGCCCGGTGATGGCCTGCACAAACTCCGTCTGGCCGTTGCCGTCTATGCCGGCAATGCACACAATTTCCCCGCTGCGCACAGAAAGGCTCACATCCCGCACCGGGTGCTTGCTGCCGGCATGCCCCTGCACCGAAAGGCCCTGCACGCGGAACACCTCTGCCCCCGGGTTTGCGGGGCCTTTTTCCACCACCAGGTTCACCTTGCGGCCCACCATCATCTCGCTCAGCTCTTCCTTGCTGGTGGTGGCCACCTGCACCGTGCCGATACACTTGCCCTTACGCAGCACGGTGCAGCGGTCGGCCACTTCTTTTATCTCATTCAGCTTATGGGTGATGAACAAAATGCTCTTGCCCTCGGCCACCAGCCCTTTCATGATCTTCATCAGCTCCGTGATCTCCTGCGGGGTAAGCACAGCCGTGGGCTCGTCAAAAATCAAAATCTCGTTTTCGCGGTACAGCATCTTCAAAATCTCCACCCGCTGCTGCATGCCCACGGTGATATCCTCGATCAGGGCGTCCGGGTCGATGGCGAAGCCGTACTTCTCGCTTAGGGCCACCACCTTTTCGCGGGCGTCCTGCATCTGCAAAAAGCCCCCGCGGGTGGTCTCCACCCCCAGAATGATATTTTGCAGCACCGTGAAGTTGTGCACCAGCTTGAAGTGTTGGTGCACCATGCCTATGCCCAGGCGGTTGGCGTCGTTGGGGTCGTTAATCTGCACCACGGCGCCGTTTTTGCGTATCACCCCTTCGTCGGGGCGGTACATGCCAAACAACACGCTCATCAGCGTGCTTTTGCCCGCGCCGTTTTCGCCCAACAGCGCGTGTATCTCGCCCTTTTCCAGCTGCAGGGTGATATCGTCGTTCGCAACGATTCCGGGAAACCGCTTTGTGATGCCCAGCATCTCGATAATGGGTTCCATAACGGCCACACTGCCCTTCTTTGCCGCCGGGGCCGGCCCAAAGCTGCACCGCGCCCCCTGGCGGTTTTTTTGCCTTTTCACACCGCGTCTTTTCGTAGTATCATTATACCAAGAAGCACGCGCAAATAAAAGGTTCTGCACAAAAAAGCCCGGGCAGGAATCTCCTGCCCGGGCTTTTCATTTTTTGCGCTGTGCCACAGGGGCACGGTGGCTTACTGGGTCACTACGTCCAGGTTCACGTTGGCAAAGCCTGCCGCAATGTCCGCCGGGGAAGCGCTGGTGGAATCGCTGTCCTTCGGGATGCACACGTTGCCCGCGGCAATTTCGCCAAAGATGGCGTCATAGTCTGCCTGGGTGAAAGTCTCGAAGCGGGAGGTCTCCATGGGGATGCCCACGGCGTCGTCCGCGGCGCCCAGGGTCTGGGCCTCGCCGCCGGGGAAGTTGCCGGCATAGTACTGGCCCAGCACCAGATTTACGGATTCCCGCAAGCCCTTGATGGCGCTGGTGATGATGGTCTCGCTCTCGGCGCTCTGGTCCACGTCCACGCCAATGGCCTTGGCGCCTGCGGCCTCGGCCGCGGCAAACACGCTGTTGCCCACAGAGCCGCCGCACCCGAAGATGACCTCGGTGCCGCCCTGGTACCAGCTGGCCGCCATGGCCTGGGCTTCGGGGGTGGCCTCAAAGCCACCGGTGTAGAAGTACTTCATATCCACGGTAATGCCCAGCTCGGCCGCGGCGTCGTTGGCACCCTGCACATAGCCAAAGCCGAAGCGCACCACGGCGGGAACCGCCATGCCGCCCATAAAGCCCAGGCTGGTGTAGCCGTCCTTCACGGCGGCATAGCCCGCAAGATAGCCGGACTGCTCTTCCGCATAGGTGATGCCCACGGCGTTCTCAGCCGCGCCGCCGGTGGGGTTGCCGTCAATCAGGATAAAGTGCACGTCGGGATACTGGGCCTGCGCGGTGCCAATGGGGTTCTCGAACAGGTACCCCGGGGTTACGATGATCTTCGCGCCGCCCTGGATGGCAAGGTCGATGGCCTGCAGGTAGGCGTCGTCGCTTTGCTCGGTGGGTTTGTAGTACTGGTGGGTAATGTTGTTGGCCGTGCCATACATCTGCACGCCTTCCCAGGTGCCTTGGTTGAAGCTCTTGTCGTCGATGTTGCCAATGTCGGTGATCATGGCAATCTCATAGCCGTCGGTGCTGGGGGCAGGGGTGCTGCCGCTGGCGTCCGGCGTGGAGGAAGGGGTGCTTGTGCCGCCGTCGCCACCACAGGCAACCAGCAGTACAATCATCAAAAGGGACAGGGACAGTGCAAGCAGTTTTTTCATTCGGTACTCACGCTCCTATCATTTTTTGGGGGGCAAAATACCCCCTGCTATACGGCAAAACCACGCTGCGGCGCAAATGGCAAACTGTGCGCCGCGCCAACACAATTATACCCGCTTTGGGGCAAAAATGCACCGAAAAATCGGTTTTGATAACAATTTGTTATACTCGGCGCACCGCGCCCCCACCCGCCACAAACCAATCGCGCATCGGCTCTGCCTCGCGCTCTTGGGTGTCGGGCTCCAGATGTTCGCTATCACCCGCTGTTTTCGCCCTTCATCTCCCTGCGGTCGATGCCTGGCGAACATCGGGAAAATTTGTTTGGCTAGCGCCAAGCCAAATTTTGTGCATGGCACCCCCGAGCCATCTCTCGGCGCACAGCGCCCCTACTCCGCCGATTTCAGGGACTCCACCATATCGATGCGGCGCAGCCGGCGCAGCATGGCCAGGTTTACAAGCCCGGCGCACAATAGCGTGAACAAAACGCTCCACACATAGCTTAGGAGTTCTATCACCCGGCGGAACATCACCTCGTCCACTTCGGCGGTGGTAATCACAAAGTCGTGCAAAAACACGCCCAGCACCAGCCCCAGCACAATGCCTATCAGCGTCAAAATCAGGTTTTCGCGGTATACATAGCTGGCCACCTCCCCGTTGAAAAAGCCCAGCACCTTCAGGGTGGCAATCTCGCGGTACCGCTCGGTAATATTGATATTGGTGAGGTTGTACAGCACCACAAAGGCCAGCAGGGCCGCCGCCCCTATGATAAGCCATACTACGGCATTCAGGCTGGAGAACATGTCGTCGAACTGGTCCTGATAAGAGGCGATGTCTACGGCGCCGGCCACGGGGCTTGCGTTTAGCAGTTCTTCCAGTATCGCGTCTGCGTTTTGCGTTTGGTCTTCGTGCAGGTTCAGCAGCAGGGTGTCATATTCGGGCACTTCGCCAAACAGCGCTTCGTACTGCGCGGGCGAGACAAACACATAGTTGAAGATGTAGTTTTCGGCCACGCCCTGCACGGTAAGGGCGCGCGCATCCTCGTTCACGCGGTTCACCCACAGGGTGTCGCCCACCTTCAGCTTCAGGCGGTCGGCCAGTTTTTCGGTAATCACCGCCCCCTCGCTGCCGGGCGGGGCCACCGCGGTGCCACCTTTGCGGTCCCACAGGCGAATAAACTCGTCAAACTCTTGGGGCTGCTCCATCACATACAGGTACACCGTCATGCCGCCGCTGGCGGCGCTTTCGCTCTCGGCGTCTATCAGCGTTTCCTGGGTGTATATCCCCTCGGCATACTGGGGCCACAGGCGGTTCAGCTCGGTGTTCTCGGCGGCGCCGGTCGCCTCGCTAGTGGCCACCACCAAATCGTACCGGTTGATGCCCCCGTACTGCCGGGCCACAATGCCGGTGATGGAATCGCGCAGGCCAAAGCCGGTAAGCAGCAGGGCGGTGCAGCCCGCCACACCCACCACCGTCATGAAAAAGCGCTTTTTGTACCGCAGCAGGTTGCGCGCCGTCACTTTTTGCATAAAGGACATGCGCCGCCACAGTGGGCCAATGCGCTCCAAAATCACCCGTTTGCCCGCCCGCGGCGCTTTGGGGCGCATCAGTTCGGCCGGCACGCTGCGCAAGGCGCTAAGGCAGGCAAACAGGGCCGCCAGGGTGGTGCAGGCCACGCACACCGCAACGCTAAGCACCGCAAGGCCCGTGTTGCCCCCCAAATGGATGGACGGCATCACATACATCATGCCGTAGGCCTGCCAGATGGCCGTGGGAAAGGCGATGAACCCGATGATGACCCCCACCACCGCGCCGGTAACACTGGCAAAGCCCGCGTACAGCAGGTACTTTGCGGCAATGGCCCATCGCGTGTATCCCAGGGCCTTCAGCGTGCCTATCATGCTGCGCTGTTCCTCCACCATGCGCGTCATGGTGGTAAGGCACACCAGCACCGCCACCAAAAAGAAGAACACCGGAATGGCCGCCGCCAGCGCGTTGATGCGGTCGGCGTCGGACGCAAAGCCGGAGTAGCCGGGGTTGTCCTGCCGGGTGCGCACATACCACTTGGGCGCCTCCAGTTCATCCAGCTCTTTTTGGGCGTCGGCCAGTTTTTCTTCCGCGTCGGCAATCTCCGCCTCGGCCTTGGCCTTTTCCTCCTCATACTCTTGCCTGCCGTCGGCCAGCTCCACCTGGGCGTCGGCCAGTTCTCTGCGGGCATCGGCCAGCTGTACTTCGCCGTCGGCCACCTCGGCGCGGGCGCTGGTCAGCTGGCTCTCGGCGGCACTCACCCCGGCCCAGCCTTCGTCCAACTGGGCGCGGGCCGCCAAAAGCTTTGCCTCTGCGTCTTGCAGCAGGGGTAGTGCCGCGGCCAGTTCATCCTGGGCACCCTGGGCGGCGGCGGCCATGGCCGTGTGCAGCGCGCCGCCCGGCGCAAGGGCTCCCAGCGCTGTATAGGCGTCCAGGCGCCGGTCCTCGTCTATGGCCGTACAGGCGGCATCCACGCTGCCGCGTATGGCCCCCGCGGCCGCTGCAGCCCCGGCATCGCCCGAAGCCTCCAGCAGCGCAGCGGCACCCTCGGCCAGTTGCACTACACCCTCGGCGGCGGCATCAAAGCCCGCCTCGGCCTCGGGCGTGGGTGGCTCTATCATCCCGCTGCCCGTTGTAGCGTCCAGCGCGGCAAAGGCATCGTCCATCGGTGTGCCCAGGCCCGCCTGCAGCGCATCGGCGGCGGCCTTGTTCTGCTGCCAGGCGCCCAGGTTCTGCTGGTACTCGGCCCAGCCGGCGTCATAGGTGCTTTGCCCTGCCGCAAGGCTGGCGCGGGCGTCGTCCAGGGCAGCCTGGCCACTGGCTATGTCGCGTTTTGCGTCCTCCAGCTTTTGGGCATTTTCCGCCACTTCCGCCCAACCGTCGGCTATCTTTCTCTCGGCATCCTCTATTTCGCGCAGCGCGTCGCCCAGTTTTTCGTCCGCCTCGGCCTTGGCGTCGTCCAGTTCTGCCCTTGCATCGGCCAGCTCCTCATTCGCCTCGTCCACAATTTCCGTATAGCGTACCTCGGCGCGCACTTCGCCAAAGCCCTCCAGGCTCTCCACGGCGTCGTCCACCAAGGTTTCATACTCGTCTGAAAAGCTGGAGAGCTTCTCCGTGCCTTCCAACCGCAGAAAAATCTCGCTGTAATACTCCCCGTCAAAGGCGGCAGCGGTGGTGTACACAAAAAAGGCGATGCGCCCGTTGCCGATGTTAGTGCTGCCCCGGGTGAAGGCGATGTAAGACGGGGCGTTGGCCCTGCCCACCACCGTGAAGGCGCGGGCGTTCAGCATATCCAGGGTGTCCTCGTCGTTCCCCTCGGAAAGGTTGATTACGTCCCCCACCTGGTAGGCGGTCTGGGCGTCCACCACGCACTCGTCTGCAGCGTCGGGCAGGCGCCCCTCCACCAGTACAATGCGGTTCATGTCCGCATCGCCTTCGGTGCCCGCCGCGGGCAGGGCCGCAAAACGGGCCACCTCGTCCCCCTCGGGGTTGTGCACCAGCAAATCCAGCCCGTAGCCGGCCATCACGGCCTTTACGTCGTCCCGCGCCGCCAGGGCGTCGGCGTCCGCCCCGGTAAAACCATAGGTGGAAAGCAGCCGCACGTCCATCAGGTTTTGCTCCTGATAGTACAAATCCGCCGTGGCGCGCATGTCCGGCCCGGTGGCCTTCAGCCCCGCAAAAAAGCCCGCCCCCAGTGCCGAAATGGCAAAGATGGCTATGAACCGCCCCATGGTGGAGCGGATCTCTCGCAGGATGTTTTTTCGCATGGAGCGTTGGATGGCCGCCGTCTCCTCTCGTGTTTGGTACAGGCCCTGCGCGCAACGGGCCGCTGTTTTTCAGTATAACAAAACCATGCCTCACAAATAAGGCATTTTTGTGAAAAAAGCCGCCCTGCGGCAGAAAATGAACACAAAAGGGGCGGGGTGTTGAGAAACCACCCCGCCCCCGCTGCCCGTTTTATGCAGGATATACCTGCGCGCCGAAGGGCGCAAGGGCCAGGCCCGCAAACTTGAAGCACTGCAGCCCAAAGGGAATGCCCACGATGGTGACGCACAAAACGGCGCCCACCAAAACGGCCTCCAAAGCCAGCGGCAGGCCGGAAATAAGCAGCCAAAACACATTGGCGATAACTGATGCCGCCCCGCCACCATGCACCACCTGCTTGCCAAAGGGTGAAAACATCAGCCCGGCCAGCTTAAAGCACTGCCGCCCAATGGGGATGCCGACGATGGTGATGCACCACAGCACCCCCGCCAGGCACCAGCCTATGCCCAGCCAAAGCCCGGCAAACAAAAACCATAGCACGTTCCCAAGGCAGCCCATTGCACGCATCTTTTTCCCTCTTTAGGCGGCAAAGGGCCGCACGCGCGGCCCTTTGCCTGTAGAATAAATTCCTTGTTTTGATGTGTAAGGGCGCAGCATCTGCCAGCGCAAGCGCCCTCTTCCGCCGCGGCCAATCGCGCTTCGCCTGCCGGCTCGCGCTCTTGGGCATCGGACTCCACTTGTTTTGGCGCAGCCGCGCCAAAGCCAAGTGTCGGCGTAAAACGCCCTTACTTAAACACCACCACGGCGGTGGGGTCTTTCACGCGGGGCAGGGCGGTTTCCAGCACGCGCAGGTGGTAGTTCAGGTCCACCGCCTCGGTAAAGGCGGTGCGGATGTCCTGCCCCACCACAAGGTCCATATACTGGGCCTGGGCGCTTACCAGCAGCGCCGTTTTGGGCTGCAGCACCGCGCTGTAGAACAACCGGCCGTCCAGCAGCTTCGCAACGCGCTTGCTCTCCAGCACACCGGTGCTGGGCTGAATGCGCTGCAATTGCACATACAAGTCCTGGCTTACAATAAGGGTGTGCCGGCCAATTTTGCGGTTCTGGTTCAGGGTAGCAACGGCGGCGGCAACGTCGGTAAAGGCGTTTTCGCCGGTGGCCCAGTCTCCCCGCTTTTGGGTGTTCACACCCTTGGCGGTCAGCAGGCCCTCTATGCCATATTCCTTCACGCCGTAAAATACCATCTCGTCCTCGCGCCAGGCAAGGCTTTGGGCGGCGGCTTTTGCGGCGGCCAGGTCTACGGGCACGCCGTCTTGCTCATACTGGGCCAAATCACGCCAGTACAGCCAAAAGTCCTCAAACAGCTGGGGAACTTGCGCAAGCGCGCGGCCCTCCATCATGGCAAAGCCGTCCTTCTGCACTTCTTCCTTTTGGGGCCCGTCTATGCGGGCTGTGGCGGCGCCGGGGCCCAGCGGCCCGTACAGCGGCAAAAAGCGGCGGGCCACCAGCATGTCCTTGGCGGCGCCGGTAACGGCTGCGTCTATGCGGCCCCACAGCTCCTCGCTGAAGGGGGCGTCTCCTCTGCTCAAATAATCCATATTCTGTCCGTGTGGCCGCGTGGCCACACAGCCTCCTTTCCATGCAATACAGTGTGCCGGCGGGGTGCTCCGCTTTCTTGAAGCACACTCTAGTCCTCTTCTTCGCCCTTTATCAGGCTGCCCACCGAGGTATCCACCCCGCGGATGGTGATCTGGCTGATGCCGAGGTCCTCCATCATCTCCTTCACTTCCCCCTCGCCCTCCAACAGCAGGTCGGCCACACGGGGGTCCAAATAGCGCATCAGGGCCATCAACTCGCCCACATGCTCTATCTCCTCGTCGCGAATGTCGGCCAGCACCTTGGCGGCCAGGGGGTCTTCGGTGGCGTGGGAGTGGGCGTCGTACAGGTAGATGGCCTCCAGCTCAGAGGCGATATCCACCCGCAGGGCCTGCAACAGTTCGGTCTTGCTAATCTTACGGTCGATATTGCCGGAAAACGGGTTCACAAAACTGGGCATTCCAATCACTCCTTCGTGTGTGTGTGCCGGGCGCGCCGGCCGCTTTGCAAAATGCGATATCTGCTTTCAGTATAGGTGGGGGGCCTGGGGTGGTCAACCAAAAAAGCAAAAATGTTGTCGAAAGTTTTCAGTTTGTTAATGAATGAGGGGAAACCCGCAAAAAACCGCTGCTACGTTTCTATTCCGGCTGTTCGCAAGGGTCAATTCCGCCGGGGGGCGCCCTGCCGGGCATGACCGTCCCCCTTCTACTTCTTCGCCTTTTTGCTGCGGGGGCCGTCGTGGTTTACAAGGCCCAGGGCTTTGGCAATCTCCAGCACCGGCAGGGGGATAAGGGCAAGGCCCAAAGCGATGAGATACATCGGGGCGGGCAGCATCACCAGGGCAAAGGCGTTTGCCACCGGCGGGATGAACGCCACCGCCGCCGTAAGCAACAGGCTGATGGCCGCCGCCTGGTTGAGGTATCTGTTCGAGAAAAAGCCGATTTCGCGCAGGCTGTGTTCAGAGCGCATGTTGAAGCTGTGGAACACCTGGCACAGCGCCAGCACCAAAAACGCCATGGTCTGGCCGGCATGGTCGCCCGCGCCGGCGCCCATGTTCCAGTAGTACCCCAGGGCGTAGGCTACAAGGGTAAGGGCGGCAAACATAAAGCCCTGCATTACAATTTGCGGCCCCAGCCCGTGGGCAAAAATGCCCTCGTCCTTTTTGCGGGGCGGGTTGTCCATCACGTCGCTCTCCACGGCCTCGCGCCCCAGGGCAATGGCGGGTAGGCCGTCGGTAACCAGGTTGATCCACAAAAGCTGCATGCTCACTAGGGGAGACTCTCTCCACACCAGCATGGCCACCAGCACCACCAGCACCTCGCCGATGTTGGTGCCCAGCAGATAGCCCACCACCTTGCGGATGTTGTCGTAGATGCCGCGGCCTTCGCTTACCGCATGCACAATGGTGGTGAAGTTGTCGTCGGTCAGGGTCATGTCGGCGGCGCCTTTGGCCACGTCGGTGCCGGTAATGCCCATGGCGCAGCCAATGTCGGCCGCTTTCAGCGCGGGGGCGTCGTTCACGCCGTCGCCGGTCATGGCCACCACCTCGCCCCGGCTTTGCCAGGCTTTCACAATGCGTATCTTGTCCTCGGGCGATACCCGGGCGTACACGCTGATGTCCTCTACCTTTGCCTGCAGTTCGGCGTCGTCCATCTCCGCCAGCTGCGCCCCGGTAATGGCAAGGTCCCCCTCGCGGCGCATGCCCAAATCGTCGGCAATGGCGGCGGCGGTAACCACATGGTCTCCGGTAATCATCACCGGGCGGATGCCCGCCTTGCGGCACACCTTTACCGCATCGCGCACCTCGGGCCGCGGCGGGTCTATCATGCCCACCAGCCCCAGCAGGGTAAGGCCGTATTCTATGTTCTCGCTGTCGGGCTTTTCGGGAATGGTATCAATGACTTTATACCCCACCGCCAGCACCCGCAGGGCCTTCTCGCTCATGGCGTCGTTCTCGCGGCGGGCGGCCTCCACGTCGCCTTCTATACAGCGCGGCGCCAAAGAGTCGAACGCCCCTTTGGTGATGACGGTCTTTTTGCCGTCGATGTCGCACACCACGCTCATCAGCTTGCGCTCAGAGTCGAAGGGCACCTCGGCCAGGCGGGGGTGGGTTTCCAGCAGTTGCTCTTTGGGCATGCCGTTTTGGTGGGCCGCCAGCACAATAGAGGTCTCGGTGGGGTCGCCTATATGCTTCACTTCGTCCCCTTCAAACAGCACCGTGCCGTCGGTGCACAGGGTAGCATATTGCAGCAGCGTGCGCACCTCTTCGCTATTTTGGGCGCTTATGTCCTCCATGTGCCCGTCGGGGGAGTAAAAGGCCTTGGTCAGCGTCATGCGGTTTTGGGTAAGCGTGCCGGTTTTGTCGCTGCAAATCACGCTGGCGCTGCCCAGGGTCTCCACCGCGGGCAGGCGGCGCACAATGGCGTTTTGCTTCACCATGCGCTGCACCCCAATGGCCAGAACAATGGTAACAATGGCGGGCAGCCCTTCGGGAATGGCGCTTACCGCCAGCGACACCGAGATCATGAAGGTGTCCAAAAGGTCCAGCCCAAAGGCGAAATAGCCCAGGGCAAAAATGCAGGCGCAGATGATAAGCGCCCCAATGCCTAAAACCCTGCTAAGCTTTGCCAGCTTGAACTGCAGGGGCGTTTTGCCCTCTTCCTCTTCGTTCAACATGCCGGCAATGCGGCCCATCTCTGTGCCCATGCCGGTGGCGGTAACCACATACCGCGCGCGGCCGTAGGCCACGCTGCAGCCGCTGTACACCATGTTGTGGCGGTCTCCCAGGGGGGCGTTTTCGGCCACTTCGTCCGCCGCGTCCTTTTCACTGGGCACGCTTTCGCCGGTAAGGGCGCTCTCCTCGCACTTCAGGCTGGCGCTCTCCAAAAGGCGGCCGTCGGCGGGTATAAAGTCCCCGGCCTCCACCAAAATCACGTCGCCCGGCACCACCTCTATGGCGTCCACTACCTTCTGGGTGCCGCCACGCAGCACCCGGGCGGCCGGGGCACTCAGTTCCTTCAGGGCATCCAGCGCCTTTTCGGCCTGGCTCTCCTGGCTCACGCCCATAATGGCGTTTGCCACCACAATGAGCAAGATCAACACGGGCTCGAAATACTCCTTGCTGTCGTGCCCTTGCAGGGCCACAAAAAAGCTGATGGCCGCCGCAACCAGCAAAATGATAATCATAGGGTCTGCAAACTGGCCCAAAAAACGCATGAACAAGCTTTTCTTCTTCTTCGCCTGCAGGGCGTTCGGGCCATACTCTGCCAGGCGTCGGGCGGCTTCCTCGGGCGCAAGGCCTTTCTGCGGGTCTGTCTCCAGCTGTGTTACCAGTTGTTCCAGTGGTTGGCTGTATTCGGCCATTTCCCTCTACTCCTCGTATAGTAATTTATTGTCTCATCTGTCTGTATATTTTGCGGCGCAGGACGCATTGCCGGCGCGTGCTTTCAAACTTATATGGATACGCAAGTGCGGTATCAATGGGTGTTTTCTAAGGAAGGCGTGCTTTGTGCCTGCTGTTCGTTCTACGGCTACGGCAAGCCGGCATTGGAAGGCGCGGCGCGGCCCGCCAGCGCCGTCAGCTCCCCTTTGGGCAGGCCCAGGGCCTGCTCTGCAATGGCATATATCATCCGGCGGGGCGGCAGTTTTTGCTCCGCCAGGGCCCACATGCCGTACACCACCACCTGGGCGGCAGGCCAGGGGTAGGCCGCGGTGATGGCGCCTATATCCACCCCCTGCTGCACCAGCACCTGCAAATGCCCCATCAGCTGGCGGGCCACCAGGGTGCCCATGCTGCCACGGGCAAGGGGGCTGTTTTTCACCGGGAACAGCTGGGTTTCTTCGTCGCCCAAAAACTTGTCCACTACGTCCAAAAACAGTTCAATAAAACGGGCCACTTTTTCACAATAGGGGGTGGCATCGTCCTGCAAAATGGCCTGGGCGTCCTCGTCCACCTCGCCCGCCACCTGCTGCACCACGCAGTTTACCATCTCCTCTTTAGAGGCGAAGTAATAATAAAACACACCCTGGGCCACCCCCACCCGGGCCACAATATCGCTAACGCGTGTTTTATCCACGCCTTTTTCGTCAAACAGCTGCCGGGCGGCAGCCACCAGTTCGGCCCGGCGCTCGCCCGGGGGTTTTGAGATACGCATACGGCCTCCCTTCTGCATATGCACACTCTAACATATTGACTGACTATATGTCAATAGTCAGTCAATAAATGCACATTCCCCACCTAGTTTACCGCCAAAACACCGCATATATAGCGGCATTTTGTCGCAAGCGTGTGCCTTTGGGCGCCTTTGTTCGCCCGCCGGCGGTCAAATTGTGATGGAACGATTGCGCACAGAAAAAAATCCCGCTAT